>CAYVKB010000077.1:0-9830 GCA_964451985.1 uncultured Fimbriimonadales bacterium | reverse complement strand
GGCGATCGTTTACAATTCTCGGGGGGTATGCCGCTTTCCAATTCACCCACCCCCCTACTATGTAAACCTTCCTGTAAATTTTTTTACATTTCACACGCCGACGATGCTCACATCTCGTAGCGTCGGTGTCCCCGCCGACGACACACAAAATCCGACCCCCCGATCGATATAAGTGTTTACGCAGAGAAATAGTACAGAGATAGACCCCTCGCTGTGCTCGGATGCTGGGCGGTCCCTGAAAAAAATCGCTGTTATTCCGAACGCAGCGAGGGATCTCGAAGATGCTCTCTATAGCGGGAATATCTTATGCGGTAGGCGCGCCAACCGCCTCCTGAGGCTGCCCCGACTCCTCAGTCAGGCGCAGGAATACCTCTTCCAGCGTGCTGCCCTCCATTTGAGCGCGCTGTTGGAGTTCACTCAGCGTGCCTTCGGTCAGCAGCCGTCCCTTGTGCATAATAATCACACGGTCGCAAAGGCGTTCAGCGGTGTCCAACTGGTGCGTGCTGACCAGAATTCCGCAGCCCTCGTCGCGCAGGCGTTGCAGCTCGGACTTGAAAGTGTATTGCCCACGCGGGTCGATGCCCATCAGCGGCTCGTCGCACAGGAAAAGCTTTGCATCGTGGACTAAGGCGCACACCACCGCCAGCTTCTGCTTCATGCCTTTGGAGAGCGTGCCGGCGAGCGCGTCAGCTTTATCGGCGAGGTCGTAGCGTTGCAACAGTTCGTCGGCGCGTTGCTCATATAACGGCAGCGTATCGTAGCACATCGCCACCAGTTTCATATGTTCGCGCACGGTCAGTAGCTCGTAGGGGTTCGGCAGTTCAGGGATAAACGCCAATTGCCGTTTCGCCTGTTGCTCCTGCGTGGCAAGGTCATACTCGCCAATCTGGATGCGTCCGGAGTCGGGCTTGAGGATACCCGTGATGCAGCGCAGGGTGGTGGTCTTGCCTGCGCCGTTGGGTCCCAGCAGCCCCACAATCTCGCCAGGTTCCACACGGAAGCTCACGCCGTCCACCGCGCGGAACCTCTTAAACGATTTGACTAAGTCCTCAACGATTAGCATCTCAGTTTTTAGGCATTTGGAATAGGGAGTCTTTGAGGGTTACGTTATGACGCACGCGTTCAATCTTTATCACTGCTTGAAGATTGGCTGTAGACTGTCTCGTTGTGAAAGCGTACATCACACCATCCACTTTGCGGTAGTCCTCAAAGAGTGTGGAGGTGTTCAACTTACCCTGGGGCGTAGCGACTTCCATGTCCGTGCGCAGAAGTAGGTAGCGCTGAGCATCGACAAAAATCTTAACCGGACTACCAGTGGTCGTCTGGGCGGTAATCACGAATGTGTTGCGGTTGCCCATCTTCTCTTGCCCTTGCAGGCGCGGGTTGCGGAGCATCTTGCTGACATCGTTGCCTGCGCCCATCGTTGCGCTCTGGCGGATTTGCTCCAGCTCCGCGCCCTGCAGTTGGCGTAGCCCCGTCATCGAGTTCTTTTCCCAGCCCACTTTCCCGTCGTAGCCTTGCTGGACTTCGGCGACGTTCGGAATACTCATCCGCAACAGGAACTTATTGGGCGATTTGTAGAACGCCTCATAACGCCCTTGAATCCCCTGAGCGGGATATTCCATCGTGCCCGTGATTTGAATTGTGCGGAACTTAGCGGCTTGCGCTCTTCCCATCGCTTGCGCCATGCGGTCTAACACCTGCTGCGCGTTTTGCGGTTTGGCTTGCTGTGCAGTCGGCTGTAGCGTAATCAGACTAACGACCCCGAGGGCAATTGCCCAGAAACGCATCGTTTTCATGGTCTCACCACAAGGAAGTATACCCGTCAAGGGGTGGACGGCGCGCCGTACTTTGCCTTGAATCGCTCGTGCGCCTCCACTATAATTTCGCGGGCACGCACGGAGCCGTGCCAGCCCAGCATCGCCGTGGGCTTGCCCTCTAACTCCTTGTACACCTCAAAAAAGTGTTGCACCTCGCGCGTGGTGTGCTTGCGTAGGTCGGTAATCTCGTTCACTTCCTCGAAGCGTGGGTCGTGATAGGGAATGGCGATGATTTTCTCGTCCTGTCCTTTGTCGTCTTCCATCACCAACACACCGAGTGGTTGCGCCATAATCACGCAGCCTGTGAAACTGGGGTCAGTGATAATCACCAGCGCATCCAGCGGGTCGCCGTCCTCTGAGAGCGTTTGCGGGATGAAGCCATAGTCGCCCGGATAATGAACGGGCGAATAAAGCACACGGTCAAGTCGAAACACGTTGTGCTGGGCGTCGTACTCGATTTTATTGCGCGTGCCTTTCGGGATCTCAATGACCACAGGCACCACGTAGGGCGCGTCGGTGCCCAGCGGCAGATGGTACAGATTCATCATCGCCTCCGATTAGCCGTTCTCGCACCGCTTAATCTGGTAATACAGGCGCGCGGGCATCCCGTGCGCTTTGACTGCGCCGCTCATCTCGGACTGGTCAAACGATTTGTCGTCGAACGAGGCGGTCGTAGCGTCGTACAATGCCCAGCGGCTCTCGCGTCCAATCACCGTCGCGCTCCCTTTGTACAGGCGCAACCAGACCTTGCCACTCACGCGCTCCTGCACTTTATTGATGAATGCCTCCAGCGACTCTTTGAACGGGTCGATCCACAGCCCTGCGTAGGCGAGTTCCGCCCAAGCACGGTCGGCTTCGGCTTTGAAGCGCAGCTCGTCGCGCGTGCCGACTAGCGCTTCGAGGGCGCGGTGCGCGGTAATCAGCGTTACGGCAGCGGGGCACTCGTAGTTCTCGCGCACTTTCAGCCCAATCATGCGGTCTTCCATCATATCGATACGACCCACACCATGTTCGCCCGCCAGTTCGTTCAGGTACTGAATCAGCGCGAGTGGTTCCATGCGTTGTCCGTCGACCGCCACAGGTGCGCCCTGCTCAAAGAGAATCTCAATCACTTGCGGGGCGTGGCGTGCCTCTTGCGGGCTACGCGTCCATTTGTAAATCTCTTCGGGAGGCGCGTAGCTGGGGTCTTCCAGCTTGCCACCCTCCACTGAGCGTCCCCACAGGTTCTCATCGATGCTCCAGATTTTGGAGGTGGACTGGTGAATAGGTACGCCGCGCGCCTGGGCGTACTCAATTTCCTCGCTGCGGGTCATGTTGCGCTCGCGCATCGGAGCGATGATAGGCACGCTGGGCATCAGTGTCCGCAGCATAAACTCGATACGGAACTGGTCGTTACCTTTGCCCGTGCAGCCGTGCGCGAAGGCGTCCACACGGGGCAGTGTCTGGGCGATTTCGGCAGCTTTTTGGGCGATTAGCGGGCGGGCAATCGCAGTGCTGAGTGGGTAGCCCTGATAGTCGGCGTTCGCTTTCACGGCGGGCGTGCAGTAGTGGGCGGCGAACTCGGCGCGGGCGTCTACCGTGTAATGTTCTGTGCCCAGAATCTTGGCGCGTTCCGCCGCATCGGTGATGTCCTCGCGCGGCTGCCCCACATCGACTGTCACGGTGACGACATGCTCAAAACCGTACTCCTCTCGCAATAGCGGAATGCAGACGGTGGTGTCCAAACCGCCTGAATAGACCAGCACAACTGTCTTGCTCATGGATGTTGGGAATTATACCTTGTGAATGAAGGCGCGCGACTTGCTTCATGAATGGTTTGGTGATCCATTCGCAAGAAGAGGTGGCTCTATCGTGGCTCGAGGGATTCTCATCGAAAACTCAGAAAATCTTAATTTCAAAGGGGCTAAGACTTGACTTTTTTGAATTCCATGGGGTATCATGTGGAGCACTATGAAACAGCGATATCCGCAGCCGACACGCTGCCCGATTTGCAGCGGAAAACTGATAATCACGCAGGTTACCTGCGAGGATTGCGGTTCAGCTATCACAGGACAGTTCCTGTTGAATCGCATCAGTCAGCTCGACGAGGAGCAGCTGCAGTTTCTGGAAGTGTTTTTGCGCAATCGGGGCATGCTGGCGGGGGTGGAGCGCGAGTTGGGGATTAGCTACCCCACTGCACGCAACAAGTTGGACGCGCTGCTGCTGGCGCTGGGGCTGACCCCTGCAACAGCGCAGGATTTGAATGGACATCTTGCCGAGCAACGCCGCGAAATTTTAGACCTGCTGGAACAGGGCACAATCACTGCTGAAGAGGCGGCGCGTAAACTACGACACTTACGATGAAGGAGGTACTGATGAACAGCCGACAGGAAACCCTAATAAGGATTTTGAGCCTGATGCAACAGGGCATGGTGACGCCCTCCGAGGCGGCGGAGCTGATTGACGCCCTGTATGAAGTTGCGCCTGAACCCGATGCGGCGCAGCCCGACGATGCGCCTACCAACGGCACAACGAACCCCACGCGGGGACTGTTCGATCAAATCCTGCGCGCTGCTGAAGAAGCCGTGAAAGCTACTGGGCGAGCCGTGCGCAGCGTCAACTGGCAGCAAATCGGGCAAAGCGTGCGCGAGCAAACCCAGCGCGGTATCGATGAACTGCGCAAAACCTTAGACGAACTGGAAAAAAGCGACTGGTCCTTGGGGCAATGGGGCAAATTTGAAGCCGACTTCCAGCAAACGATGGAACTGGCGATTGTTGGGGGGCAATCGCTGTCCATCGAACTCCCCGCAGGCGACATCCATATCTCGGGCGGTTTCGACGGGGGACGGGTCGAAGCCGATATCCGCCTGCGGGGAGCCAACCAGCAAAGCGTGGAACAGGCGCAGGCAACCTACAGCCTGACGGTGGAGCAAACCGAAAACGGCGTGCGCATCACCGCGCCCGAACTGGAGGGCGACCTGCGGCAGAAGGTGAACTTACGCCTGCAAATCCCGCGTCAAGTGAACCTGCACACGCGACTGGAGCGCAAAGGCGATATCGAGGTCGAAAAAATCGACGGGGATATCGACCTGCGCACGCCGCACGGCGACATCCACCTGCGCCACATCCGAGGCAGCGCGAAACTGGAAGCCGTCAACGGCGATGTGCAGATTAGCAACCTACAGGGCGAGCGCGTGCAAATCACACTCGTCAACGGCGACACCCACCTACGCGACCTGAAAGCCGAGAGCGTCGTCGTCCACGCCACCAACGGTGATGTTGAAACCGAACGCGTAGATACGCATAACGTTACTGTGGAGACCGTTCGCGGCGATATTCAGATGGACTTGCTGACGCCGATTAACGGGGAGGTGCGTCTGACCACAGTGAAAGGCGACATTCTGGTGGAGCTGCCCGACGGGAACGATTGCCGCGTGCAGATGCACACCAGCGCGGGCGACATCGGGTGCGCGCTGGAGTGCCGAGAGGTAGAGTCGGGCAAAAACTACTACACTGGCGTTGCTGGCGAAGGAAGCGGAACCCTCGCGCTGGAGACCGTTCACGGAGACCTGCGTATCGAGCTGCGTGCGCACGAGACGGCTTGAACCAGCAACTCAAGGTGAGACCACAATAGCCCCCGCATCTGCGGGGGCATTTTTTAGATATAAATCCGATAGGTCGGAACCTCAAACAGCAGCGTGACGATCGACCACAGCGACCCCATCGTGAAGTCGCCCAGAATCAGCCCCAGCGCGAACTGTAGCCCCAGCCGATGCACATGCCACCCGCCGAAACGCAATAGGCACACCTTCAGCAGCCAGCCCAACAGGAACGGGAACCAGAAGTAGTCCACCGCGAAGCTAACGCCCAGCGCGTAGCCGGTCGGATGCAACGGGAACGCGGTGTACAGTGCGCGCAGCCCCTTCAGCCCCAGTACCATCAGCGCGCCACCCGCCAGATAATACCAGCGATCAGGATGACGCAACGGCTCATCAGTCAGCCAAGTGTTGAGTCGGTTAAACGATTCAAGCCCCAGCCAGAACTTGAAGCCCTGACATGCGCCCTCCGCCCCGTAGCGATAGGTGACGTCCAGATTCGCCCAGCATACAATCACAAAAGCGACGACCGACACGCCCAGAATCAGCCCGCCCAACCACAGTGGCGAGAGCGTGTACTGCTGCCCCATGCGCAACGCCTCCAATTGGTTCGGCATCGGATGGCAGCGGTAGCCGCGATTGAACCAGTAGAGCGACTGCAACACCGTCAGGTTGCCTACGCCCAGCCCCCGCAAGGTGAACACATCGAACAAGATGCGCTGCGGATTCACAAAGTAAATCTCGTGGGGCGCACCCAGCTCCGCTCGCACGCGTGTAATCGTGAGCGCGAGCAGAAAGTAGATCCCGAAAAACAAGATGGCGACCCATGCGTCCAGTCGCAGCAGGAAGTGATTGTACACCGCTAAGATGGCGACGCCCGCGCCCAGCCCCAGCCAGCTGAGCTGGTGGAGGCGACCTTCCGGATGGTTGGGCGTCCACGCGGTGCGCCATGCCTCGCGAAAGGTGGCGCGCGCACTCCACAGCAGAGTAATGCCTAACATCAACCACGCGCCTGCCGACTGCTCATTTAGGAACGGGAAGCCCCGCCCCGCCGCCGCGTCCCAGCCCATCGCCGCGCCCAGCACCTGAAACCCCTTCCGCGCCAGCATAAAAAACCACGCCGAAAACGCCAAATCCGCAGGCATTAGGTACGCCAAGCCCACCGCGAACGGATACGCTGACATGTTGAACGGCGTGGCTGCGCTCCAAGGGCGATTCGTCAGAAACTGACCGATGTTGAACTGCTTAATCCACT
This sequence comes from uncultured Fimbriimonadales bacterium, assembly GCA_964451985.1. GTDB lineage: Bacteria > Armatimonadota > Fimbriimonadia > Fimbriimonadales > GBS-DC > GBS-DC. The sequence goes on along the minus strand of CAYVKB010000077.1, from coordinate 3,180 downwards.
CCACTTGCGGCACGGATGGGAACAGCACATGTAGCCCATTCAGCCCGCTGACCGACAGGGCGCAACCGAACCCTGTCCACATCCAGCGCGACCGCCAGAACGACCCCGACGGCTCCGCCATCGCCAGCGGCAACTGTATGAGTGGGAACGCTAACTTCTCGCTCTGCGTCCACTGCTTCAGCACCAGGTAGTTCAAGCATAGGCACATGAGCACGAGTGTCAGAATGAGGATTGCCCACAGCGCGAGCGGCTTCATCCACACTAGTAGCCAGTCCAGTCGGTAGGGTGAGCTGCCCCCGTTGTAGAATGCGCGCACGGCGTCCTCATCCCACACAAACAGCGGGCTGGGCACGTGGTCAAAGAACCGCTCGCGCCAGCCGGTTTCGGGTGTGCCGTGCCGTTGCAGGTGCGCAATCGCACCAAACAGGTTCTGCAACATATCGTGCCCTGCGAACACCGCGCCCGTCACGATAATGATGTAAACGACGGTCAGCTCCGCCCCTGTGAATAGCCCGACGCCCCGATGCCGACTCCACCACCAGTTTAGCAGCGCGACCACAAACAGCGTGAATATCGGCGTGATAAAAATGGGCAGGCTCGTAGCGTCCAGCGTGTACCAGCGCACCTCAATCACAGTAATCCAGTAGATGTTGAGCGTCATTAGGGCGAAGCCGAGCGCGAGCGCGCGCCCGCGTACCCGCGAACTGCGCTCCGCCTCAGTGCGGTATTCCTGCGCTCGCCTTTGCCTGCGCATACTGCACATTCACACCGGCAAGTATACCAATTCCCGATTAGGAAAGACAGGTACACTTGTGCCTGTGAGAGTCGCGGTTATCGATATCGGTTCCAACTCGGTTCTACTGTTGATTGGGGAGCGCGCGAGTTCGGGCTGGCGTATATTGCTCGACACGGCTCGCATCACCCGTTTGGGGGAGGACTTTAGCCAGAGCCAGACGCTGCAGCCCCAAGCCATCGAGCGCACTCTAAACGCCTTAGCGGAGTACTTTGCGATGTGTCGGGCGCACCGCGTAGAGCGCGTGATTGCGGTTGCGACCGCCGTCGTGCGCGAGGCGCGGAATCGGGAGGTGTTTATGGAGAAGGTGCTTCAGGTGGTGTCGTCAGTGACGGAGTTTACTGTGCTTTCCGAATCCGAAGAGGCACGCTACAGTTTTCTCTCAGTCGTGCGCGACCCTGACTTATTCGTCGGCAGGGATGCTGACGCTACGGTGGGCGGGTTCGTAGCGTCGGCATCCTCGCCAACGAATAACACGCCACTCCTCGCCGTCCTCGATATCGGCGGGGGCAGCGTGGAGGTCGCGCTGGGACGCGAGGAGGTGCAGCACTGGTTCAGTTTTCCTGTGGGCGCGGGGCGTGTGCGCGAAACGCATATGCCCAGCGAACCACCTAATCCGCGCGAGCTGCTGAGTGCAACCCGCGTGCTGGACGAAGTGTTCGCCCCTCTACGCGCGCTGCCCCAACCCGACCGCGTGGTCACGGTGGGCGGCACGGGCGTGAACCTCGCGATGTTGGCGTTGAGGCGAACGCAGTTTGACCCGATACAAGCGCACGGCGTGTGGTTCGGCGATGAGACACCCGCCGCGCTCCTGGAACGCCTGCTGCGCCTTAGCGACGCTGAACGGCGTGCCCTGCCCGGCATCGAGCCTGAGCGTGCCCCACTGTTGCATATCGGCGCGCTGATTCTGGAACGCGCCCTGTTCGCCCTGCGCCGTGAGGAGGTACAAATCAGCGCACGCGGGCTGCGATATGGGCTTCTGTGGAGCCTCTAAATCTTTACATCCAGGTTCTGACCCACACCGTCCAACTGTTTCAATAGCGTGGCGGCTTGCTGCTTCTGCACATCCATCACTTTTCGAGCCAAATTCACCTGTGCCTGATTCGCTGTCTGTTGCGACGCGCTCACAGGACTCATCGCGATTGAGTTCATATTTGAAATTTGCATACTTCTGATTGTCGGTGAGGTGTTTCCGACGCTTTACCCGAACCGATGCGGGGTTCATCACTGCACGAGTGGATTGCAACGATGACTTCGCGATTGCAAATCACTCCCGGTTGCGTTACTCCGCCGAAGGTTATATACCGCACATTTCTGAAACAGCTTATGAGCAGCAGCTCAGAGTACTAAGAACCCCTATCTCGCTGAAATCCTCAACAACTTGCTTAAGATTTTCCGAGAGCCTGTCCGTTTTTCGGGGGTTTTTGAGTCTTTAAATAACGGATGCCGAATATTATGAGGCGCGTCATGGCATGGCGCGCCCAGTGGCATTACAATAATCCTAACCGGAGGTACAACAGGATGAAAGGGCTTAAGATATTCAGTATCGCGCTGTCTATTACAGCAGTATCAGCGGCGTTCGCCAGCGGTTGGACGGTTAATGTATCCACCAGCCAGGGCACGCTGTTCCGACCGAGCTTTCCCGCCGTGCAAACGAATGTGCCATTTATCGTTAACACCGTGGGACCACTGAACGCGCCTGCGAGCGTGTTTACGAGCGCTTTACCACAGGTCACTTTTCTGACGTCGCTGGGCAACCCACATCCGATTCTCACGGGTGATGGCACGTTCTTTACAGGCGGCACCTACACGGCGGCTTACACGATTACCAGCAGCAAGGCGCCGTTAATTGGCTTCAACTTCGTCATCAACGGCTTTGTGTTCGATTTGGGACAGATTATCTGGACGAAGAAGGTCGTTGACCTGAACACGAGCCGGATTCTGTACAACGGCGGTGGCGTGTTCAGTGGCGCGGGGTACGCTGGTGGCTCGAATGGGGGTCATTAACTCTGTCTTCTACGTTCCGCTGGCTAGCCCTTCGTCGAATGTACAGGTGATTGAGAGTTTCATCGTGCATATCGACGGTGCGCCTGCGCCGGGCACCTCGATTGCTTCGCTGCAGTTTGTGGAGCAGGACTGGGTGCCGGAGCCTGCCAGCATGCTGGCGCTGAGTGCGGGGTTGGTGGGGTTGATACTGCGCCGCCGCGCGAAGAAGTGAACTTGTGCTGATTTTCTCATGACTGAGCGACGCTGTCTAAAGAAAGCCTGCGCCCCGCCCAACGACGAGCGGGGCGTGATGCTTTTACATCCACAGGTGGTTGGAAATTGTGAATTGTCGGCAGGGACGCCGACACTACGTAAGGAGCACGTTGCGTCGGCGTCCCCAC
>CAYVKB010000076.1:0-10328 GCA_964451985.1 uncultured Fimbriimonadales bacterium | reverse complement strand
GAGGCGCCTGCCGAGCCGCTTGCTCTGTCCAATCCTGGAGGGCGAGGCTCTTGCCGAGCCATCTTGCTTTGTACAATCCTGGAGGGCGAGGCGCCTGCCGAGCCGTCTCTTTTGTGACTATCACGGTATATAAATCTGAGCGAGGGATGGCTCGGCAGGAGCCTCGCCCTCCAGGTGCGTGCTTTACCAGCGCATGCTTATCAGCAACGCATCGCCTTGTAGTTGATCAACAGTCCCTTAGTTGACACTAAGGCAAACGCACGCCCTCCGCACCTAACTGCGCGTAGCCGTATCCCGCGAATAAGGGAACCAGCCGTGCAATCTCGTCCATCACCTCGCGGGCATTGAAGGGCGGTGTTTGGCGTTGGGTGCGCAGCCATAGCTCGGCGAACACCTGCCAATCGGGTTTCGCTTCACCCTGCGGCGGATGTGCTTGCCAGAACCGTTGCACGCGCCGCTCCCAGTTGGTGAATGTGCCCTCGTACTCGGTGAAGGGGCACGCGGGCAGCAATAGGTCGGCGTAGCGAGCAGTCTCAGTCATGCGGATGTCTTGCACCACCACGAACTCGCAGGCGCGCAGAGCGCGTTCCGCTAGCGTCGGCTCGTAATGCTCGCTCACAATGTCTGCACCCGTGATGTAGAGCATCTGCACCTCGCCTTGCAAGCACGCCTGCAGGATGCCGTCGGTGTTCAAGCCTGCTTCGACAGGCAGGCTGACGCACCACGCTGCTTCCAGTCGCGCTCGCGTTTCGGGGTCGTCAATCCGCGCATAGCCGGGCAACAGGTGCGGCACAACGCCCAACTCCAGCGCACCCTGCTGGTTCGCGCCTGTAGGCATCAGGTTCAAGCCGCCCTCCTCGCGGATGTCGTTGCCTGTGATGCGATTGAGGGCGTGCAGCAGTTCAATCACCTCGCCTGCGCGGGGGTGATTGAATACCTTCTCGCCTGCAAGAATCACCATGCTGGGCGAATCGACAATTTGTCGCGCGGCGGCGAGCAACACATCGGCGGGCACGCCCGTCTGGTCTTGTGTCCATGCGGGGGTACAGTCGCTGATACGCGCTTTCAGCCACTCGGCATCGGTGGGCGTGTTCGGTAGCATATCCAGCACTGCGTACAGCAAGCCCTTCAACAGAGCGTCTTCTGTACCCGCGCGGTAGCGCAAACTGTGTGCAGCGAACTCCTCCACTGCGTTCGGAAGTGGGTACGCCACCATCGCCTGCACACCGTAATGCCGATTCGCCTTGCGCGCCCGCAGGAACACCATCGGCTGCTCATCGGCTAAGTCTGAACCGAACACAAACACGGTCGATGTAGCTTCCAAATCGCGGTACTCGTTCTGGACAGGTGGTGTGCTCAGCTCACCCTGATAGCGCGTGAAGCGGTGGTCGATGTTGTTTGTCTGGAACACGCCTCGCAGGAGCTTCTGGAACAGGTACAGCGATTCGTTGCTGAGCCTGTGCCCTGCCAGCCCCGCGATGGCGCGCCCGTCGCCGTTCAGCGCAGTCCAACGCTCCAGCAGCAAGTCATAGGCATCGCCCCAGCGAATCGGCTCCCACTCCTTGCCGCGCCGTATCATCGGCTGTGTGATGCGGTCGGGTGCGTGCATATAGGTCTGCTCGAACTTACCCTTATCGCATGTCCAGGTCTCATTCACATGCGGGTTCTCGCGAGCGTTAAAGCGCACCACCTTGCCCGATCGACTATCCACATACAGGTTGCAGCCGTTGGAACACATCGTGCAGACGGTTTTTTGCGTGGTGATGTCCCACGGTCGGGCGCGGAATCGGTAGGTGCGGCTGGTGAGCGCACCCACAGGGCAGATTTCGATCACATTTCCACTAAATCGGCTGGTGAACTCGGTGAGCTGGAAGGTGTGCGGCTGGGTTTGCGCCCCACGGAACAGGAACGCGAGCTGCGAATCGCCCGACACCTCTTCGGTGAAGCGCACACATCGCCCACATTGAATGCACCGCTCCAAATCCAGCGCGACATATCTGGACAAGGGGAACGACTTGGGCAAATGCCGTTTGATTTCGATGTAGCGGCTGGTAGAGGGTCCGTAGAACTGGGTGTTATTCTGCAGGGGACACTCGCCGCCGCGGTCGCAAATCGGGCAGTCCAGCGGGTGGTTAATCAGCAGGAACTCCAGCACGGCGCGGCGGTCTTTCACGATTTGCTCAGTCTCGGTCCAGGCGACCAGTCCTTCAGTACAAGGCAAGGTGCATGACGCCTGGGGTTTGGGCATTTTGCGTACGCTGCCATCGGGTTGCTTGTAGCCCACTTCCACGAGGCACATACGGCACATTCCCACAGGTTGCATGTACTTGTGATAACAAAAGATAGGAATATCCGCTTGAACGCGCTTGGCGGCTTCCACCAACAGCTCGCCCTCCGGCACTTGCAGGGGAACGCCGTTGATTTCGATATTCACCAGCTTCGGCTCGGCATGCTTGGGCTTCGGCATAGCATAGGGATTATACCCGCCCCACCTTTCGCGAGGTTGGCGATAGGAAACCTTGCCTCTGTAGCGAAAATTGCCACCGATGAAAACCGCCGTGATCCTGTGCGCAGGGCAAGGGACGCGCTTTTGGCCCTACAACGAAGTTCGCCACAAAGCGGCTACTCCTGTGATGAACCGCCCGAATGTGCGACGCCTCGCTGAATCGCTGCAGCAGGCGGGTGTGGAGCGACTGATTGTGGTGGTGGGCGCGCTTGAAGCCTCCATTCGCGCGGCGTTGCAAGGGCTAAGTCTACCCATCGGCTTCATTCGCCAGAGCCAGCCTACGGGAACCGCATACGCCGTGCTGAGCGCGCTACCCCTGATTGGCGAGGAGCCGTTCCTTGTAGCATATGGCGACATCGTCACACCTACTGAAACGATTCGGAGCCTAATTGCACGGCATGAGGAGACGCGCGCACTCGCAACGGTCGTGGCACAGGCGTACCTACCCCAGCACGACCCGCGCGATTGGATTGGTGCGCAGGTGCATGGTGGGCAGCTACGCCAAATCGAGGGGCATAGTGCAGATACGAACTACCGACTGGGAGGGCTGTTCGCGTTCCAGCCCCACATCCGCGATGCGCTGAACGCTCATCCAGGGCTGATGACCAGCGTGCCTGTGGGCGGTATGCCCCCACTGGAAGCCGAACTCGCCCAGACGCTGCAAACGCTGATTGAGCAAGGGCAAGAGATACCGTTCGCGGAGCCAGTAGGGTTTCTGGTGGATATGGACAAGCCCTGGCATATTTGGGAGGCAAACGCCCGCTGGCTGGACTACGAGGCAAGCCAACTGCAGACCGACCGCATCGGCAAGGATGTGCGAATCGACGACTCCGCCGAAATTCACGGCAAACTGGTGATAGAAGAGGGCGCGACGATTGGCAAGCGCGTGGTGATACACGGTAACAGCTTCATCGGGCGCGAGGCGCGGATTATCAACGGCGCCATTCTGCAGGGGCACACGGCAATCGGTGCGCGCACGCGCGTCAGCGACTACTGTCTGGTGGGCAGTACAACAGTGATTGGCAACGGCTGCATCGTTGGGCACGATGCCGAGGTAGACGGCGTGATGCTGGACGGTAGCTTCCTATTCCACTACTGCGAGATTATGGGCGTAGTGGGACAGAAGGTAGACATCGGCGCGGCGACGGTATGCGGCACGCTGCGCTTCGACGATGGCGATACCGTTCACACCGTGCGTGGTAGGCGGGAACGCCCCGATTTCGGCGCGAACGGCACCTACTTCGGCGATTTCTCCCGCACAGGCGTGAATGTAATCACTATGCCCGGTGTGAAAATCGGCGCGTACTCGTGCGTCGGCGCAGGGATTGTGGTGTATGAGGACATCCCCAGTCGCAAACTGGTGTTGCTCAAACAAGAGCTTGTCTATCGCGACTGGGGACCCGAAAGGTATGGTTGGTGATTTACACTTCCGCGCTGCGCGCCGCCGCCACGAATCCGAGCATCACATCACTCTCCCATAGGCGGTCGGGTGCGTGGGGCATTAATGGTTGCATTCCGCTCGCGGCGGGCGGAGTGATTTGCCACATCTGGGGCAGTCCCTTCTCGGTATGCCACAGGGTGCGCTCTGCTTGCAGGCGCATCTTGGCAAGCTGCTTTTGACACCACTGCTCGCGCTCGTAGTGGTTAGGGAACAGCTCGCGCAGGTAGTAGGAGAACCTCCGATAGTAATCGGTCATCCAGCGTTGCGGTTGCTGCTGCAGGTTCCGCACAATTAGGGGCAGTTGCTGCAGCAAGCCATGTTCGGGGTTCATATAGCGCGCCACGAGGGACGCCAAATCGCGATTGCCCCACAGGGCATCGGCGGCTGGCTCCAGATGCTCCCAGCGGTAGACCAATGGCTTCAGCCAAGGCAGCGCCTCCACGCGGAATTGCTGGGCGCGCTCGTTGTGCTCGCGTATGACCTCAGCGATTCGGTTCTTCGCCGCTACGTAGCTACTATGCTCTTGACGCAGTTCACTTAACAGGCGTTGCGCTGCGCTTTTGAACGCTTCCTGCGCCTCGGCTTGAACCTGCTGTGTATAGAACTCCCGCAGGGCGTGGTCGAAATTTTCAGCGATTTCACGAGGGACGTTGGGGCGCACTGGGAGAGGGATTCCGAGAATATTGCGTCGAGACGGCTTATTGAGGGATTCTTCTATCTGTTTACCTGTGCGCTCTTTGGTTTTGAGAGAGGGGCGGACAACAGCGAGGTGGTGCGCGCTCCATCCGCTGACAGCTGTGGCGAGTTGCTCCAGTTGCGCTGCGACGGTGTTGAGGTCTGCGCCGGGCGTACGTAGGTAGGCGTGAATGGTTTCACGCAGGCTTTGCAGATAGGCTTGGGTCTCCTCCTGGACGAACTGGTTCAGTAGCGTGCGCCATCGGGGGAGTTTCTCCTGCTGCCAGCGGGTCTCCCATTCGTGGATGGCTTCCAGCTGCGTGAGGTCGGGGTTGCGTTGCGAAACCTGCGGTGGGCTAATCAGCGCCTCCACGCGGAAGTCGTCGCCGACCTTGATGCGCTCCGTTTCGCCCGCTGCCAAAGCTTGCGCGGCTTTATTCGTAATGGCACGCCACAGTGCGTTCTCCTCCAGCGCGGGCAGCTGCAAGGGGTTTTTTGCGCTCTGCAGGAACGCGCTCAGCGCATCGGCGACCAGCTTGTCTTGCAGGGCGCTCAGCATGCGATGCAGCGGTAGCACCACCAAGCCGCAGCCGAGCGTACTGGGCGTAGGTTCAAAATCCACCACGCTGCGATACAGCCAGTGTTCGCCCTGAAACTTCGCCGCGTGCAACGCGCCAAGGAGCAAATAAGCAACCGTCTCACACAGCTGCTCAGGGGTCATGTTCGAGCCGTCGGAGCGAATCAGCCGCGCCACGATAAGTTTGCCCTCCTGCAACGCCGATGGCTGGCGCAGCCGCTCTTGATGGTCTAGAGTAATCTCGGTGGGCAGCGGTTCGTCGTAAGAGGCGTGCAAAATCAGCCAGTGGACGCGGGCGGGCACAAGCTCGTCGGCGCGCTCGCACAGCGATTTCAACTCCTCGAGGACCTCCGAAGCGTGCTTGTAGGCGTTGCTATCCACCACCAGTAGCACCTGCTCCAGCAGATAGCCGGCAGGCGGGCCAACCTCGATGCCCTCCTCGCGGGCGCGGTCGATGTTCACCTCCGCGCGGGTGGCGTACAGCCAGCGCTTGAGTACAGACTCGAACGGCACGGATTCGGCTATCGGAGGCACGCTGAATCGGTGATATGCACCCTCAGTGTATGCACCCAGCGCCGTGATGTGCCGTGCAGGCGAGCGGAATGCCTGCAGCAGCTGATCTGTCTCCTGCAACGCGCGGTGAGCTAAATTACCAATTGCCACGACCATTGTGGGATAGAACATAGTTCTCAGCCTCCAAGAGTGGCTTGAAGCGTATCAGGACTTCGCGTTCCTCGCGCCAGAAGTTGTGTGACCCTCTGTGGTTGTTGGCGCGTTGGCGTAGCCGTTCTAGATAGTCATCCAGAGCTTTGTTGAGCGCGTTGTCTTTAACGTTCGCCGAAAGTCGGCGGAACGCACCGTGCACCCGCTCGATTTTCAACTCGTCGCGTGTGAACTCGAGATAAGCAGACTCGTAGGAGTCACCGAGCAGTGATTCTCCATCGCCTGCTTCATACGCCCCGCACAAGTATTCATTATATTCCTCTTGGTCGAAGAGGAGACGCTCTTCACGCTGCGTAATGAATTTGGGGTGTGGGGGGTTTGTCTCTTCCAGTCCAAAGTAGAACTTGCCGTCGATTACGGCGACATAGCCCGTCGCCAGCGCGATTGCCCAGCAGCATTTCGCTTTAGGGTCAACCGGTGTGAGCATAGGCAGCTGGGTGAACCGTCGTGCGTCGAGGTGCAAATGCGCCCGCACCTGCGGGTTGCGCGCCCGCTTGCGATAGGTATGCTCCATCTCGCGGACGCTTTCCAGGTAGTACGCACGTGCGCCATAAGTGCGGTTCATTATCGTGAGCGCGAACGGATAGCCGTCTTTCACCAGCTCCGCCACCACACCTGCCTTCTCGGTAAGTGTCTTCACGGCGGTTTCCAGCTCACGCGCCCTATTTTCATATCTGAAGTGGTCGGACGAGAGTGGCACGCTAACCGCCAGAAACTCCTCGAAGCGCACATCGCCGGGCGGCTGCGCAGCGCTCCAGAACGGCTTGGTAATTTGCATCAGATACTGCACCTTGCGTTCCAGATACGGGCGGTCTTCACTGTTCTCCGTTTCAGTTTCGTTACTGTACAGCGGACTTAGGAACTCCATTACGTTGGCGTGCTTGCGAACCTCCTCCGCGATACCTTCGGCGATGCTGCGGACAATTTTTTTATCCACGCGATCGCGCATATCTGCTGCTGTCTGAAGCTCGACGATTTCGCGTTTCTCGCCGAATTCTAAACGTACAGAATCACCCTCCAGCACCACATTCAGCAGCCTCTGTAACGCGTCTTTATGCTGCTGGTAGAACTTTCTGAAGTGGCGGCGCAGGCACGCAAACTGCTCCAGCGAGTAGACAGGGGCTAACCGAGCGTGCTCTACATTCTCGAATTCCGCGATGCGCCTTTGAATTTCTCTGAGCAACTCCTGCCGACGCGACGACTCCTGCTCGCGCTGGTTTTCAAGGTCTTTTGCCATGCATCGCACCGACTCAGTATCGCTGTTGAATAGCCGCCGTAAAATCTGGTTGGTCTCATCCTCGATGTAAGCCTCCCGTAGCTGTTTGAGCAGCGATTCGGCTTTCTGGGCGCGTTGTTTGCGCGTCTGATGGGCGAGAGCGCGGTTGAAGCGTTCCATTATGCCCAGTCCTGATGGAATCTGTTCTAGATCCTCCTCCAACCTTTTTATCTCGCTGGATTTGCTAATAAGTTGCTCACTTATTTGCGCCGCGATTTGCGCGATGCTCCGCAGGAACTGCACCGCTTCCGCTTCGCCACGTTGTTGAGCAATCTCCTTGGAGCGATTTTGCAGCGCTTCATGGAATTTCTTCAAAATGTGTTCGCCCTTGAGCTGTGCAATCTTACGCAGATTTTGTGCGTGCTGCTTAATCTGATTGACGGCTCGATCGATCTGCTGTTGTAGGTTTCCCTCTGGTTTGATATCTATGCGCAATGGCTCGAGTTCATCGGTAAGCGCATTGCGGATAGCTTCAGGGGTCAGCCCGTTCTCGCGCAGGAACTGTTCTGGTTCTTGAAGCGACGGCAACTCGTAGATTCCGTTTTCTCTCTGGCTCAGTTTGTCTCGCACCACGCACAAAGCGCAGTATTCCGTGAGTTCCTTGATGGGCACGGCAATGCTGGCGACGGCGAAGCTGGCGAACAGACGCGGCTCGTCCGTCTCGGCGCAGCGAATGGCGTCGATTACCGCCAGCGAGTTGCGTTTCGCGCTGCGAGCGCGTGCGCCCAGCGGCGAGCCGATGTCCATCAGCAGGCTGCGCGCCGCCATCTCGAACACCTCATACTTAGTGCTCAGCGTGCGCCCTGCCGCGTTCGTGCTCTCCACTAAGTACGCTTCGTCGAACAGCGGCTCGCTGATGCGAACAGGTGGGATCATACGGTACTTTACTTCCCAATACTCGCGATTGAGGTGGTTCGTATTGCAGAAGTACTCCAGCTCCATCAGGGCGGCGTAAGCGTTGGCGTGAATCACCTCGCGCATCGCGTGCGAAATGCCCGCCTCGTGTTGGAACACCGACGGCAGATAAAACACGCCCACTATCTCGCTGTCGAGGTTCTGCTTCAGCAAGATGTCTCGCAGCACCAGCGCGGTATCGAAGTAGATACCCGAACCCGTGCCCCCACATAGTGAAGTGACGATATAGATGCGCGGCTGGCTGCTCACCACAACCGTGTGATATCGCACGGTCGCCATCAGCGCCTTAACCTGCTCCTCGACTTGCATAATCTCCTGCACGGCGCGTTCCAGGCGCGGATAGACCGATTCGAACGAGGCATGGAATCCGAAGCGTCCGATGGGGCGGATGCCTGCTGCACCGTCGGCATTGCGCAGCAGCCCCACATTCACATCGCCGTTTAGGAACTCCAGATATGGATGCAAGTTGGGATCGCGTCGCCACTCGTCCACAATTTGCTCAGGGTGTGCAATCGCGAGCGAGACAATCTCCTCAGATTTGGCTTGGGCGAGGTCCGGCGCCTGCGACATCGCGCCCTGATCGGTATCCAGATACAGGAATCGGATGAGACCTTCGATGTTGTAGCGTTCGAGAATCAGCTGTTTGAGCCGACGCGCGGTGTAGACGCCGCTGCCGCCCAGTCCGACAACCAGCGTGGGACGCACTTCCCCCCGCTCATGATACTCCAATGTGATAAGATGATTGTTGTGTTGCATGCCTGTCCTCCTTCTGCTATAGGTTGGTCAGTTGAGCCAGTTGGTTTTGTAAAATGTAGTAGTATGCAATCAGTCCGCCCCCCACTGTGAGGGCGATTATCTTCCAAGGTGTGTTAGGCACGATGCGTAAGGCGACCTCCTTCTGCTTGTCGATGGTCGTATCGCAGAACTCGAGGATTTTTCCTGACGGAGTGCGGTACTTCTCCCCTGCGTTGAGCGGCTTACCCTTTTCCAATTCTCCACCCGACAAAGTAGTCAGCGTGCCCTCCGCGAGTTTCACCTCCGGTTCACCCTTTACATATTCCAGCGTGACGCCCTTTTCAATCTCCAGTGGCTGGTCGTTCGCCGCTAGGTATAAATCGTCTTGAGTCTTATATTTAGGGTTCCGCAGTAGGAATTGATGTTTATACACAGGTATACGTTTGCCGGGCAGTATGAACAGTCCGATTATAATGGCGATCCCTGCCGCCCACAACAGCCCCTGCGGGGGCGTGTTGTAGATTACTGTCAGCGTGTCGGGTTCAGTTGCGATTTGCTGCCCCTTGTAAGTCATTACGGCTTGTACCGTGAGTTGGTGTTCACCGGGTTTCTCGAAGCGATAGCGCACGGTGGGTTGTACAGTCAGTTTTTGAGGCGGTTCAGCAGTGCCGCTGGGCGTGCAAGTGGCTCGCAGCGTGATGGACTCCAGCGGACCTTTATAGTGTTCGTCGTTGCCAATTAGCAGAACCGTTTGCGCACTGGTCACTGAACCGACGGAGGGACGCTCCTCAGCGAGCTTGTTCGTGAAACGAACATAGGGGGCGCGCACGATTTCAAACGTACGAGATTGCGAGAAGCGTGTGAGGCGTTTGCCGCCGCGTTCCCACTCAGCTTTGAAGCGGACTTGCAAAACACCTTCTGAGCGAGGCGTGTAGAGTTCGGTAAAGACCATATCGCCCGCTTGCGAGTCGCCGTGCGTGCCATCGTCATAGAGAGACACACGGTCGATAGTCCTACCCTGTGCATCAGCGATGATTGCGCTGATGAACACGCGCTCGGCTGGCTGTGAGCTAACGGCACGCGCTTCCAGGCGCACGGTAGGCGCTTGCCGCCCCCAGCCGAAAATCTGAGCCGAGTTGGGCGAAAGCGGTTCCACCGAGTCGCTCCAGCATGCCACTATTCCTAGCACCGTCGAGAGCGCTACACCCCAAACACGGTAATTGCAACGTCGCTCCCACTTTACAATCGGTCGCATCAGTATCATCCCCCGCGAAGAGCCTTTCCACCAAGCTACTCCTCGCATTTACTATTATACCCCATTCTACAGAGGAATGTCAAGACCCAAAATACAAATTTACTGTTAAGAAAACGAGGCGCGAGCGTTTCTCACAAACTCGCCGAGCAAAACACGCTCTTGGCGGGCGCGGCTCTTGCCGAACCGACTTGCTGTGTTCAATCCTGGAGGGCGAGGCGCCCGCCG
>CAYVKB010000075.1:0-10640 GCA_964451985.1 uncultured Fimbriimonadales bacterium | reverse complement strand
TGCGTAGCAGGGGGAACCTGAAGGAGGGGCCAACCTGTGCGACTACGATACGAGCATCCCTAACCCAAATACGATTGCTTCACGATTGCTGAGATTTGCGTCTGAAACTCTGGCAGTGTTGTAATCGATGGCTCACCTGCCACTTCGGCGCGTACGCATCGCCAACTTGACGGATTGCCACTGCAGGTGCAGCAACTGCTTGAGCAGGCGTATGCCCTCTTCGCACTCTTCCTGCGACAGGGCTTTTACTGCCGCGCCACAGAAGTAGGCGAGGCACTGCATCGGACGCAGCTCTTGAGGCAGGCGGCAGCCCTCACAGGTGAGTTCGTTACAGCAGCCCTGTGCTTTGGGGGCGTCCCGATGCAGGATCTGCCCCTGCACTTGCGCGATGCGTAGCCCCACCATCTCACCAGTGAGCCGCCGCGCGCCGAGATGCTCCGTATCAGGCTGTTGCATTACCCTATCCAGAAAGGCGTCGCGCTCGCGTGTGCCTTTGCAGCAGTGCCCGCACGTGGCACACACATGTGCGTGGCTATTGCTGATGCGTCCCAGCCTGCGCTGAATCTCCATTCGCTTTAGGTTCAACTGCGCCCACTCGCGCGAACACTGTACCGAGCGCATGCGTTCCTTGTGCGCCATGATGCGCACCGCGTGATTACAGAAAATCTCCCACACCCGAAACACAGGACGCGAGTAGAACAGAAACGTCAAGCGCGTCGTCCAGCGAGCGGGTCTCATGCGTGTCCCTCGTGTGTAGTCGCTCCCACCATCGCTGCGCCAATCGCCTCGCGCGAGAACTCACCCTGCGCAAACTCCGCCACAATCGCGCCCTTGAACAGCACGGCGATGCGGTCGCAGTGTTCCATTACCTCGTCCAGGTCAAAGGCAATCACCAACGCCGCCATGCCCTGCTCGCACGCCTTGCGAATCGCCGCGTAGGTCGCCTCTGCGCCGCGAATGTCCAGCCCCCGGGTGGGTGCGTAGGCGATTAGCAGGCGCGGCTGCCCATACAGCGCGCGGGCAATCACCAGTCGCTGCTGATTGCCCCCCGACAGCTGCACAATCGGCGCACGCAGCGAGGGGACTTTCACCTGAAACCGCCGAATCAGCGCCTCTGCCCGCTGGCGCACGGCACGCGGCTTGAACCAGCCCAGCGTTTGCAGTTCGGGGTCGCGCTGCGCGCCCAAAATTGCGTTCTCCAGCACGCTCCACTGCACTGCCATCATCCGACGGAAGCGGTCATCGAACAAATACCGCACGCCCGCCCGAATACGCTGAGCGGTGCTCCAACGGTGGAAGGGCTGTCCGTTCAGTAGGATTTCGCCCTTCGCTACGGGGCGCAGTCCCGCAAGGGCTTCCATCAGCTCCAGCTGCCCGCTGCCGTCCACGCCTGCGATGCCGAGTATCTCGCCTGCGTGTAGGATCAGGCTAAGCCCCTGCACGCCCCAGCCGCCGCGGTCGGAGGGGATGTAAAGGTCGCGGAGTTGAAGGACACCTTCACCTCCCTGCCGCCTCTCGGTATTGGAGGTCGGCTCCTCACCTCCCTGCCCCCTCTCCGTCAACAGAGACGGGGAGTTGTTGTGCAATCCGCGCGCCTGCTCCCCCCTCTCGCCGTTGACAGAGAGGGGTGTGAAATCAGATTCGCCAATAATCCATCGTGTCAGCGTCGGCGCATCCACTTCCGACACGGGCGCATCCGCCACCTTACGTCCCCCACGCAGCACCGTCACGAAATCGGCATAGCGCAATGCTTCGTTTAACTTGTGCGTCACCAGTAGAATTGTGCGCCCTTGTGCCTTGAGACGGAGTAGCGTTTCAAACAGTGTATCCACATCGCGGGGGGAAAGCATCGCCGTCGGCTCGTCCAGGATAAGGATCTCCGCCTCGCGCCACAGGAGTTTGAGAATCTCCAGTTTCTGGCGGGCAGCGACGCTGAGTTCGGCAGCAGGGCGGTTCCAGTCGGGCTGGAAGTCGAGGCTGGAGGCAAGTTGCTGGGCTTTTTCCAGCGCGGCACGGCGGTTCAGCCAGCCCAGTGCGCCCGTCGGCTCCGCGCCTAAAATCAAATTGTCCAGCGCGCTGAGCTCCGGGATAATGCTGTAGTGCTGACTGACCATGCCGATGTGATAGGCAATCGCGTCGGCGGGGCTGCGGAAGTGAACGCGCTTGCCCTTCAGAAGGATTTCACCTCCGTCGGGTGTGTAGTAGCCATACAGAATGCGCATTAGCGTCGTTTTGCCCGCGCCGTTCTCGCCCATAATCGCATGCAGCGTGGCAGGGGCAACTTGCAAATCCACATGATCGCAGGCGATGAGGTTGCCAAAGCGTTTGGTGGCGCCGCGTAGTTGAATGATTGGTGTCGCACCGTCGGCAGAGCTTACCGAGACTGTCTGAGCTGGCTGCACCTGCATAGCATACAGTGTACCTGCTCCATCGGTTTCAATCAGCACCTGATCGAAGTTGCGATTCCTCGCCTTCGGCTCGGAATCTCCAATTAATTTGTCCTATGGCAAGCCGAGAAAACCCAATTGTAAAATTTCGGTTGCGAAGAGCCGTCCGATTTTCTTCGCCCGAGAGGGGAAGACGACGGAGGGTTTCGAGGTGGGTGTGAGTTGTGGTATAATCCGTTTATGGATGGGCGTTCGCCGCGCAGGGCGGTCTGGCTGCTTGCGCTATGGCTGAGTGTCTCAACACCGCTTTCGGCGTTGGGATGCCTTCAGGCGTGCGAGCGCGCGTTCGAAACCCTCACCTGCTGCGCAACGGAGACCACGCTTCCCTGCTCCGACCACCCGTGTCAGTGCGAGCCGTGCCCTGTGTGCAGCGCGCCTGCGCCGCAGCCCGTCCACGCGGATGCGAAACCGCTCCACGTCGAAATCAGCGTCGCTGCTACGCTTGTAGACGCGCCCACGCTTCAGAACACCCCTATCTTATCGGCGCGACTTCCAGACCCGCCGCGCACATTCCTCAACCATCGCGCCCCGCGCGCGCACGCGCTTCGCGCACCCCCTGTGCTGAGCTGAGTTCGGATGCGTCGCGTGCGCAACTTGCCTACGCGCGCCACTCAACGCTCAACTCCTCTGCGGTGAACCGCAGAGCAAATCTCAGCACAGGAGGTCATCATGCGTTTCCGAAACGGTTTTACACTGATTGAGCTGTTGGTAGTCATTGCGATTATCGCGATTCTGGCGGCGATATTGTTCCCCGTGTTTGCAGGGGCCCGCGAGAAAGCCCGTCAGACCGCGTGTCTGAACAACGCCAAACAGCAGGGCTTGGCGTTTATGATGTATCAGAACGACTATGACGAAACCTACCCGCTCGGCTTCGGGCGCGAGGGTGCAACAGGCGCATGGCAGTGGAACCGATTCCACGCCACACCGCACGACTGGCGCGGTAGTGTGCCCTTCGGTAGCCCGCTCCATCAGGCGTATCTGGTTCACTGGTCGAACGCGGTGCAGCCGTATCTGAAAAATGACGCCGTGTACGCCTGCCCATCGGCGACGATGCGACGCGGCAGTGTGAACGATTATTCAAGCCCACGCCGTGCGCCTGCGAAGGTCAGCTACACCTACAACGGACTGTTGCACGGCTTATCGGCGGCGGCGGTGGTCAGCGCGTCCACTGTGCCGATGCTGTGGGAAGGACGCGGCAAAGCAGGCGTGGAGGGCTTTGCGCTCACCAACCCCAGCCTGCGCTGCGATGACCCAAACCGACCCTGCGGCTACACGAGCTGTATCTGGGGCGCGCCCGCCAACCCCTATCCGCAGGGCGTAATGTTCGGGCTGGATGGCGCGATGTGGATTCACAGTCAGGGCGCGGTGTTCGTGTTTGCGGACGGCAGCGCGAAGTGGCGACGACTCGGCGCACAGCTCGCCCCCGCCAACACCGACTACCGCACCGACCCCTACACCCTCTACGACTCGCACGGGCAACCGGGGCAATACTGGCACGATGGCTGCAACCCATGGCTTTTCCGCCCCGACTACGACCCGAACGACCCACGCGGAGAATGCACGGGGCGCGGTTGCGAGAGTTGCAACGACTAACTCCTCTCGGTACGACGGCACGGATGCCGTCGTACCGTTACTCTATCTGCAGACTTGCCCACTCAATCCCTCTTCTGATCCGCGTATACCCTCTCGAGCTACCCGCGTAGCGCACCATTTGCTCGCGCTCGTTCTCGGCGATGGCTTTCAACACCTGCTGGGCATGCTGCTGAAACCGTTGCGTTTCCAGTTCGCAGAGGCGTTCTTGTACGGTGCTCAAATCGGACAGTTCAAGGCATAGGGGCTGCAAAATCTCAGCGCCTTCCAGCAGCGCACGCAACCGCCCGCAGCGCACCTCCAGCGACTGCGCTTTGTCAACCTCCAGCGCAGACACCTGCTCCCGATAGAACTGCCGCCACTGTTGCTGGGCATACTCTATATCAAGCGGTTCGTCGCTGAACGATTCCAGCCAACGGGTGGATAGCCCGCGGATTTCGTTCGGCGCGCGCGAGGTTTGCCAGTGTCGCCAGGCGTTCTGAAGTGTTTGCGTGTGCGCTTCCGCACGCTGCCGCAGGCGCAGCAGGGCGCGCTGCACGCCCGCTTGATACTCACGCGGAGGCGAAAGCGTCTTCAGCTGCTGGATTAGTCGTTCGTCGTTGCGTAAGGCGTGCAAGGCGCGTATCAGGCGGCGCAGCCGACGCTTCCACAGCGCCACACGCGTCTTCGGATAGCAGGGGCGAAACAGCGTCAGGTAGGTCTGCAGCCGATGCGCGGCGTGCAGCGCACCCTCCAACGCTGGCAGGTCGCCTGCGATTAGATTGCCCAACTGCGCCTGCAACGCCTCCGCCGCCTCCACTGTCTGACGCGCCCCGAACGCGCAGTAGCCCTCCTTGCGCATATGCGAGAGTGTACCTCTATAAGGTACACTTCTGCGGGGGACGGAAACGCATGCGAAAAGGACTGATTGGATGCGGAGCCGCACTTGTGAGCGTCGCAATCTGCGCGGGTGCGGCATGGTTTATTGTCGGCAGGACGGTGCAAGCCCGACCCGTCTCAACCGAGCGCACTTTCACCGTAGAGCGCGGCGAGGTGGCGGTGGAAGTCAGTGAATCGGGCGCGCTCGAACCCGTGCGCGTGGTGGAAATCAAATCGCGCGTGCCGGGACGAATCGAATCGCTGTTGGTGGATGAAGGCGCGATTGTGGAGCAGGGACAGCTGCTGGCGCGCATCGACCCGCGTGAGATTAAGCAACAGGTCGAGCAAGGCAGCGCTCAGGTCGAATCGGCGCAAGCCAGTGCGGAGCGAGCGCGCATCGCGTTAGAAATGGAAGCGGAGCAGGCGCGCCTGCAACTGCGCCAAGCCGAGATACGCTACGAGCAGGCAAAACGCGAGGCGGAAACGCAGCCCACGCTCACCCAAGCCGCCCTCAAAAACGCCGAAAACGCGCTCAAAACCGCTCAGGACAACCTGCGCCTGCTGCGCGAGGTGAAACATCCGCAGGAGCGCGTGGAGGTCGCCAACGCCGTGCGCGACGCCGAGACCCGCATGCAGGAAGCTCGCCGCAACAGTGAACGGCTGCAGAACCTGCTGGAGAAAGGTTATGTCTCGCGTCAGCAGGTGGATGCCGCGCAAACCGCCTTAGTCAGTGCAGAAAGCCAGCTGCGCAATCTCCAGCAGCGTCAGCAGCAACTCGCCCAGCAGCATTCCATCGAGATTCAGAATGCGCAGGCGCAGGTGGAGTCAGCACAAGCAGAGTTGGAGCGCGCCCGCGCCAGCGCAGTGCAGGATGAACTCAAGCGCAAAGCCCTCGAAGCTGCCCAGGCCGACCTGCAGAACGCTCGCCTGCGCCTGCGCGAAATCGAAATGCGCCAGCTCGAGCTCAAGCAAGCCCGCGCCAGTGAGCGGCAAGCCATCAGCAACTATCAGAACCTGATGATCCAGTTCTCCGAGACCGATGTGCGCGCCCCCATGCGCGGCGTTGTGACGCGCCGCTACCGCGAGGTGGGCGAGCTGGTAATGTCGGGCACAACGGGCTTCGGCGAGGGCACGCCCATCCTGCAGGTCGCCGACCTGTCGCAAATGCGCGTGCGCCTGAACCTGAACGAACTCGACGTCGCCAAAGTGCGCGTTGGAATGCCTGTCGAAATCACGGTGGACGCCTTGCCCGAACGCACGTTCAAAGGCACGGTACGCAAAATCGCACCCGCCGCCCAAAACAGCGGGCAAAGCACCTCCTTGGGCGTGGTGAAGTTCGCGGTGGAAGTCTATTTGAACCAGACCGACGACGCTCTGCGCCCTGGCATGACCGCTCGATGCCGAATACTGACCGCGCAAAAGACCGACGTCCTGCGCCTGCCCCTTGAAGCCATCGGAAAAGAGAACGGCAAGGACTATGTACTGCGCATCCTGCCCGACCAAACCGAACCGAACGGCAAGCCCAAAACCGAAAAAGTGTTGGTCAAAATCGGGCTGCGCAGCGCGAGCTACGCCGAGATTCTGGACGGGCTGCGCGAGGGCGACAAGGTGCAGAAACCGCCCTTCGCAGGTCCCCAACGCCGCCAGTTCGAGATAGATACAGGCCGCGAGGAAGAGGAAGGCGCGAGCCAGGAAGAGTAAAGGTATCATGAAAGCGGGGATTCCGAATGGCGTTCACGGTACAGGACTTTGAAGACATGCTGCGCATTCTGGAGGAAAAGCCCGAATGGCAGCAGCGCATGCGTCAAGCTATCTTGACGCGCGAGTTGCTGGAGCTGCCTGCGCGATTCGAGCAGTTGGTTGAGGTCGCCCAAGAGCTAATCGAGGCGCAGCGGCGTACAGAGGCGCGCGTGGAAGATCTCGTCAAAGCCCAACAGCGTACAGAGGCGCGCTTAGAGGAACTCGCTGCAGCCCAACAACGCAGTGACCAGCGCATCGACGAACTTACAGGTATCGTGCAGGAGCTGGTTCAAGTATTGCGCGATTCGCTACGCCGGCTGGAGCGTCTGGAGAATTGGCAAATGGGCGAAACTGGCAGATGCGAAGGCGAGCGGTACGAGCGCGAAATCGTGGCGCGTGCACCCGCGCTGTTCTATGGCGGCGATGGCGGCGGTAAAGGCGAACCCCACGTGCGCAAGCAGGTCGGGAACTGGCTTGCCCCGCTGTTCCGTGCAGGGATCGATGTGGAGCCGCAGAACGACCCGCTGCTGGCAGACCTAATTTGGTGGAAGGGCGACCGCGTGATGGTGGTGGAGGTGGGGCTGAAACTCGGCGCGAACGATGTGCGACGCGCCAAAGCCCGCGCCGAAACCCTGCGCCAGGTCGGAGTTAACGCCACGCCCGTCGTAATCGGCGAGGAGTGGGGCACGCCTGACACCGAAGCCATCGCCCAGCAGGAGGGCGTGGAATGGTATGTGCGCGGTGGATTGTCGATAGGCTTTCTGGAGTTCCGCAAACTACCCGACGGCTACGAGGAGAGCTGATGTATCCCTACGACCTGCTGATTGTGGGCGCAGGTCCCGTCGGTATCGCGGCGGGCATAGAGGCAAAACGCGCGGGGCTGGAGTTCCTGATGCTGGAAGCGGGCACGCTGTGCCAGTCCCTGTTGGAGTATCCGATTGGCATGCGCTTCTTCTCGCCTGCGGACGAACTTGCCATCGGCGGCTACCCGTTTTCAACCCCGCACGACGAGAAACCCACCCGCGAGATGGCGTTGAACTACTATCGAAAAGTCGCCTCCGCTGAGAATCTGCCGATTCAAACCTACGAGCGCGTGGTGCGCATCGAGCCGTCGGAGGGAGGCTACATCCTGCACGCGCTGCGCCTGCCCCATCAGCAGTCTGCGCAGTATTGGACGCGCTGTGTGCTGCTTTGCACGGGCGTCTGGGGCAAGGAGCGACGGCTAAGCGTGGAAGGCGCAGACCTGCCCCACGTGCTGACGCGCTACGACGAACCCATCCGCTTCTGGCGCAAGCGCGTACTGATTGTGGGTGCGGGCAACTCCGCAGGTGAAGCTGCCATCCGTCTCGCCGACGCCGACGCCCGCGTATGGCTGGCGGTCGACCAAACAACGCTGGAGCAGTGCAAGTTCCGCCCCTTCATTCTGCGTGAGATTCAACTCCGCGTGGACGAAAACCGCATCGTACCCCTCATCGAAGCGCATATCCAGCGCATCTATCCCGACTGTGTGGAACTGCACTGCGCAAAGGGCATCGAGAGTTTAACTGTAGATTTCGTGCTGACGCTAATCGGGCTGGAGCCAGACCAGAGCCTGCTTGCGCCGTTGGGCGTTCCCTTCGAGGTGGACGCTAAACCCGTCCACGACCCTGAAACCTACGAAACGCCCGTGCGCGGGCTGTTTGTGGCAGGGGCATTCTCACGGGACGGTTTTATCTACGTGGCGCGCGAACGCGTGAGACAGGCGATTGCAGCAATCCAGCGACGCCTAACAGCGGAGTAGAAGGTTGGAGTTAAGAGCAATATTGGTGGGCCCGGCAGGATTCGAACCTGCGACCAAGCGGTTATGAGCCGCCTGCTCTGCCGCTGAGCTACAGGCCCCTGTGCTTAATTATACCGCCTGTGTCAGTCAACTTGCCCCTCATCGCGAGCGCGTTCCCAGTCGCGTAGGCTTTCTAAGATGTTCTCCTGACGCAGGGCGCGGCGCACCGCACGCACTTCCTCCGCCGTGATAGGACCGAGCTGCTGCGTGGTCATCCACTCGTCCGTGCTGCGCTCGTCGTTTTCCAGGTAGCTCAGCATCAGTTCGTCCCACACTGCTTGCGAGAGCATCCGCTCGCCCCGATGCCCGCAGTGGGCGCACTCGAAATGCACTTCCACGCGGTTCGCCCCCAGCGTATGCGCGTGGTAGGCGATGTAAGTCAAATCGTCTAGCGTAATCGGCGCGTTGCAGCGGCGGCATTTAAGTTTCACAGTGTGCTCCCTCCCCAATTCCGCGGCATAAAGAGCTGCGTATACTTGTACAGCGCGTAGCGGTCGGTCATGCCCGCGATATAATCGCACACAGCCTGCGCTCGCGCCTCCACCGTGTCGTCTTTCGGGCGGAACTTCTCGGACATCTCCTGCGGGTTTTCAAAGTAGTATGCAAACATCTGGTGGATGATGCGTGTCATCTTCTCACGCTCGCGCTGCACTTTCGGGTGGTGGTACAGGTTCTCGAACATGAACTCTTTCATCTGGTTCATGGCTTGTAGCATGGGTTCGCTCATCTGCACGATGGGCTTGCCATCGCTCTGTTCCACCACATCCATCACCATCCGGGCGATGCGTCCGCTGTGCGTATTGCCGAGGAACTCGATTAGGTCGCGCGGCAGGTCATCGGGGGTAAGAAGGCCGGAGCGGAATCCATCGTCGAGGTCGTGGTTCAGGTAGGCAATTCGGTCAGCGATGCGTACGACGGCGGCTTCCAGATGCACGGCTTTGTGGGTCTCGTGAGCGGTAAGGTCGGCGCGTCCTTTAGAGTGCCCCACGATGCCCTCGCGCACCTCGTGAGTCAGGTTCAGCCCGCGTCCCTCTTTCTCGATACAGTCCACCACGCGCAGGCTCTGCTCGTAGTGTCGGAACTGCGCGTCGGGTAGATACTGGCGCAGAATCTCGTCCAACGCCTCCTCGCCGGTATGCCCGAAAGGTGGATGCCCCAAATCGTGCGCCAGCGCGATGGCTTCGGTGAGGTCTTCGTTCAAGCTTAGGGCGCGGCTGATAGTGCGGGCAATCTGCGCCACCTCAAGGGTGTGGGTCAGGCGCGTGCGGTAGTGGTCTTCGTTAGGGTCTAAGAACACCTGTGTTTTATGTTTGAGGCGTCGGAAGGCTTTGGAATGTACCACGCGGTCGCGGTCGCGCTGGAAGGCTGTACGCACGGGGTCGGGCGGCTCTGACATCGGTCGCCCACGCGATTCCGCGCTCTTGGTCGCATAGGGCGCAAGGGTTTGCAGTTCCAGCTGCTCCAGTCGCTCGCGTATCGTCATGGCTCAGTATTCAATCAGCGAGTAGACGTCGTAGCCGCGCAGGTGCTTACGCCCATCCAGAAAGGTGAGTTCAATGAGGAAGGTGAAGCCTGCCACAGTGCCACCGAGCCGCTCGATGAGTCGCGCCGCCGCGCTTGCCGTGCCGCCCGTCGCCAGCAGGTCGTCCACCACCACCACACGCTGACCAGGCTCCACCGAGTCGGTGTGCATCTCAACCGTATTCGTACCGTACTCCAGCGCGTACTCCTCGCTGATTTTCTCGCCGGGCAGCTTACCGAGCTTGCGCACAGGCACGAAGCCCAGCCCCAAATTAACCGCAATCGGCAGCCCGAACACAAACCCGCGCGACTCTATGCCCGCAATCACATCGGGCTTAAGTTGTCGCGCATGCTCGGTCATCAGGTCAATCACTTCCTTTAACGCCGCTGGGTGCTTCAGTACGGGGGTAATGTCTTTGAAGATAATCCCCGGCTCTGGAAAGTTCGGAATGTCGCGCACCAGTTGCGCTGCTAAGAGTTCCGCCATCATCGCCTCCTATTTTTTGCTGAAAGAGTATACCTAATACCAATCGGGGGTTCCTTTATTGTGGCTCGTTGGCGGGGACGCCAAGCTACAAACACACTCGCGTAGCGTCCCCGCCGACGACCCCACCCACCCCGTAGCGTCGGCGTCCCCGCCGACGAACCCCATCCCCGTAGCGTCG
>CAYVKB010000074.1:11230-11403 GCA_964451985.1 uncultured Fimbriimonadales bacterium | reverse complement strand
GGTGTCGTCGGCGACTACACGGTGAGCCTCGTCGGCGAGGACGCCGACGCTACGAAGGGGGTTCGTCGGCGGGGACGCCGGCGCTACGAAGGGGGTTCGTCGGCGGGGACGCCGACGCTACGGGACGAGGTTGGTGTCGTCGGCGAGGACGTCGATGCTACAGGGCGAGGGTC
>CAYVKB010000074.1:0-11220 GCA_964451985.1 uncultured Fimbriimonadales bacterium | reverse complement strand
GGGGACGCCGACGCTACGAGCGCTATTCGTAGCGTCGGCGTCCTCGCCGACGGTTTATATCGCCGTACCTTCTGTGTACGTTCCGTACACCTCTTTGAGCGCGTTCACCATCTCGCCGAGGGTGGCGTAGGCTTTGATGGCGTCCAGTATCGGAACCATCAGGTTCTCCTCGCGGCGGGCGGCGGCGACAAGGTCTTTCAACGCCTGCGCCACAGCACGATTGTCGCGTCGGCGGCGCAGGTCGGCGATGCGCTTTACCTGCTTCTCGTGCGCCTCATGCTCGATTTTCAGAATGCGGAACGGGATTGGCTCCTCGTCCATCTGGTATTCGTTGATACCGACCCAGACGAAGTCGCGCTCTTCCACACGCTGCTGGAACCGGTACGCAGCGTCGGCGATTTCCTGCTGGAAGAAACCACTCTTCACGGCAGGAATCACACCGCCTTCCTCCTCGATTCGGCGGAAGTATTCGCGCGCGCCTTCCTCCATCTTGTCGGTCATCCACTCCACAAGGTACGCGCCGCCGAGCGGGTCAACTGTGTTCGCCACGCCCGACTCGTGCGCAATTACCTGCTGTGTACGCAGCGAAAGCAGCACGGCTTCCTCAGTGGGCAGCGCCCACGCCTCGTCGAACGAGTTCACATGGAGCGACTGTGTGCCACCTAACACCGCCGCTAACGCCTCAATCGTAGAGCGTATCAGGTTCACATACGGCTGCTGCATCGTCAACGAGACGCCCGCGGTTTGTGTATGGAAGCGCATCCACCACGAGCGAGGATTCTTCGCGCCGAAGGTCTCGCGCATCTCGCGCGCCCAAATCCGCCGCGCCGCCCGATACTTGCCAATCTCCTCGAAAAAGTCGATGTGTGCATTAAAGAAGAACGAGAACTTCGGCGCGAAATCGTCAATAGGCAGCCCACGGTCTAAGCACCAGCGTACATATTCGAATCCATCGGAGAGAGTAAATGCCAGCTCCTGCACGGCAGTTGCGCCCGCCTCGCGGATGTGGTAGCCGCTCACGCTCACGGGATGCCAGTTCGGCACATGGTAGGTGGCGAACTCGATCGTATCTACGATAAGCTTCATATGCGGCTCGGGCGGATAAACCCACTCTTTTTGCGCGATGAACTCCTTCAGGATGTCGTTCTGAATCGTGCCCGCGAGTTTCTCCAGCGAGATGCCGCGCTTCTCCGCCACCGCCAGATACATGCCCCAAATCATAATCGCGGGCGCGTTGATGGTCATCGAGGTGGTGATGTTCGCCAGGTCGATGCCGTCGAACAGTATCTCCATATCCTCCAGCGAGGCAACGCTGACGCCGCACTTGCCCACCTCGCCTTCGGCTTCGGGGTCGTCGGGGTCGACGCCCATCAGCGTCGGCAGGTCGAACGCCACCGACAGCCCTGTCTGCCCCTGCTCAATCAGGTACTTATACCGCTGGTTGGTCTCTTCGGGCGTAGCGAAACCCGAGAACTGGCGCACCGTCCATAGCTTTGTGCGGTAGCCCGTCTCGTACAGCCCGCGCGTGAAGGGGTACTCGCCCGGATTACCCAAATCGTGCTGATAGTCGAGATGGGCAATATCCTGGGGCGTATAGAAACGCTTGATTTCGATACCTGATAGCGACTCAAACCGCTGTTTGCGTTCCGTGATAGTTTTCTGGCTCATCGTTGCGCCTCCGAGTCAGATTATACCAGTTTCGGGAACTTTTTCCTGCGCCAATTCGTAGAGTTGAGTGGAAGGCACTCAAGAGACCTTCCAGCAAAATACTCAACAAGGAGGGATGATGATGCGACTACCTGTACGACGCGAACTGGAGAATGCAGTGGTGCGATGGAATCCGTTCCGCGAGATGGATCAGTTCCGCCGCGAGATGGATGAACTGTTCAACCGATTCTTCGAGTGGCGACCGACGACTATGGCGACTGCGGAGTTTGAGTTCTCGCCTGCTCTGGATGTGTACGAGACGCCTGAGGAGTTCGTGGTGTTCGTGACCGCGCCGGGCGTGTCGGAGAAAGACCTCCATGTGGAGTTGTCCAATGGTACGCTGACGGTGTCGGGCGAGCGCAAGGCGCTCATCGAGGGCGAGAATGTGCAGGCGCATTATGTTAGTCGCATGGGCGGCCACGGCAAGTTCACCGTGAACTATACGCTGCCCGCCGCGATTAACGAGAATAAAGTCAAAGCCGTCTACAAGAACGGTGTGCTGGAGGTGCGCTTGCCGAAAGCCGAGTCTGCCAAGCCGAAGTCGGTGAAGGTGGAGTTTGAGAAGTAAATATCATAGTAGGTACGACGGTATCTTACCGTCGTACCTACTCTTTTAGGGGTCTCCAGTAGTGCTGCTCCGAGTCCAGTATTCGCACAGCCTCTGCAGGTCCCTCGCTGCCGGCGGGGTAGGTGGGCAGGGGGCTGGCATCGCTTTGCCACGCTTTGAGAATCGGGTCTAACACGCGCCACGCCCACTCAACCTCGTCGAACCGTAGAAAGTGCTGGCGATTGCCCTCCAGCGCATCGAGCAGCAGGGTGGTGTAGGCATCGAAACCTTCTTGTCCCGCCTCGCGATAGGGCGCACGCAGCACAATTGTGCGGGGGGTCAGCTCCAGCCCCACGCGCTTCGCCTGCGCCATCAGATAAATCGCCTCGGCGGGCTTCATTTCGAAGAGAAACCAGTTTGGTTCCAGGCGATCTAACGGCGTCTCGCGGAACAGGTGCAGCGGGGGCGTTTTGAACTGGATGGCGATTTCGCTACGGTCGGCTGCGAGGCGTTTGCCTGTACGCAAGTAGAACGGCACGCCGCGCCAACGCCAGTTGTCTACGTAGAACTTCACTGCGGCATAGGTCTCGGTAGTTGAATCGTGCGGGATGCCCTCTTCTTCCAGATAGCCGGGCACGCGTTCATCGTTGACTTGCCCTGCCGTGTATTGCGCCCGCACCGCGAAGGCGTTCACCGCACTGCGCGGGATGGGGCGCACGCTCTTAAGCACTTTCACCTTCTCAGTGCGCAAATCGTCGTAGACAAGGCTACTGGGCGGATCCATCGCCGTGAGAGTGAAGAGCTGGATCAGATGGTTCTGTATCATATCGCGCAGTGCGCCCGCATGGTCGTAATAGCTCGCGCGCCCTTCCAGCCCTGAAGTCTCCGCCGCTGTGATTTGCACATGCTCGACATAGTTGCGGTTCCACAACGGCTCCAGCAGTAGGTTCGCAAAGCGGAACACCAGAATATTTTGTACGGTCTCCTTGCCGAGATAGTGGTCGATTCGGAAGATTTGCTCCTCGCGCCAGTGTGTGCGCACCTGCTGGTCGAGCGTCTGCGCACTCTCCAAGTCGTATCCGAACGGCTTCTCGATAATCAGGCGTCGGAACCCGTGCGTTTCGTTGTGGAGTTCGGCGCGGGCAAGTAGCTGGCTGGCAGTTGCGAACGCGCCAGGGGGCAGCGCGAGGTAGAACAGTGCGTTCCCGCGCACGTGCTCGGTCAGTTGACACACGCCCAGCTCATCCAGCCCGCCCTGCACATAGGCGACGAACCGCTGGTAGAACCGTCCCCAACCGTGCAGGGGCTTGCCCGCCTTGCGCAGTTCGGTCTCGACTTCGCTGAGGTATTGTTCCAGTGTGTACGGGCGTCGAGCGTAGAGGATGATTCGCACCGATTCGGGCAGCGCGTGCGCGGAACAGAGTTGCAACAGCGCAGGCAGCAGCAATCGGCGCGTCAAGTCCCCCGTCGCGCCGAAAATCACGATGGTCGTGTCGCGGTCGTGCATGGCAGGCTTAAGGATACCTACCCGCTTAAATGCGTACAGGCTCCCACCAGGCGTTGGAGGGAGCCATGAACGCACGAGACCCAACGAAACGATTACAGGCTGTGAGTGCCGCCGATGCTGCAGGTCGGGTTGGTACTCATGTTGCCGATGGTGTAGTTACCGTTCGACGGACATCTGGGCCAGTTCTGGATGAAATCAGGCGAAAGGTCTGCTTGTGTAGGGGTCGCTGTCGGACCCTGATTGTTCGCCATCGCCCACTGCTCTTTAGCGGCTTGAATCTGGCGCAGGTTCGAGCGGCACGCATTTGCGCGCGAGCGCTCACGTGCATTGATGAAGCTCGGCACGGCAATCGCCAACAGGATGCCGATAATCAGCACCACAATCATGATCTCTACGAGCGTGAAGCCCCGCTCTCGGCGTCGATTCATCAAATTGCGCATCATCATCTGTCCCTCCATATCCGATTTTCGGAATGCTGGGGAGAAAACCTTACCTTTCGGGCGGCGATTGGCTAATAGTCTTCTCCCCGCTGAAGGAATTGTTCCACTTGCAGGGGTCGGTAGCCCTGCGCAAATTACGGGATTTGGTTTCGCAGTCCACACTTAAGGTATAATCTGCTAACTGCCTTATAACTATAAGGTTGTTGGTGGCGTAATGGCAATACGGTTTAATGCAGAAACCCCGCGCTATGTGCAGGTGCGCCAGTGGGTCGAACGCCAGATAATCACAGGCTATTGGAAGCCCGGCGATGTGTTGCCCCCCGAGCGCGTATTAGCAGAACAGCTGGGCGTTAGCCCGCTGACGGTCAGTCGCGCGTTGCAGGGGCTGGCGCAGGAGGGCGTGCTGACGCGCAAGCGGCGCGTGGGCACAGTGGTTGCCGAGAGTCTGCCCCCCACGCTTTTTCAGCAATCGTTTACCGTGATGGCGCTGGGGCTGGGGGTGGGCACGCGCCAACCCGTCGATTTCTACTTCAGCAGCGTGCAGCGCAGCATCCTGAACGCACTTGCGCCGATGGGGCTGCGCACCCTGTGGCTGGATTACCAGATTGACCAAATTGAGCGCGAGCTGCTCTCGGCAGAGTTTATGGGCGTGCTGGCAATAGCCCCCGCCGCAGAGCATATCACGCTCATGGAAGATTTGTACCGTCGGGGGGTGCCGGTAGTGATTGTAGGCGCGAGCAGCGACAAATGGGAGACGCCCAGCGTCGACACTGATAACTACGGCGCGGCGCGTCAGGCGGCAGAACATCTGTTGAGTCTGGGGCATCAGCGGTTCGTGGGGCTGTTCGGCGCGATGGAGACCTTCAACTCGCGCGACCGCTGGCGCGGATTCCGCGACGCCCTAACTGAAGCAGGCGTCCCCGAGGCGCACCTGTGGACGTTCACTACGCCCTATGCCGACGAGGTGGATGAGGCGAACCGCGAGGCGATACGCACGGTGCTGCGCCTCCCCGGTGGACCGACCGCGATTTTCGCAGGCGGTTTTTATCTTGCGCTATCGCTCTTGCAGACACTGCGACAATCTGGGCTGCGCGTCCCCGACGATGTGTCGCTGATTGGTTTTGACGACCCACCCTCCGCCGCGCTCTCCGAACCGCCGCTGACCACGTTCAAGCAGCCGCTGGAGCAACTCGGCGCGTGCGCCGTACAGAAACTTTTAGACTCGGCCAAAGGCAAACGCCCCGAGCCGCTGCACGAGTATCTGCCTATTGAGCTAATCGTGCGTTGCTCAACGGCGCCGCCTGCGGCAAAGTAGCAGGCGAGAGCTATGTGAGCAATCTCACCTGCTCACTCCAGCCCTCTATGCGCGCGTTCGATGGCTTTCAGCGCGGCGCGGGCTTTGTTGAGACACTCCTCGTATTCACGTTCGGGAACTGAATCCGCCACGATGCCCGCCCCCGCCTGCACATGCGCCACGCCGTCTTTCACCAGTATCGTGCGGATGGTGATACAGGCGTCCATCTCGTCGGTGTAGCTGAAGTAGCCCACTGCGCCTGCGTAGGGGCCGCGCTGAGTCGGCTCCAGCTCGTCGATAATCTCCATCGCGCGGACTTTCGGCGCGCCCGATACCGTGCCTGCAGGGAAACACGCCCGCAGCACATCGAAAGCATCGGTGTCGGGGCGCATCTGTCCCTGCACCTCCGACACGATATGCATCACATGCGAGTATCGCTCAATCACCATCAGCTCGGTGGTGCGCACAGTTCCGTACATGCTCACGCGCCCGATGTCGTTGCGTCCCAGGTCAACCAGCATGATATGCTCGGCGCGCTCTTTGGGG
Source organism: uncultured Fimbriimonadales bacterium (assembly GCA_964451985.1). Taxonomy (GTDB): domain Bacteria; phylum Armatimonadota; class Fimbriimonadia; order Fimbriimonadales; family GBS-DC; genus GBS-DC. The sequence continues at coordinate 5,179 of CAYVKB010000074.1, read as the reverse complement.
TCGGCGAGCAGCTCTTCTGCGAGGCGGGTGTCGTCGACGGGCGTTTTGCCGCGCGGGCGCGTGCCGGCAATCGGGCGCGTGATGGCTTTGCCATCTTCCACTGTCGCCAGCACTTCAGGTGATGCGCCAATCAGTGTGGTGTCATCAAACTGCAGGTAGAACATATACGGCGACGGGTTAATCGTACGTAGGGCGCGATACAGGTAGAACGGCGGCGCACTAATCGGTTGGCTGAACCGCTGCGACAGCACCACTTGGATGCAGTCCCCTGCGTGGATGTAGTCTACAGTTTTGCGCACGGCGTTCTCAAAAGCATCGCGCGTGATGTTCGGTTGTGGGTTCAACTTGAACTGAGGGTCTTCGTAGCGTGGGGGCGGAGGCAGCGGCGTGCGCAGACGGCGTAGGGTTTCCTCAATACGCGCCACTGCCTGTTGGTAGCGCGTCTCCGGACACGCGCACGGCTCTGGGTTGGTCAGAATCGTAATTGTGTGCAGCGCGTGGTCGAAAATCAGCAACACCTCGGGCGTAATCAGGCAGCAGTCGTCGGTGTGTAAATCATCTTGGGGGGCGTTGGGCAGGCGTTCGAAGAAGCGCACGAGGTCGTAGTTCAGGTAGCCTACCAGCCCGCCTGTGAAACGCGGCAGGCTCGCCGACGCCTGATACGGGTAGCGACGCAGTAAGGCGCGGGCGATGTCCAGCGGGGTCTGGTGTGGCGGTATCTCGAAGCTGCGCCAGCCCGAATCGCGTTCCCACAAGCGGGCACCACTGCCTTTCGTACGCAGAATGTGCAACGGCGCGAAGCCGATGTACGAGTAGCGAGCAATCTGCTCGCCGCCCGTCACGCTCTCCAGCAAGAAGGCGTAGGGTTCGTGCGCTGCTACCTTGTAAAATGCCGAGACGGGGGTCTCCCAATCGGCAAGCGCAACACGATACACAGGGGTCATCCGCCCCTGCTGAGCTATCGCGACATAGTCAGCGAGTTCGGGGGTAGTCATGGACGCTGGGAAAGTATACCTGCCCATCAGGTATAATTTTTATTCGCGTGTGGGGTATCCTTAACGCGCCTTAAATCAGCCAAAAAGCGAGGTGTTAATACATGAACCACACTGTGTTGCAAGAAGTGGAGCAGCCCTATCTGAAGCGTGATATTCCGGAGTTCCGTCCGGGCGACAACGTGCGCGTGCATGTGCGCGTGGTGGAGGGCGGCAAGGAGCGCATCCAGATTTTCGAGGGCGTGGTGATTGCCCGGAAGAATCGCGGTATCGCGGACACGATTACCGTGCGCAAGGTGTCGTATGGTGTGGGCGTGGAGCGTACCTTCCCTGTGCATTCGCCGATGATTGCGAAAATCGAGGTCACCCGCAAGGGCAAGGTGCGCCGCGCGAAGCTGTATTACCTACGCAACCTGTCGGGTAAAGCCGCGCGCCTGAAAGAGGATATGAGCCGCTAATGGAGCCGTTCACGCCCCCCACGGGACCGCTGAACTGGATTGAGACGCTGGCGCGATTGCCCGTCGCCACGATTGTGTTTACGATGGCAGCGTGTATCGTGGTACGGTTGGGCATCGCGCCATTTCAGAACCGTCTCGCTCGGTTCGTGAACAACCTGCTGGACGCCGTCATCTACGCGGGCATCTTGGTGTACCTGATTATCCGTCCGTATCTGGTGCAACCGTTCTATATCCCTTCCGAGTCGATGGTGCCCACACTCAAAGTGGGTGATGTGGTGATGGTGGGCAAGTTCAGCTATCGCCTCGGTCAGCCGCAGCGATTCGATATTGTGGTATTCCGTGCGCCTGACTGGGCGTTGAATCCTTGGCAGACGCCAGGCAAAACCGACTTCGTGAAGCGGTTGGTGGGGCTGCCGGGCGATGTGATTGAAATCAAAGCAGGCGAGGGACTGTATCTGAACGGTAAATTGCTGAATGAACCGTACCTCAACGGTGTGCCCCAATACTCGATGAAAATCATCGATGGCTGGGTGTACGAATATAGCGACTTCGGCGACATCTGGAAAGGGGGCGAGAACACGATGCGCCAGCCTGTGTTCGACGACACCGAACGTCAAAAAGTATTGCGCACGCCCTCGCAGCCCATCCCGCCCGGCAAATACCTGATGCTGGGCGACAACCGCAACAATAGCAGCGACGGACACCATTGGGGCTTGTTGGACTCCAACCGCGTAGTGGGCAAGGCATTGTTCGTATTCTGGCCCCCCAATCGGATTGGCGCAGCGAATCGAGGCGAGTTGCCTAAAGTAGAGTGATTCTCCCCTTCAGGTAGAATCTTTACATGCGTCTCCGCATGCTAGATGTGCTTGGATAAGGAGAGGGTACAATCGAACCATGCCCAAAGCCAAAGTTTACATCACTTTAAAGCCTGCGTTGCTGGATGCGCAGGGGCGCGTGTTGCAAAACGCGCTGCAGCAGCTGGGCTTCGAGAGCGTGCAAGGTGTGCGCGTCGGCAAGTATCTGGAAGTGGAACTCGCGCCGAACGGCGATCCACGTGAGCAGGTGGAAGCGATGTGCCAGAAACTGCTGGCGAACCCCGTGATCGAACAGTACCGCTACGAAATTGAGCCATGAAAGCGGGCGTGATTGTGTTTCCCGGTTCGAACTGCGACCGCGACGCCTACTATGCGTTGCGCGATGTACTGGGCTATGACGCAGAGTATCTGTGGCATGCCGACCCACGCGATTTGAGCAACTACGGGCTGGTGATTGTGCCAGGTGGCTTTTCGTATGGCGACTACTTGCGCCCTGGCGCGATTGCCCGCTTTGCGAAGATTATGGATAACCTGCGCGAATACGCTGAGCGCGGGGGCTTGGTGCTGGGCGTGTGCAATGGGTTCCAGATTCTGTGTGAGGCGGGGCTACTACCCGGCGCGCTAACGCGCAACCTGAACCTGAAGTTCCGCTGCAAGCCTGTCTCTATCCGCGTGGAGAACGCCGACACACCTTTCACGCGCCGCTATCAGCCGGGCGAGGTGTTGCAACTCCCCATCGCACACGGCGACGGACGCTACGTGTGCAACGAGACCACGCTGCATCAACTTCGTGCCAACGGACAAATCATTTTCCGGTATTGTAGCTCCGCAGGCGAACTCGGCGATAAGTGGAATCCCAACGGCTCGATGGATCACATCGCGGGCGTGGCGAACGAGCGTTTCAATGTGCTGGGTATGATGCCCCATCCGGAACGCGCCTGCGAGTTGTTATTGGGCAGCGCGGACGGACGCCGACTACTTGCCGTCGGATAAGAAGTTGCGCAGAATCTGCATTCCCGCTTCGCTGAGAATCGATTCGGGGTGGAACTGCACGCCCTCAATCGCGTATTGCTTGTGGCGCACGCCCATAATCTCGCCGTCGTCCTCGCTTTCGGCGGTGATTTCGAGGCAATCGGGTATAGTGGCACGTTCAATCACTAGTGAATGGTAGCGTATTGCCCGTAGAGGGTTTGGCGTGCCGTGAAACACGCCCCTATCCGTGTGGCGCACGGGCGATTCCTTGCCGTGCATGGGGCGTTTCGCCCGCACGATGTTGCCCCCGAACGCCGCGCCGATTGCCTGATGTCCCAAGCACACGCCCAGAATTGGAACCTTGCCCGCCGCCGCTTGTATGAGCGGAATGCTGATACCCGCCTCATGGGGGGTGCAGGGACCCGGCGAAATCAGGATCCGGTCGGGCTGCAGCGCGAGCGCGTCATCCACGCTGAGTTCATCATTGCGCACGACGGTCAACTCCGCGCCCAACTCGCCGAGGTACTGCACTAAGTTATAGGTAAAGCTATCGTAGTTGTCAATAACTAAAACGCGCATGGTTCTCCTCGTGACTTGGAAATTCCTGTCCGGGCTACGAATACAGTGTGCGCGTGAGTAGATCACTCAACGCTTGCGCGGCGCGTTGGACGGTGGGCAGTGCGTTGTCGTAGTCCATGCGCACGGGTCCCATCAGTCCAATCATACCCGCGGGGCGCGCGCCCACATAATAGCGTGTGTAAATCAGCGCGCAGCTCCGCAGCGCTTCGACAGGGTTCTCCTCGCCGATGGTGATTTGCACATCCGAATCGCCCTGTTTTTGCAACAAGCGGTATAGCAACTTGCGCTCCTCCAGCACGCGCAGGATGGCTTCTAGTTGGTTCACCTCGCGCTGGAACTCCGGCTGCTGCAGCAGGTAGACCATTCCTTCAAAAAGCAGCTCCCCCTCGGTTGCCTCCTGCACTTGCTGCTGGACGGTGCGTAGCAACAGGCTCAGCGTCTCGCGTTCGGCGGGCGACTCCAAACTCGGCGACTGCTCAGGGTCTAACTGCAGCACCTGACGCGCTGTTTGCCCCTCCAGTGTGGATGAGAGCACGCTCTGGATGCGGTTCAGGGCGCGTTGTGAGGGCGCATGCGTGAGGTCTACGAGTCGGTTGTCCACCGCGCCGTGTTCCAGTATCACGACGGACAGCACGCGCCGTGCGCCGCATGGGGTAATCACGCAGCGCAGCAGACGGATGGTCTCGTCGCGGGCAGTGGCGGCGAAGGCGATGTAGTGCGCCGCACGCGCCAGTATCTGGAGGGTGGCTTCCAGAATCTCGGTGTGACTCTCACCGGGTTCGGGCAGGCGTTTGAGGTAGCTCTCAATCCGCAGTCCGCTCACGTGCTCCACAAGGTGTTGCACATAGTACCGATAGCCCTGCGTGGTGGGCATTCTGCCCGCGCTGGTGTGCGGCTGCAGCAGGTAGCCGTACTCGGTCATTACTGCCATCTCGTTGCGTACGGTGGCGGGCTTGACACCCAGCGCATAGCGTTGAGCAATCGCTTGCGAGCCGACTGGCTCGCCCGTGCGGATATGCTCACGCGCGACCGCTCGCAAAATCGCGGCTTTGCGCGTGTCCAGCAGCCCTGTTTCAGGTACACTTCGTCTCGGCATAGGCATCGCCCTTACAATTCTACCACAGCAAGTACACCTATAGCTAATGGAATGCCCAGAGGAGTTCGTGCCCGTATCACTGGAATCTGAACAGTTTATTAAAAATACAAATAGTTTATTAACCACTCACTGCTGCACAAGAACCACGAACTCACGTCCACTGAGCGCATCCGCAAGACGTAGGAGATGGGCAGGGTTTACGTGGAGTTGTGCCGCGCGGGTAAGAAATTCCACCTATCCCCGTATCTAACCCCCTCCTTGAGGTTT
>CAYVKB010000073.1:0-11684 GCA_964451985.1 uncultured Fimbriimonadales bacterium | reverse complement strand
GTGCTACGAACCACTGGGTACAGCGGCGCGCCTTGCGCCGCCGCCACCTGCGCGATCATCTCGATTGCGTCGGGGTGCGCCGCGCCGCTCACTACAGGGCGATTCGGCTTGATAATTCCTGCTTTCTCGTAAGCAATATCACGATGTGTCGGTCCTAAGCGATCGGTATGGTCTAAGCCAATCGTCACAATCACACTGAGCTCGGGCGTAACGACATTCGTGGCGTCCATGCGCCCCCCAAGCCCCACTTCCAGAACCGTTATATCAACCTGTGCCTGTGCAAATGCCCAGAACGCCAGCGCAGTCTTGATTTCAAACTCAGTGATTAAGCCATACTCGGTGTCATTGAGGCGTTCAATCAGGGAGCGCATCATCGCCACGCCCTCGCAAAACATCTCTTTGGGGATTCGCTCACCGTCGATGAGGATTCGCTCGCGAATGTCGAACACGTGGGGTGAGATGTAGGTTCCGACGCGATAGCCCGCTGCCCTCAGAATGGAACTGACCAGCGTGGTGGTGGAGCCTTTGCCGTTCGTGCCTGTGATATGCACGCAAGGGACTTTCAAATGGGGGTTGCCCAGCCGCTCTAAGAACGCCTCGAACCGTGCGTTGCCCAGCCGCCAGCCTTGAATCGAGAGGCTCTCGATGTACCGAACTGCTTCCGTGAAGTCCATCGGCGTACCCCTAAATTATAGCGCATGGGCTATAATAAAGTCATGCGAATCGTCGGGGTAATCGCGCTGAGTTTGCTGCTGGGATGGTCGCAAGGGCAAGTGTCCGTGCAATCGGTTCAGTTCAAGGGCGTTTCGGTCGCCGCGCCCGAGCAGGTGGGAGCGTCGGTCTATGCATTGGTAGGCAGTACGCCTTCAGAGGATCAGATACGGAACGCGCTGCAGGGCGTGGAGGCGTGGTATCGCGAGCGCGGCTACACACTGGCGCGCGTCATCGACTACACACTGGACGAGTCGGGCGCGCTGACGGTGGAAGTGGCGGAGGGTGTGATTGAGGCCATCGAGATTCAGGGTGCGAAGCGCACGCGCCCCGATGTACTGCGTCGTCTGATTGGCGTGAAACCCGGCGAGGTGTATAACGAGGAGCGTCTACAACGAGTGCGGCAGCGCATCGGACGCTTCCCGTTCCTGCGCGACGCCAAGCTCGGCGCGGAGCCTGCCGAAACGCTGGGCGCAACTAACCTGCTGCTGCAAGTAGAGGAGGAGCAGTCGCTGGACTTTGCGGTGGCGGCGGGCTACAGCAGCGATCAAGGGTTTGTGGGCTACGCCGAGCTGGTGGAAACAAACGTGGCGGGGTTGGGACATCGTGTGCGCCTGCAATGGCAACGCGAGCAGGCGCGTAATCCCCTTACGGGCGAGTATGAGGCGTTGCGCCCATCGTATGCGCTCAGCTACGAGGCACCGCGCGCCCTACCGGGCGCGTTCAACTTCGGACTGGAACTGTACGACCGCGCGCCGTTCTATCCCGTGTTCTACGCCGACTTGGATACGGTACGGCGCTACGAACGCCGGCGCGGGTTCGGCGCATACATCGGGCTGGACTGGCGTGAGCTCTTGGAACTGCGCCTGCGCTACCGCAGCGACCGCGTGGACTACAACGATGCGCCCGACTCGCTGATTACGCCGGGCTTGCGCGCCGCCAGTCGCGGGCAGTTCGACGCGGTCGGTGTGCAGGTGATCTACGACACGCGCGAGGGACGGTTCCCCCGATCAGGATTATACGCGACGGCATTGGTGGAGCGCACCGTGAGCGGCGACTTCCGGTTCACACGCGCAGTGGGTGAGGCGCGGTACTACATCCCCCTACCTCGCGAGAGTTCACTGGAGCTGCGCGGCGTAGCGGGCGTCGGCTCCGACCAACTGCCCCTCAGCGAGCTGTTCTGGATGGGCGGGTACGACCTGTTGCGCGGCTACACGCAGGATGAGTTTCGCGGCAACCGCCTGATAGCTGGCAGCGCGGAGTATCTGTTCCCCGTGCTGGAGGCAGTGCAGGCGGCGGTGTTTATCGATGCGGGCGCGGTGTGGAACAGCGATACAGACCTCGCGAATGTACCGTTGCGGTTCGGCGTAGGCGCGGGGCTGCGCTTCGCCTCACCCATTGGGCTGCTGCGCCTCGATTTAGCCTACGGCAAGCGCGGGTTTGTGTACCTAAGTGTAGCGGGGGCATATTGATAAGGTACAATACCCTCCCGATGCAAACCAGTATACAAGAGCAAATCGCAGCGCTGCGGCGCGGTGCAGACGACATTATCACTGAAGCCGAACTGGAGAGCAAACTCGCGCGGGGCAAGCCCCTGCGCGTCAAACTCGGTATCGACCCCACTGCCCCCGATGTGCACTTGGGCTGGGCGGTCGTGCTACGCAAGCTGCGCCAGTTCCAGGACTTCGGACACACTGCCTGCTTGATTGTGGGCGATTTCACTGCGATGATTGGCGACCCGACGGGCAAATCTAAAACCCGACGCCAACTCAGCCGCGAGGAAGTGATGGGTTATGTGGAGCGACTCAAGCCCCAACTGTTTCGGATTTTAGACCCCGACCGCACGCAGGTCTACTACAACGCCGACTGGCTGGGCAAGATGAGTTTCGCGGAGGTGATTCAACTCGCCAGCAAGTATACCGTCGCCCGCATTCTGGAGCGCGAAGACTTCGCCAACCGCCTCGCCAACAATCTACCATTGGGCATGCACGAAATCCTCTATCCCCTATGTCAGGGCTACGACTCGGTGGCGATTGAGTCGGATGTGGAGCTGGGGGGCAGCGACCAGCGTTTCAATAACCTTGTGGGGCGCGATTTGCAGCGCGAGTTCGGGCAGGAGCCACAAATCGTGTTCCTGATGCCCCTGCTGATTGGGCTGGACGGCAAGGAAAAGATGAGCCAGTCACTGGGCAACTACATCGGTATCAGCGAGCCGCCCGATCAGATGTTCGGAAAGTTGATGAGCCTGCCCGACACCCTGATGACCCACTATTTTGTGTTGTGTACCGATGTACCTCTGGACGAGGTGCAGGCGTTGGAGCGCGATTGGCAGGAAGGGCGCATCAACCCGCGCGATGTGAAACGGCGACTCGCCCGAGAGATTGTGAGCATTTACCACTCACACGAAGCCGCCGAACACGCCGACGAGAACTTCCTCCGAATCTTTTCGCAACGACAAGCCCCCACCGAAGCCCCCGAAGTCGCCATCCCTGCGAACCTCATCCGCGAAGATGGCACGGTGCTGCTGCCCGCGCTGATTGCAGGGGTTGGCTATGCCAGCAGCAACTCGGAGGCGCGTCGCCTCATTCAAGGCGGCGGTGTAGAGCTGGACGGCGAGCGTGTGAACGACCCGAACGCCACTATGCCTGCCGACGCCCTGCGCGGTAAACTGCTGCGCGTGGGCAAACATAAGTTCGCCCGATTGGTGTAACGAATTCGGCAGGAGAGCAGTCTAACAGGTAGAATCCAATTCGCGATTAGAGGAGGCGTCTTGAGCGCATGAAACGACTATCGATAGCATTAGGATTGGCGGCGCTCGCCGTGTTGCTGCACGGATGCGGCGGAGGCGGCGGAGCGGGCGGCGGCGGAGCGATCACGGCGAATGAGCGCGTGTTCGTCTTGCGCGTGTCCGACCCGTCGAACGGCGCGCCCATCGAAAACGCAGAGGTCCACTTCGTCACCGACACAGGGCAAACCATCCCACTGCTGCGCGTGGTCGCGGGGCAGGCAAGCAGCACTCAGGGTCAAATTTCGCTGAATGTCGCCCGATCGTTCAAAAGTGACATCCGCGTGGGTGACTTCGTGCTGCGCGATGTGCGCGATAACCTGTTCTTCCGCGGGTTCTGGGTGCGTCGTCCGGCAGGCTACACGGCGGTTGTGCGCCATATCACGCCTGAAAATGTGCGCCGCGTGATTCAAACCCCCGACTCGCCCAACACGCAGGCGGCGTGTCTGATTGCGTCGAATCAGGCAGGCACCGTGGGCGTGGTGTTCAGAGCACCACGTATGTACGACTTCGGCGTAATCGAAATTTTCCCCAACAACCCGTCGGTTCCCCCGCCGCCGGTGGACGACCAATGCCCCTGAACACAATCCAGAGGGCGCGCCTAATGCGCCCTCTGCTGAACCTTAGTTTACTCATTCTTGGTGCGCTCGCCCTGCTGTGGGGCATCGAGCTAGTGCGCCGTCAAGACCCCTTCTTGCGGTTCCTCAACACCGTTCCGTCCGATTTGCAACAGTTAGAACTCTATCTGGAGCGTCCGATACTGACTCTGCGCGACGGAGCGCGCCCCCTGGCGACGCTACAGCTGGAACGGTTGGAAATCGAGCGCAATCGCGTCCACTGGCGTGCGGTGGGCTTACAGCATGCGTCGATTTACGACGAACATGGCAAAGCCATCGGTTCTGCCCGCGCCCGCGAGTTGGTGTATAACTATCCTGCCAAACGCCTGCACATTTCGGGCGACCTGACGCTGCGTATAACGCGCCACCCCCTGGGCAATCAACCGCTAACCGTGCAAACCGCTTACTTGAACTGGGATTTGCGCGGGCAGCACATCGACGCCGAACTGCCCACCCGTCTGCGCTGGAGCGACGGACAGGGCGGCATCCAGAAACTACGTTGGAACCTCGCCTCAGGCGCAATCGAGCTGGAACAGGGTGTGTTGCATGTGAGTAGCGCAGTGTTTCAAGAGCGCACTCAGCCGCAGCGGGAAGTAGATATCAGGTGGGATAGCGCAACTCTGCGCAGCGACCGCTCGGAAGTAAAAGGCTTGCGCCTGAAAGACGGCGATACGCTCGCCACCGCTGAACGCGCCGATGTGTTCGACCGACGACGCTACGCCCTTGCTACAGGCAAACTGCGCTTGGAGGACCCGCGTGTCGACCTGGAAGGCGCGAAACTGGAAATCTGGTACGGCGAGAACCAGAAACGCGCTCTCTTGCAAAACCAAGTGCGCATGCGCATCAAGCCCCGCGACACCCAACCGCCCAGCGAAGAAGAAACCGAACTGGAGCAGGCGAAACGCTACCCCATCGACGCCACCTGCAACGAAATTGAATACTTTTACCGCCGCAAAGTTGCCTACCTGCGTGGCAACATCAAAGCCGTCCAGCAGCTACCTGAAGGACGCACCCGCACCCTCACCGCCGACGAAGCCGAGTACGACCAGAAAAATGAACGACTGATACTCAAGGGTAAAGTGACGCTGGATGAGCCTGACCGCATCCGTTTGGAGACTACCCTTGCCATCGTATCGCTGGTGGAGGGCGAAGAGACGGTAGAGCTACCACAGGGCGCAACAGGTGTATTCTACTACACCGAAGAGGACGAGGAGGCGTCCCCACCGAATGGCAACCGCTAACACCTTGCGCGAGACGCTGGTCTTTGAGGGCGTAGGCTTGCATACGGGGGAGAAGTGTAAAATCGTACTCCATCCCGACCTCACCTCCCTATCCTCCCTGTCTGTCAACGGAGGGGAGGACGACTCCCCCTCTCAGCGTGCGGAGAGGGAGCTAGGAGGTAAGGCTATACCAACACACATCCTCCTACGCAAAGGCAACCATACCTTCCCTGCCCGCTGGGACTACGTAGTGGACACTACTCGCGCTACCGTGCTGGGCGACGGCGCGGTCAGAGTCAGCACCGTTGAACACCTCATGGCAGCACTGTGGATGACAGGTATTACCCACTGTGTAATAGAGGTGCTGCAGGGCAACGAGATTCCCATTCTGGACGGCAGTGCGTGGGAGTTTGTGGAGGCAATCAGCCCTCACCCAACTGCCTCCCCTCGCTTGTTCGGTGCGGGTCGGTCTGCTGAGTTAGGTGGTAGAACGCGCGGGGAGGATGTTCAGCCCTCACTCCCTGCTCCCCTCAGTGTGGGAGAGAGTGAAGGGAGCTCCCCGCTCCTTAGGCGTAGGAGAGGGACGGGGGATGAGGGCATCTTTCAAATCCGTCACGCCGACCGCTACCTCGCTCTTTCACTCTCGGGCGACACACTCTTTGGCTACATCCAGTTTCCAGAACCGTTGGGCGTGCAGGCAGGGGCATTTCGGATTCAGGATACGCTGATGCAAATCGCGCCCGCGCGTACCTTCGGCTTCCTGCGTGAGGTGGAAGCCCTCCAAAAGCAGGGCTTGGCGCTGGGAGGCGCGTTAGATAATGCCCTCGTTATCGACGAAACTGGGTATCATAATCCCGCGCGTTTCGAGGACGAACCGCTGCGCCACAAACTGTTGGACGCACTGGGTGATTTGTACCTGAGCGGCGTGTACCTCCACCAGTTCTCACTGGTCGCGGTCAAACCCGGACACGCTTTGAATGTGCAGCTTGCGCGTCAACTGGCGCAGGCTCTGAACGCGGAGGACGACTTATGGCGGAGTTCCGATTAGACATTGAGCAGATACGGCAGGTGATACCCCATCGGTATCCGTTCCTGCTGGTCGACCGAATTTTGGAAGTGGAGCCGGGCAAACGTGCCGTCGGTATCAAAAACGTCACGGTGAATGAAAGTTTCTTTCAGGGGCACTTCCCTGTAAAAGCGATTATGCCGGGCGTGCTGATTTTGGAGGCGATGGCGCAGTTAGGCGGCGTGATGGTGATGCTGCAGCCCCACTTGCGCGACCGTGTAGCGCTGCTGGGCGGTATCGACAACGCGCGCTTCCGACGCCCCGTCACGCCCGGCGATACGCTGGTAATGGAGGTAGAAATGCTCTGGATGCGGCGCGAGGTTGGGCGCGTGAAAGCCACTGCGCGTGTGGAGGGCGAACTCGTCGCCGAAGCCGAAATCACCTTCGCCCTGCCCGAACCCGACCGATTTATTACCCCCTCTGTCGATACAATGCTGCACCAACCTGCAGAGACTGTCTGAGGCAACTCTATGGCGACCATCTCTCCCACTGCGGTAGTACATCCCACTGCTGAGATTGACGACGATGTGGAAATCGGTCCCTACGCCATCGTCGGAGCACACGTGCGCATCGGCGCGGGTACCACGCTGGGTGCGCACGTGATTATCGAGGAGAACACCCACATCGGACGCAATAATATCATCTATCACGGCGCGGTGCTGGGCGCACCTCCGCAAGATCGTAAGTTCAAACACGAACGGAGCTATCTCAAAATCGGCGATGGCAACTGGATTCGGGAGTACGTCACCATCCATCGCGCCAGTGGTGAGGAGCAGGCGACAGTAATCGGCGATAGCAATTTCCTGATGGCATACGTGCATATCGGGCACAACTGCACGGTGGGCAACAACGTGGTGATGGCGAACTCGGTGGGTGTGAGCGGACACTGCGAAATCGGCGACGGCGCGAATCTGGGCGGTATGTCAGGCATTCACCAGTTCACCCGCATCGGCAAACTGGCGATGGTCGGCGGCATGTCGCGTATCGTGCGCGATGTGCCGCCGTTCATGATTGTGGAGGGCAGCCCTGCCGAAGTGCGCGGTGTGAACATTGTCGGACTGCGCCGCGCGGGCGCACCTGAACCTGTCCGCGACGCCCTGCGCAAAGCCTGCCGATGGATGTTCTTTTCGGAAATGAACCTGAGCCAAGCCATCGAGAAAATCCGAGCAGAGCTAGAAATGAGCGATGAACTGAACCACCTGCTGGAATTCATGGAACAGATTCGGCAAGGGCGCAACGGGCGCGCTCTAGATCGACCCGCGCGCAAATGAGCCGTTCCGTACTGATTGTCTCAGGCGAGGCGTCGGGCGACTTGTACGGCGCAGACCTCGCGCAAGCCCTCTGTAAACGCATTCCTGATTTGACCGTGTATGGCGTGGGCGGGGCGCGTATGCAGGCGGCGGGCGTGCAACTGATTGCCGACAGCCGCGCATGGGGTGCCATCGGCGTCGTAGAGTCGCTCAAAGTCGCCCCGAAAGTGTACCTTGCTTACCAGCGTGTGAAGCGGTTCCTGCGCACTCACAAGCTCGATTTGCTGATCCCTATCGATTTCGGCGCGTTTAATGTGCCCCTTAGCTGCTGGGCGCATGGGCAGGGGGTGCGCGTGGCGTACTACATCCCGCCGGGCAGCTGGCGGCGCGAGCGTCAGGGGAGCGACTTGCCGAAATGCACCCATCTGGTGCTGACGCCATTCGCATGGTCAGCGGAACGGCTGCAATCGATGGGCGCGACGGCACACTGGATGCCCCACCCGCTGCTACACCTTGCTCAACCATCTGAGGATAAAGAAACCTATTGCGAGCGACTGGGCTTAGACCCACACCGCCCCATTATCGCACTCTTGCCTGGCAGCCGCCGACACGAGGTGAAAGCGCTCGCGCCCCTCTACGCCCGTGTCGCCGAGTCCATCTACACCGTCACGCCCGAAACACAGTTCGCTCTCTCCGTCGCGCCCCACTTTCCCGTCGACTGGGTGCATGCTCTCTGGGCAGACGGTTCCCAACAATGGGTTCCTACCGAGACGCGCTCCGTGTGGAACCTACTTGCACATGCGGACGCGGCGATTGTCTGTTCAGGTACAGCGACTTTGGAAGCCGCACTGCTCAACACACCTATGCTCATCGTCTATCGCGGCGACTGGCTGATGAACGCCGAATACACACTCCGCAAACGGCGACTGAACCTGCGCTGGATTGGGCTGCCCAATCTCATCCTGCAACGCGATGTGTGCCCAGAGTTTATTCAAGACGCCGCCACGCCCACCGCGCTTGCCCGCGCCCTGCTCGGCTTGCTCCAGAACCCCGAACAGCGGCAGGCGCAGCAAGAGTCGTTCGGCGAAATCCGCCGCGCACTAGGTGAAGGCAATAACCTGCGTGAAGGCTACGAGTGGATTGTGGCAATGCTGGAAGAGGGGGGAGGAATAGTCCACTGAAAACTATTCGGTATGCATCGTAAGTAGGGCGCATTGTATACCGCTCGCATTCATGCCCCCGCGATTGGCAGGAATCCGCCAAATCAGGTAGAATCCCCATCCCTCGATAGAGGAGAGGAGGACATCCGTATGAAGATTCAGCTGAACCGCAAACAGTTTGACGATGCGTTAGGCGTGGCGGCGGGCGCAGCGGCGGCGCGCGCTTCACTGCCGATACTCAGCCACCTGTATCTGGAGGGGCGGGGCGACACCCTGCGACTCATCGGCAGCGACCTGGAGCAGTGGGTCGAGTGCCGTATTCCTGCGCTGGTGGGCGAAGACGGCGCAACGACACTCCCCGCGCGACTACTCACCGAACTCGTTGGCTCGCTCGGAGGCGAGGAGATTAACATCGAATCAGGCGAACGGCACCAGGCGATTCTGACCAGCGGCGATTCGCGCTACCAGCTGCTGGGGCTGCCCGCCGAAGAGTACCCGCCCATCCCCGAAATCGAATCGCCCAGCGAACTTGCGCTGCCTGCAAAGCACTTTTTGGAGATGGTCGGCTCGGTCGAGTTCGCCGTGTCCAAAGAGGAGGCGCGCCAGACGCTGACAGGTATCCGCATGGAGTTCGAGGGCGACACGCTGCGCTTGGTGGCGACCGATACGCACCGCCTGGCAGTGCGCACCGCGCGAATCGATTCGGGCGCGGGCGAACCCACCAGCGCGATTGTGCCCCTGAAAGCCATCCAACTCGTGCATAAAATCCCCACCGCCGAGACGATTACCCTGCGGCTGGGCATGCACCGCGCGGCGTTTCTGGGGGAGAACGCAGCGGTCTACACCCAGCTCATCGAAGGGCAGTACCCCAACTACCAGCGCGTGATTCCGCAGGAGTACACCCGCAAGTGGACGCTAATGGCGCAGGACTTCCGCAACGCGTTGCGCCGTGCCTATCTGGTGGCGCGCAGCAACTCGAACAAGGTCTACCTGCGCACCGACGGGGAGAAACTCGTCATCAGCGCGCAGGGCGATGTGGGCGAGGCGACCGAGCGCGTGGATTTGATTCGTGAGGGCGACGATATCGAAATCGCCTTCAACGCACGCTACATTCTGGATGTGCTGGATGTGGTGAAAAGCGAAGGGGTGGTGATAGAACTCACTGAAGCGTTGCGCCCCGCGGTGTTCAAACCCGCTGAGGTGGACGACTACCTGTGCGTGATTATGCCGATGGCGCTGTAAGCAAGGACAAAGCGATGGAAAAACTCACACGGCGTGCGTTTCTGGAGCAATCAGGCAGGGCAGTTGTAGGCGCGGCGGCGGGACTGACCGTACTGCGCAGCTGGAGCCAAAGCCCTAACGACACCATCGGTGTGGCGATTATCGGGCTGAACGGGCAGGGCAAAACCCACATGCGCCAGTTCAGCGAGATACAGGGCGTGCGGATTGTCGCGCTGTGCGACGCCGACGAGCGCGTGCTGCAGCAGTCGGGCGCAATGGTGGAGCAGCGTACAGGCGCACGCCCCACCCTCTACACTGACCTGCGCCAACTACTGGAAGATAAAACCGTCGACGCCGTCTCCACCGCCACACCGAACCACTGGCACGCCCTGCTGACTATCTGGGCGTGTCAGGCGGGCAAGGATGTGTATGTGGAGAAACCCGCCTGCTGGGGCTTCCACGAGGGCGAAAAGATGATCGAAGCCGCCCGCAAGTATAACCGCATCGTGCAGGTGGGACATCAGACGCGCTCCGATGCCGGGACGCGCCTCGCTGTGCAGCGTGCGTGGGCAGGCGAGATTGGCAAGGTCTACATGGCGCGCGGGCTGTGCTATAAGCCGCGCGGACCGATTGGCATGCAGCAGAACACGAACCCGCCCCCATGGCTGCACTGGGAACTGTGGCAAGGACCCGCCGAGCGACGCCCGTTCAACCCAAACTATGTGCATTATAACTGGCACTGGTTCTGGAACTATGGCAACGGCGACTTGGGTAATCAGGGCGTGCATCAGCTGGACATCGCCCGCTGGTTCCTGAACAAGCGCTACCCTGTGAAGGTGCATTCCGTCGGCGGGCGCTACGGCTACGAAGACCAAGGCGAGACACCCAACACGCAAATCGCCACCTTTGAGTTCGAGGATGGCACAGTGCTCGTGTTCGAGGTGCGCGGGCTGTTCACCAACGACGAGCAGGGCGCGAAGATTGGCAACCTGGTGTACGGTTCGCTGGGCTATATGTCTTCGGGTGATGGCTACAAGCCCCGCCGCAGCGCGCAAGAGGAGCTGCCCGAACGCGAGAACCCGCAACGCCCCGCACTTGGCGGCACCGGTGAAACGAACCACTACCGCAACTTCATTCAAGCCGTACGCAGCCGTCGCATTAGCGACTTACACTGCGACGTGGAGGAGGGCGTCATCTCCGCGCAACTGGTACATCTGGCGAACATCTCTTATCGGCTGGGACGCTCGCTGCGCTTCGACCCAGCCCGCAAGCAGTTCGTCGGCGACCGCGAGGCGAATGCGATGCTCAAACGCGCCCGTCCACCGAAGGGATTCGAGATACCCGAGCGCGTGTGAGACGATTTCGGAGGATGCTGAACTATCGGTAAACTTCGCTACGATTATGAGCGCGTGCAGCCACCGTGGCTTACACGGCTGATACTGTCAGGTGGTTGGCTGCGGACGCTGCGCTGGCTAATCTTGGTAATTTTGGCAGCGGTGGCGCAGGGTGTATGGGCGCAGCATTTGAAGATTGTAGGCGCGATGCCCGATTTCCCGCTGCTCATCTTGGCGTGCATCGCGCTGCTGACCAACCCCAACACGGCGGCGTGGGCGGGCTTTCTCACAGGGCTGCTGCACGCGAGTATGCTCGAACA
>CAYVKB010000072.1:0-11930 GCA_964451985.1 uncultured Fimbriimonadales bacterium | reverse complement strand
CCGCTGCCGTGCCCCATCCCAAATCCGCCAGTATATCCGCCCCCATCTGCGCCACACCAAAGACCCCTATGGAGAGGAGAAGTTCATAGTGGTACAGGGCTGGCAATATATTTCGCAGGTTATTCCTGAACATCTTGCGATAGACTGATTAGAGTCGGGGCACGCGTTTGTATATCTATTTGAATCGACATGCGCGTCTCTTTTTCTAACTGAGCCAGTCCGGCTTTGCTTAGGCTAACTACCTTACGTTCAGCAAGAATGGGAAAACAGTTTTGCCTCCCTGACTCGTCACGGTAAGCCACAGGGAACAGGAATGCTTCCACGTTTAGACTCTCTGGCTTTCTTTCAATCGGGGACTTCTGAACAGTGTGTTTTCCTACCATAGATTTGTACTTAATCTTTATTTGTTGTGAGGTATAGAATATGCTATCCGTTTCGTCTTTTTCGGGATTATGCACACGGACAGTTACATTTCCGTCATTTCTATGCTCAATGCCGAAGATACAGACTGTCGCAGGTAATAGCCCACCCAAGTTATCGAGAAATGTACAAGCGAGATCTACGTACTTACGAACAAGTTTATCATGTGCATAGCTCACTGCTTCATGATGGAAAATATTACCAAATATGCGTAGGGCGTCGATTTTATACGGGTTTTTGGGTAGTTCATTCTTGAAACTATCGTTCAAGGATGATAGATCATCCACCTGATCGGACGTTAACTTTTCAGACAAGCACGATTGAAGATTTCCGAGTGCTTCTATCACTCGGTCCCCTGATGCTGGGTAAGTAGGACTTTTATGGAAAAATTCCCGGATTATCTGGGACAAATTCTTTCTAGTAATAGACGCGAAATCCACTGCTGGTTTGTCCCCGGATGCTGTGACTATCGAGAAAAAGTATGCAAGATGCTTTACTAATTCTTCAAAATCGGTTCTGCATCCCCCCAATTCCTTTCTCAATTGGTCATCGCTTTGCAGTGCAGAAATTACTTCATTTTTTATTGTGTTCCGCATTCGCTCGAAAACTTTCATGATAGGCGAGGGTCGAATTAATCCCTGACTCGTAAACTTCTCGAGGACGAAATCCCGGATTTCAATGAGAAAACCTTCGAAGTCGTCATCGTCATCAACCGCATAAGTGTTCTCCGTGAATACAATCGAACATACATCTTCTTTTACGACATCTAAAATGAAGCAAATATAATCCTGAATATCTTTCGTGCGAAAACTTTTTATGAGTTCATTGTATTCGTAATTCGCGACCAAGCAAACAAGACTATCTCTGTCTTTCTCTGAGAGTTTCCCCCGCCTTCTAATGCGATTCAACAGTGGATGCTGCGGATTGTTGTCCAGCAAGGTCTCAATCCACTCTACCAAGCACGGTTTGGTAAACGCCTCTATGGGTATAGATCGACGTTCCACGTCTCATCCCTCCTAACCCACTACTTCCCCCCTTGCCATTTTTATACCCCATCCCCAAGCGCGTGCTTTGTCGATACCACTGAGCTTGCACTGTCTGCCCCACTCTTGCCAGATGCGGTACAGTTCTTTGTAGCAGCGCTGTGTGCGGTGGCTACGCGGCGGAGGGTTGTCCGCCATCTCTTTCAGGTAGCGTTCGATTGCCTGATCGTCATAGCCCTTGAACAGGTAATAGCCGAGCGATTTTTCGGCTTCGTTGAAGTCGATCTCAGCACGGCGTAGGAGCCGCTCCAGTCGCTTCGCCTCCTCCATAACTGCGTTCCAGTTCGGCATCGGACTCCTCCTGTCAGTAGGGTTCTGCGGGGGCGGTATTATTCAGTCCCTCTTTTGCGTAGACTTCAGCGAGTTCCTTGAGCGCTGGCTCTTCCAGCAACGCCTGCGCCTTGGCTGTGTAGCGTTGGATGAGTTGTTTCAGCTCTTCACCCTCCTGCACGGACGCCTGTCCCAATCGCCCAGTCTGTTGCAGTGCGGCGCGCCCTTGCAGGAGCCTGAGCGACTGCGCCTGCAACTCCACCGTGCCCAACCCCACCGGTTTACCCCCACCGAGCTTGATAGGGAATTGATGAACGGGATGTAAACCCAGCGCGGTGAGTAGCACGCCTAGCTCGGCTTCTTCAATGTTTATGAAATGAACCCGCAGGGGCAGTTCCGCGCCTGTTTTGATGCAGGTGCGGGCGTCTTCGCCTTGGGCGAACTTCGCGTGGCAGTAGAACTTGCGCCCTTTCGCGGTGTCGCGCATGTCCAAATAGCTTGGGGGCAAGCCACGCCCGCCGCGCGCGGGCGTCCAGAGCAACGGCACACCTAACATCACCAGCGAGCCGGGTGGCGCAACGGCGTCTTCAAAGCTTAAGTGTCCCTGATAGTCCTGCGCACCGAACAGCCGACAGGCAGGGCAGAGCCGTTCGATGTGCGCGCAGCCGCCGTAGTCCTTCGGCAGGTATGAGCGGTTCCTGCCCTGCACCACGCGCACGCAGGAGCGCGTAATCGCCTCTACGACACTGCGCACTGCGCCCTTGACCGACGAACCTGGGATTAGATACCTGCGGCGCAAGATACTCTCCTCACGTACGCGCTTGGACGCCTGTAGCGCCGCCAGCAGCTCCTGATCTCCCGTCTTCACAAAGTCGGTATACCCCGAGCCGACATGCACAGGCGTGAGGGTGCGCAAGGTAAGCGTAAGCGTTCCGCTTAGCAACTCTGGCTTGATGCGGTCTTGCCCTGCGCCCTTCGCTCGGTCAGGCGACTTTTTCGGGAAGCCGATAAAATCATAAGGTTTCTCGTAGGACATAGTTGCACCTCACCAAGATTTTGAGTCGATGTTCACATAGCGCACATACCGCAGGCGATGTTCGGCGTCGTAGTAGTGGCGCACACAGGCAATAACACGACTGCGGTTGTTGGCGCTGGGAGCGAGTTCAACGCCATAGTCGAACACAGCGGGGTAGGCGACATCAAGCAGCCGGCTGGTTGCGCCACCGCTCGCGGGCGGGTCGCCCAGCAGAATGTGTTGGGTATCCTCGCATTGCAAGTATGCCTCACACAGGTTCCACTCGCCCTGCGGCTCGAGGATTTCGGTTAGCAGCAGAATAACACCTTTGCCCCCACGCTGCAGTAGGCGTAGCTCCGCCTCGCCGTTGAACAGGCTCAGTCGCTCCCAGTCGGCATCTGGCGGGTTGCCGTGCAATCGCTGAGGCAGGTGCATCTCGGTCCCACTCCAGCCGAACCACCAGGCATCGCTCAGCAAGTTCAGGCTGCGCCAGATATCGAACAGTGAATTAGTTTCGCCCCTGTAGCGATACACTTTAGCCTGCACGCGGTACCTCCTTGAGCCAGCGGGGTGCGGTTTTGCTCAGCCACTCGCGGATTTGCTGGTCGTTGTCGCTGTCCGCCTGGTGATAGACGGTGTCGCGGCGCACGGCGCGGAAACCTGCTATTTCGAGTTTGTCTTCTTCAGGAATACTGTACGACTCTCGAACCTTCTCTTCCGCCAGCACGCCTACGCCGAGAATTGCGTCCTGCGCCTCTTTGGAGAAGCGGAACTGCACACGAACGAATTCGATACGTACGCGTCCCAGCCCGCGCGATTTGGCGTGCCCCAACGCGACGAGTCCGTCGGCGATGTCCAGCAACGCCGCGCTCAGCAAGCCCAGCTGCCCGATTGTGAAGTTGCGTAATACGATGCGCCCCTCGAACCGCGCGTCGGTTACTACTTCCAAATCGAACGGTCCTACTGCCACTGCACCCGTGATGCGGTCAATCGCCACGCCGAAACGCGATTCGCTTAGCGGCACAATCGCGGGATATAGGTCACTCATCTGCACGCGCGAAGCAATCCCCGTGTTGCCGAACAGTTTGCAGGCGTAGCACGATTCTCGATAGAGTCGGGGGGCGTCTTCCTCGTTTTCTTTGAGTCCTTTCTGGCGCAGGCAAAACCTTTTCGCCTCCACGTAGCACGCGTATCTATCGTCCAAAGTACGCAGCAACCGTTCCGCGTGCGCCCGCACCACGCCACGCAGGCTGGAGCCAGGGATGTAGACTACCTCTTCGATGTCGCCGTTGGAGGTGCGCCGCTGGGTACGCACGAACTGCATATCGGGCAGCGCAGGGTCGATGCTCGCTTTCTGCCCCGATTTGATGAGCATCGGCGTCTGCGGCATGATGGCAATCTCTAAGTCCAGTTGATTGTACAGTCGCCCGTGCATAGCTACTCCCCTCCTGTGAGCGCGTTGAACAGCGCATCCAACGCATTATTGCGCCGCGTTTCGTCCAGCGTATCTGCTTTGCCTTTGATGAGATACTCCTTCAGGTTCGTACGGTCAATCCACTCGTACTGTGCGCCTTCCAGTTTCACGTGTCCCAGTCCGCGCCCTTTGAAGCCGCCGATGAGAATCTCGCCTTGCTCCAGCGCGCGCACGCCCAGAAGCACCAGTCCCAGCTCCTCGCCTTCATCCAAGTTCTCGGCGACGAGTTCGAACTGGAAGCGCACACCTGCGGGCATCGCTTCGAAGTCGTACTTGTTGGCGACACTCTCTTTTTCGCGGTCGATGGCGACGGCATCACGCATCTCAGGTTCAATCGGAGGCTGATTGTCCCACTCTATTAGCGTAAGGTCAGTGAAGCGCACGCGCGAGGCAAGCCACGGGGAACCGAACACGCGCTCCACACGGCACGAATGCTGATAGATTTGCGCCTCATAATCATCGCGCTCCGCCAGACTTTTCTTTTTATCAGGTGGGATTGCCCACTCTTTGGAGTTGACAGGGTTCGACGCGCCCCTGCCGTTGCCCACTTCCGGCTCAAAAGCCCGCACAACTCGTTCCACATATGCGCGTACCGCCCCGCGCAGGCTGGAGCCGGGAATGAACGGCTTGCCGTAGGCGTCTTTGATGACGGGCAGGTCGGTGGCGGTGGGCATAGCGGTCTCTGCACTCATCCCCACGCGCACGCCCGTTTGGGCGACCAGCTCGCCCGTGATGCGCAGACGATTCTCAAAAGTTGCCCATTTCATACGCTGTTCGCCTCCCTTAGTTGCGCCGGAATCTGCTCCAGATAGTTTACGGCGATTAGCGCGCGACGCATGAAGCCCAGAAAGTAAGTGAGGTTCTGCGCAGCGTTATCGGGGTCGCGTTTTTGCAGGTCTTCGGCGTATTTATAAATCAGCTCGCCCAACATCTTGCCCGTTTTGCTGCGGGCACGCCAGAACTCCTCGCGCGCCATCTGATAGCGCAGCCAGTTGAGGAATACCTCGACGGAGCCGCGCGCCTGGGCGATGGCGTCGATGGCGTTGGAGAGCTGGGTTCGCCCCGTTGAGCCACTGCTGTCGCGCCTGCCCTCCCCGAAGCATTCGTTCACAATTGTCTCGGCGCGGCGCACCAGCTCGCTTAACTCTACCTTGCTCTGTGTTGCGTTATTCATCGCTGCCTCCTGTGCTGTATTTGGTAATATCCCTATCCAGATGATACTGTGAACAAACTGCAAATCGCCCATAGCCCTCCGCTGTGCGTTCGCCGATGCCCTGTGTTTCCAGTTGCTGCAGCCACTGGATGAGCGGCTCGCGCTCGCTCTCGTCGTAGGTGTAGGTAAACACGCAGCCAGGGCTGAAGGCTTGCTGAACGGGTTTGGGCATGCCCCATGCGCCCGACCAGCCGCTGACCAGCCCGCGCTCGACTCGCGTGGCGCGTCCCAGCAGTTGCACACTTGCAGGCAAGCCAGGCAAGTACTCGCGCAGCAGTTCGGGCGTGAGTTTGGGCGCGGGCTGCCCACAGAGGTCGTACACAATCACGGGCGTGTGGGCAAGCAGGGTGAAAATCGGCTCCCCAGTGCGCTTTTTGAACTCATCCAGCAGATACGCATAGCCGCGCGTTCCAGAGGTGACTTCTTCATACTTCAGCTCAACTTCGCCGAAGCCCCGCGAGCGGGCGGACCCGAGGCGCAAGGTGATTTTACCATCACGCCAGCGCAGGGCATTCAGAATCGTCTCGAATGCCTGAGCGCTTGTGCCGCGTAAGCCATCCACATAGCCTGTGAACTGGGCAGGCGGCTCGGTAGCTTCGATAGCATACAGCACACCCTCTTCGGCGGCTTCGGTGGCTCGGTTTAGCCCCACGCGCACGTAGGTCGTCTTGCGGGGCAGCTTTGCCTTGTGCCATTCGCTGTTCTCGCATACCAGGTAGCCTCGCCCCCGCTCTAAACGCTCGCGTGTCTTAGGGCAGAGCATTTCGTAAGGCTCGCCCAGAATCAGCGCGAAAAGGGAGTCGTACAAGTACTGGTCACTCTGTTTATTAAACAGCGCGGTGGCAGGCGCAGGAATCCAGTCCTCTCCGAACGGCATCAGGAAGCTAAACTGAGCGCCATCTTTGCCGAATACGCTGTCGAACGCCTGCTGCAAATTGTTGTTGTTTTCGCTGAGGCGACGTTTGCTGGTGTTGTGCTTGCCCAACCGCTCCAACACAGCTTGCGCGAGCGCGCCACGCAGCACGCCGCCAGGAATGTAGCTGAGGCTTTCGCGCACGTTGCTGCGTGAGGTCATCCACTCGCCAATCGCGACGGGCGATTTTGCCACGAGGGTAATTTTGAACCGTATCATGGCGTGACCTCCTTCAGGAGTTGCAGGAGTATTTGTGCGTCCTGCTGCTTCCACTCGCCGTTTTGTTTCAGGTGTACCTCCTCCACCTTCACGCGCACGCGCCCCAGCCCGCGCGCTTTTTGCCCACCGAAGTGGGTAATGAGCTGGATGGCGGCAATGAGTTGGGCAATCTCAGTTTCTGTCGCCCAGCCGCGCACAGTCCCCGTGAACGTCTCAATTCGGGTTCGCGGCGCAGCTTCGTAGAAAAACAGCCTGCCCTGCTCTACAGTGTTCAGTTTACGGTTCACGCCGACACCGATGCGTGTGGTTGGCTCAGGGGCAGATGGGGGTGTGAGGTGGCTAAACTCCACGCGGCTCTGTTGTACGGGCGAACCGAACAGCGCGCACGCAGGGCAGAGATTATCGGAATCTTTGCACATATTGCCTGGTGCGGGCGGCTTGCAGTGTTTCATGTCGTAGCCCAGTGCGTGCATCAGCCGCTCGTAATGCGCCCGCACCCGCCCCTTGAACGAAGTGGACGGGATGTACGGTCGTCCTTGTGCGTCCCGCTCGATGCAGCGGTCAATCAGCACAGCGGTGCGCCCCACGCCTGCTATGTGTAGGTCACTGCTCAGCTCTACTTCCACGTTCAGTTCGAACGATATCATCGATGGCTCTCCTCAGCGTAGGCTCTTCGTGATTTCCAGCAGGTCTAAAATAGGTGCGAAATATTTTTGGGCAGGCTGGTCGCTGTCTGTTGTGATGCGTTGCAGCCGCTGAATCGGGAATAGGTCGACAACCGTACCGTTGCCGTCGGAGGCTTTCAACGCCAGAATCTTATCGTAGAGCTCTTTGCGGTCGGGTGCGTTCTCGGCGCGGGCGCGCTGGTAGACGAAGTGGAGCAGCGCGGCTTCAATCGGCTGGCGCACGAACGGCTCCGCGAGACGCTGCAGCCCGCCCATGTCGCGTTTGAGTGCCCCAGCGCACTCCAGGAAAGCATTCAGCTCGCGTGCAGTGAGCGGTTGCATCGTGAGGTACACGAAAACTTGCGCCGCTTGCCCCTTGCCCAGTCGCGCCTCTTTGCGGTAGTTGCTGCGCAGGTGGTCGTTGTAGTCGCTGGGGATTTGGTCAGCGTTGGTGGTGAACAGGAATGCGAGCGTGCCGCGGTTGTGCGCTTTGACGCCGCGCTTGGCGAACTTCAGCAGGCTCGACTCGGCAAACTCCACCACGCGCTGTGCGGGAGCTTTCTCGTCGCTGATGAGGCATCCCACGCCGTAGCAAATGGGCGTCTCTTTAACGATGCACCGCTTGGGGTCGCCTTTGGCGTATTCCAGGTCGGTGAGTTCCAGAAACTGCTGGCAGAACCGCAGGGCGAGTCGGCTCCAGGTGAACAGGCTAAAGTCGTCGCCACCAACCACCAGCACCTCGTAGGGCATACGCTGGAGTTTGACGCCCTCTTGTAGCGCCTCGTGCATGCTGCGGCTGAGGGCGAGGGCAATCGCGGCGCGGTTGACTAACTCGGCGCGGCGCGTCCACTGCAGGCTCATCGCCAGCGAGTCGAGGTTCTTAGTGATTTGCCCGAAGTTGCTCCCATCGCCGTAGATGAAGGCGACCTGCTTTTTGCCTTCACGCTCATCGGTTTCGGGGACAAGTTCGTTCAGCCCGCCGGTGAACGCACGGTACCACAAAGTCCGCCTCTCTTCATCGGGTGCGAAGTTGTGAGCGAACAGTCTCTCGAACTCGTGGCGAGCGTTTTGACGAGGCAGTATCCCAGCGTCCTGCAAGGGCACCAAGCCAAGCTCGAGTCGCGTTTCGGCGTTGCCCGCATTGCGCTTGAAATCACAGGCTTGACAGATAGGCACGCAATCCGCGCCAGGCGTAGGCGACATCAGCTGCACGCCCGCCCGTCTCTTGCAGAACACGCACCTTACCTCAAACGGCAAACACTCCCACACAGGCAGCTCGGCGCGGTAGCGGTCGGCGTCCATCGCAGTTAGAAAATCGCGCATGCACTGGCTGTAGTCGCTTAGAAATTCTTTGAGTTTAATGGGGTGCGCCGCTGCCGCACAGAAACCGACTAGGGTCTTCTCATAGAACGCGCGCTTGAGACGGCTTACCCAATCGTCAGGCTGGGGTGCAAGAAAGTTTAGTGTAGACGCAGCGGTTTGCAGGACGCACTCCCGTCCAATCGCTTGCGCAACGGCTTCCGCCATCTGAGTTACGACTTCGTCCAGCAGTTGCGACGCGCCTCGGATTTCGGGCAAGCCGGGCGTTTCGTACACATATTCCTTGATGCGCTGCGCCGCCAGCCCCACGAGGCAAAGCTCTACCTCGGGCGCACGGTCGGCGTCGCCCCAGTGGATGGCGTCGATGAGTTGCTGATGGGGCTGCAGAGCGTCAGGCAGTGAACGGGTTGTCCCCTTCAGATACTGCGCCAACTCGAAAGCCTCCAGATGCTGACGCAACGCCTCTTTGACGGGATCCCACTCACTCAACTCGTGCAGCAGCGCGCCCAGACGCGCCTGATGTACCAAAGCGGTCTCCACGCCTTGGCTGCGCAAACACACATTCAACAGTGCAGCAACTGCCAGATGGTGGTCGGCAATCAGCAGGGAAGGTTGGTTGGGGTCGGGCTGCGTCTCAGCAGGCAGGATAGGTGGATACCGAGTTTCTTGTAGGAACTCAGTGCGCCAATCCATCACATCCTCAGAGTCAGGCAAGCCCTCTCTGTATTTCAGCGGTGCGCCTTGCGTAAAGCGAATCGGTTTTTCGGTAAGCGGCGCGCGCCCAAAGCGTAAGGGGAACACGCGCTCGTAGTAGGTTTCAAACCAAAACCGCGCGACGGCGTTTGCAAACTCGTGAGCGTCAGGCTTGATTAATCCCGCTAACTCCTGCGCCAGCTGCCTGCGTAACGCATCGTATCGCTCACCGCTGAGCAGGTATAACTGCCCTGTGAACCTATCCAGCCACTCCGTCATATTTTACCTCTCCCTCACTGGGAACGCGCCTATAGATTCACAGCACATACAAGTATTCCTGCTGATTAACAAGTGGAATTGACAGAAAATAGCGCTGCAGACCCTACAGTTGAGATTCCTCTGCGGCTCGCTCTTTTTCGAACAAAGCCACTACCGTGCGCCACAGGAGCCATGCGTCGTACCAGAGGCTGCGCTTTTGTACATACTCGGCGTCGGAATGCAGTTTAAGGGGCAGCAGTGTCTCTCGATAATAAGTCTCTGGATCGGCTTGCTGCGCCAATAAGCTCTCCTCGTGACGGTAGCGGATTTGTGTTAGCCCTGTGATTCCCGGACGCACGCTAAGCACTATCTCACGCTGCTCGGGATCCCAAAGCCTCACATATTTCTCGACTTCTGGGCGCGGTCCTACAAGGCTCATTTCTCCCCGGAGAACATTCCAGAGTTGGGGCAGCTCGTCAAGTTTGGTTTTGCGCAGGATTCGACCGATTCGCGTGATTCGGGGATCGTGCCCGGCGGTGATTGCGCCGCCGCGCTGCGGGGCGTCCCTAACCATCGTGCGGAATTTCAACACTTTAATCTTGCGCCCGTAGCGTCCCACGCGCTCGTGGGCAAAAAACACGCTTCCTTCCGAGTCGAGCTTAATCAGCACCCCAATCAGCGCAAACAGGGGCGCACTGACGATCAGCCCCAGCGCGGCAGCTGTGAAGTCAAAAAAGCGTTTGATGGGTTCGTAGAAGCTCATGGGCGCTGCTTATCACTGGTTGTTTCGTGGCGATAGCGACCTTTTCCACGACGGATACACTCATCCCTCACCTCCGAAACTGCTTACCTACATCGTAAACGGCTTCAATTACATAGGCGACATCCTCGTCCGTCATTCTCGGATAGAGCGGTAGCGAGAGGGTGCGTTCGTAATAATACTCCGTATTCGGGAAGTCGCCCTTACGCCAACCGTAAACGCGGTAGTGTGGGTGGTAGTGAATGGGGATGTAATGTACGCTCACGCCGATATTGCGAGCTTTCAACGCCTCAATAAACTGGTCGCGCCCGATGCTCAGGGCGTCCAGGTTCAGCAAGATGGTGTATAGATGCCACCCATGCGTGCGGTCATTAGGCAGTTCGGGCGGGAAAGGCGTCAAGAAGTCCATTCGCCGAACGCTTGATGATACCGCGCGGCGATTTGCTGGCGGCGGGCGTTCATCGCGTCCAGTTTGCGCAGCTGGCACACACCGATTGCCGCTAACACATCGGGCATATTGTATTTGAACCCAAGCGTTTGCACCTCGTAATACCAGCTACCCGCCGCCGTGTAGCGTTTCCATGCGTCGCGGCTAATACCGTGCAAACTCAGAATACGACACTTATCGGCAAGGTCGGCGTCGTCGGTGGTGATTAAGCCGCCTTCGCCTGTGGTCATGTTCTTGTTCGCGTAAAAAGAGAACGCAGTGGCGTGCCCAATCGCGCCGATTTTATGCCCTCTGTATTCCGCGCCTGCGGCGTGTGCCGCGTCTTCCAGCACGAGCAGGTTATGCCGCGCGGCGATATCCATTATCGCGTCCATCGCGCAGGGCAAGCCGCCATAGTGGACGGGCATCAACGCGCGCGTGCGAGGCGTAATCGCCTCTTCAATCCGCGCGGGGTCGATATTAGCGGTTTTGGGATCGATATCCACCAGCACAGGCGTCGCGCCCACATATTCAATCGCCTCGATGGTAGCGCAGAAGGTGAGCGGGGTGGTAATCACCTCATCGCCCTCGCCGATTGCCCACGCCGCCAGCACGATGTGCATCGCAGCGGTGCACGAGTTCACAGCGATGGCATGCTTCGCCCCCGTGTAGCTGCAGAACTCTTGTTCCAACTGACGGGCGCGTTGCCCTGTGGTCAGCCAACCACTGCGCAACACCTCCAGTACCGCTTGCTCTTCCGATTCGTCTAAATACGGCAAAGCGTAGGGCAGGAACTCCGCGCGTGTGTTCATGACGTTCACGCCTATTGTACCCCAGTCAGTTGGAGGGCGCGTTCCCCCTCGGAGAACGCGCCCTGCGATTTAGGGCTGCGGAACAACGGGTTTTGCAGGTTCAGGTTCGGGGCGGTGGTGGATGCCACGCTCCTTCGGCTGACCGTAGAGTTCGGGCGAAACATACTTACCCTGCAACTCCTTTGGCTTCTCTGGCTCAGTCTCGAAGCCGTACTCCTGCACCCAGCGGTCGTTGCGCACAGCAGTGACCTGCCACGAGACCTCCACAAACGGTTTGCTGGTGCGTATCACAAACTGGTTGTTCTGGATGCGGCGCACCACCTTCGCCAGTACAAAGTCGTCGCTCTCGTCGATGACCGTCAACTGGTTTTTACCCTCTCCCCCTACCCCTCTCCCACTGCGTGGGAGAGGGGAGTCAAGCGCGTGCA
>CAYVKB010000071.1:0-12184 GCA_964451985.1 uncultured Fimbriimonadales bacterium | reverse complement strand
AAATCGTCGGCGGGACGCCGACGCTACGCTTAGATTACTCTCTTGAGACACTTCCTCGTATTTTGCTCACACTTTCAAATCCATTCTCCTCAAGGTAGCGTTGAATCCCGTCAATAATTTCCATAGCAAGCGTAGGCTGCACGTAGTTCGCCGTGCCTATCTGGACGGTGTGCGCGCCTAGCAGGAGATACTCAATCGCGTCATCGGCGCTGCTGATACCGCCGACGCCTATCAGGGGCGTGTCGGGTAGGGCTTGGCACACGCGCCAGAGGTGATACTGTGCGATGGGCTTAATGGCAGGTCCCGATAGCCCGCCCACGATAGTACTTAGGCGGAATTGGCGCGTTTTGGTGTCCACTGCCACGCCCAGTACGGTGTTGATAAGGCTGAGAATCTCCGCGCCTGCCTGCACCGCCGCCTGCGCAATCGGTACAAGGTCGCCCACATTCGGCGTGAGTTTGGCGATGAGGGGCAAATCGGTTGCCTGGCGCACAGCGGCGATGACCAAAGCCGTTAGCTCGGGGCTGACGCCGAATTCCATGCCCCCACGCGCCTGATTGGGGCACGAGAGGTTCAACTCCAGCGCGGCGACGCCCTCCGCACGGCTCAGCTTCTCGGCGACCTGCACATACTCCTCCAGCGTCTCGCCCGCGACGCTGGCGATAATAGGGGTCTCGTACTCGCGCAGGCGAGGCAGTGTCTCTAGCACAAAAGCGTCCACGCCGTCGTTTTGCAAGCCTATGGCGTTCAGCATCCCGGCAGGCGTTTCCACCACGCGCGGGGGCGGGTTGCCGATGCGCGGCGTAAGCGTGAGGCTCTTGGTCACAATCGCGCCCAGCCGTTGCAGGTCTACCAAATCGCGATATTCCAAGCCGTAACCGAACGTGCCCGCGGCGACCATCACGGGGTTGCGCAAGTGCAGCCTACCCAGTGCGACCTCCAGATTCACTGCCATAGTATCTCCTCCGCCCAGAACACAGGACCCTCGGCGCAAGCGCGTTTGTACCACGCACCTCCATCAGGCGTGCGTACTTTCACTGCGCAGCCTAAGCAAACGCCTACACCGCAGGGCATCGGTGCATCCATCGAGATCTGGCACGGAACGCCTCGATGTAGACATAACTCCGACACCACTTGTAACATCCGGTTCGGTCCGCATGCGTACACAGCCGAATCGATGCCATCGTCTAACGCCTGAGCAAGCAGATCCGTTACATAGCCCCTATAGCCTTGCGAGCCGTCGTCAGTGGCGATGTGCACTTCCGCCCCCAGCGCACGAAACTCATCTAAGCCCACCAGCATATCGCTACGCCGTGCGCCCGCCAGGATCAGCATCTGTTCGTCGGACTGCAAGGTGGGGACAAGCCGCGCGGCGAAAAAGCACAGCGGTGGCGCGCCCACACCCCCCGCGACCAGAACATGCCGTCGCGCACTTCGCACCGGCTGAAAGTAGCTGCCCAACGGTCCCAGCGTCTGCACAGCGGAGCCGATGGGTTTCAGTGCCAACAGCTCGGTGAACGCGCTTTGCACCGAGTACAACACGCTGAACACGCCCTTGTCGGGATTCGCCCGCAGAATGCTATACGGGCGTCGCCATAGGGGGGCGTGCGTGTGTATCGCGCGCAACATCACGAACTGTCCGGGCATGGCGTGTTCAGCAATCGGTGGCGCGTGTAGAATCAGCTCGTACAGGTTCCCCCCACGCCGCTGATGCTCCACAACAGTTGCTGGCAGTTCGTACCGACTCATTGCTCAAAGTGTACCTGTTCACGGTATACTCTGAATGTGAGTTGGCTAACGCCCGATTATCGCCTGACGGCGGAGCGGTACGCACCGCGCTTCGTGGTGCTGAGTGGCGTGTGCCTGCTCATGGTGCTAACCGCATGGTTGGGCATTACCCTGCGCGGACTGCAACGCGAGCAGCATCCGAACGCGCTCAAAGACGCCCCCGAAGCCTATCTACGCAGCAGTCAGTACGAGCTGGTGAACTGGCAGCCCTGCCGTAACGAGGCGTTCAAAATGGCGATTCAGCGCGACCGCTTGGTGATGATTGAGGTCGGCGCATATTGGTCGGGGCGGTGTCAACGGCTGGGGCGTGAGGCATTCTCCGATTCGGGCGTCGCAGATTTGGTGAACCGTGAGTTCGTGGCGATCAAGGTGGACGCGGAGGCGATGCCCAAACTCGCACGCTACATTCGGCAGCTCGCGCAGCTAATGGGCGCGCCTGCGCGGTATCCTGTGATTACGTGGTTCACGCCCGACGGCAAGCCTATACGCGCCGTCGCACCCGATACACGCGCCGAGCTGATGCGCCACTTGGAAGAGCTGAGCCAACTCTATCGCAACCGCCCAGATCAGATAGCGTTGCTCACAAGCCAGCTGGAGCGAGTATGGAACGAACGCTGGGCGCGCACCGCACGAGTCGGAACGCCCGAACCGAATGCGTTGGCGGCCAACTTCCAGCGTGCCTTGAACGCCTCGCTGACGCCCGAAGCGCCCCTGACGAACCTGAACCATCTGGAGGCGTTGCTATCGTTGGCGGAGCGCGGCGACACGGAGGCGCAACTGCTGCTGACCACGCAGCTGCAGGCGTTGCGCTCAAGTCCACTGTGGGACTCGAATCTCGGCGTGTTCCACGCGCTGGAAGATGGGCTCGATGCAGAGGGTAAGCCAGTGGGGGGCAAACGGCTAATCGAACACGCCCGCCTCCTAAGCCTTTACAGCCGCGCGAGTCGATTCGAGCCGGAGCTGGGCGCGACGGCACACGAGTTAGCCGACACGCTGCGCGTGCGGTTCTACCAAGAGCGTCCTGCGGGTTTCATCAGCGCGCTGCCGCCCCCGAAACTGCGAATCGCCGTCGCTCAGAACCGCGGCTTGCCTCCTGCCGACCCGATTCTGTATACTGACGCGAACGCCTATGCGATACTCGCGCTCTGCGACTACGCGGAGGTGTTCGGTGAAACCGATCCGCAGGCGATGTGGGCGCGCGAGACCGCCCCGCGCGTGCTGGAGACGCTCCGCGCCCTACGCACCCTGCAAGGCGACCTGTTCCACAGTAGCATCCGCCAGATACGCGACTGGATGCCCGACCTTGCCCTCACTGTGCGCGCGGCGTTGCGTGTCTATCGGCTAAACTCCAACCCGCGCGCAATTGGGTTTGCCCGCCAACTGCTGGACTATGTGTGGCGCAACTACGCCGACCCCACAGGCGGTTTTTATGACGTCGCCCGCAGTCGGCAGTGGGAGACGCTTACGATTGCGCCTACGCGCATCTCCAGCGACGACGCGCTGCCTGCCGATAACGCCTTGCTCGCCCTCGCCGCATGGGAGTACGCCCAAGCCACTGGGGATACTCGCTGGCAAGAACGCGCCCTGCAATTAGCCCAGATTATCGCAGGGGATTACGAAGCAGATGAACCCCTAAGCTATGCGGGGTATATTATGCTTTTGACTGCGATGCAAAAAACTCTCTTAGGACGCACGAATCGGTATGTGTACCCTGTGTGGGCGCGTGGGAATCTGAGTGGGGCAGGCTCGGCGGAGGAGCGCGCCGAGCGGCTGATGCACGCGCTGCTGGAATCGCCCATCGAGACGCTGGACATCACGCCTGCGCCCGCGCTGTGGGGGCGGTTTCTGCGGGAAGTAGAAAACACGCTGCAGGTCGTCGTTGCCTCGCCTGTGAACCTGCTGCTGCAAGCCTCCGACGCGCGCGTGGCGGCGAACCTGATTCAGTCGCATCTGATTGAGACGCTCTGCGCGATTGGGCGAGAACATATCGATTACTATTTTCTGAGTTTGCACGAGTCGCCCACAGAGGCGCAGCTCAGTGGCGCATTGGAGGCGTTGGAGATTGCGCGTCAGGAAGGTCAAGTCGGCGCGACGGGAGTGGCTGCGTGGGGCGCGCCCCTTGCCATGCTCGCCCTATGGCGTTCCCACGACGCTTTCGAGGTCGCTATGCTGCCCCGCGAGGCGGACGCTCTGCAAACGCTGCTGCCCGAAGCTCGCGCCCGACGCGCAGGAGTGATTATTCCTGCCGACACGCCCCACGAGGCATTTCAGCACGGCGCGCAGGTGGCGTTGCTCAGCGCGTCACAGGCAATTGAGTTGACTCAGAACAAGACAGGCTGACTATCCGCTCTCCAACGCCTCGATTACGCGCAGGGCAATCTGCGCGCTGCCAGCGGGGGGCATTAAGTATAGACCCTGTGCATACGGGTCTGCCTGACGCACGAATTCCTGTGCAATCTCCATGCCAATTTGCTGCGCTGAATCTTCGGGGGCTTCAATCATCCGCTTCAGGATCGGTTCAGGGATTCTGATGCCAGGCACCTCGTTGTGCATAAACTCGGCGTGGCGTGCGCTGCGCAACGGCAACACGCCTACGAACCACGGGGTGTTGAGCTTGCGGAGCAGCTCCGCCGTGCGCTCTACAATGGGCATCTCGAACAGCGGTTGCGTGTAAATCAGGTGCGCGCCCTCATCGATTTTGCGGCGCAGGCGGTCATCTTCGGCGTCCTGGTCGGGTGCAAGAGGGTTGTAGGCGGCGGCAATCGTGAAGTTCGCATACACACCGATGCTGTTGCCTGCGAGGTCGCGCCCTTCGTTGAAGCGGCGCAGGATGCGCACCAGCCCCACGGCGTCCACGTCGAACACGCTGGTCGCGGTGGGGTAGTCACCAATCTGCGCGGGGTCGCCCGTGATTGCCAGTACATTCCGTATCCCCAGCGCATGCGCCCCCAGTAGGTCCGACTGTATCGCCAGCAGGTTGCGGTCGCGGCACGCGAAGTGCATCATCACCTCGATGCCTGCCTCACGCTGCACGAGATGCGAGGTAGCGATAACGTTCATGCGCAGTCGCGCCCGCGCTCCATCGGAGATGTCAATCATATGCACGCCGTGTTCTTTCAACAGGCGCGCACCTTCAATCACCTTTTGAATTTTCAGTCCGCGCGGTAAGTCGAGTTCGACCGTAATGATACGCTCCTTGCCCAGTAGGTGGGCAATCTTAGACGGCTCGGCGGTGGGTAGCTCTTCTTGTGCCTTGCGTTCGCGCGTGCGGACACGGCTAATCACAGTAGGGCGTTTAGTTTTCAGACTCCGCACCTGTTGGGCAATCGCTCGGGTGTGGTCAGGGGTAGTGCCACAGCAGCCGCCCACGATGCTCGCGCCCGCCTCGACCAGCCGCGCCGCGTACTTGCCGAAGTAGTCGGGGTGAATGTCGTACACCACCTGCCCCCGCACGAGTTGAGGCAACCCCGGCGTGGGCATCGAGCTGATGGGCAGCTCCGTTGCACCCGTCATCATCCGCACGATGTCAAGCATCCGCTGCGGTCCCACGATACAGTTGCCCCCGACGGCGTCGACATCGAGTTGCTGGAACTGCTCGGCGAACCGTTCGGGTAAGCCGTCCATCAGCGTTTCACCGTCCTCCACAAAGCCTTTAGAGGCGATGATGGGGATGTCGGGTGCGAGGCGTCGGGCGACGCGAATCGCCAGCTCTAGCTCACGCGGATCGATAAAGGTCTCCAGAATCAGCCCATCCACGCCGCCTTCCAGCAGGGAACGGATTTGCTCCTCGAAGGCTTGCTCCGCTTCCTCAAGGCGCATTTCGCCCAGCGGCTCCAGCGGCTTGCCGACAGGTCCCACTGCACCGAACACCAATGCGTCTTCGCCAACGGCTTCACGGGCAAGGCGTGCGCCAGCAGTGTTGATGCGTGCCACCAGCTCCTCAGGCGTTCCGAACCGCTCCAGCAGGCTGAAGGCGGGGGGCAACTCGCTGCCGCGTTCAGGTAGGTTCAGTAGGCGCACACGGTTCGCGAAGTAGGTGTTGGTCTCAATTAACCGCGCGCCTGCTTCGTAATACTCGCGGTGCAGGGTGCGCACAGTTTCGGGATGCGTAAGGTTCGCTAGCTCGTAGGGCTGCGGCACGCCACGCAGGGCAAGCATCGTGCCCAACGCGCCATCGGCGACCAGTACGCCCTGCGCAATCCGCTCACGAAACGCGGCGCGGGTCATTACACAGAAATTATACCTCTTGCGCTTCCACGCGCTCACCTACTACCACTGTCGTGAAACGCTCCGGTTGCAAATAACGCGCCGCGGCGGTTTGCGCGTCCGCCGAGCGAACTTCCGCCAGCAAATCTGGGTAGCGACGCCAGTAGTCCAGC
This sequence comes from uncultured Fimbriimonadales bacterium, assembly GCA_964451985.1. GTDB lineage: Bacteria > Armatimonadota > Fimbriimonadia > Fimbriimonadales > GBS-DC > GBS-DC. The sequence goes on along the minus strand of CAYVKB010000071.1, from coordinate 6,017 downwards.
GGCAGGTCGTAAATTAGTACCTGCTTATACAAATCCGTCACGCCGCCCAGCGTTACGCGATTAATCATGTGTCGCCCAATCAGGTAGGCTTGCGTGGCAGCGAGTTCCTCCATCGGGATTGGCTCGTGGATGAGTCGCTCCACCTCCGCACGGATTTGGCGGATGGCATCGTGGGTGTTCTCGGTGGCGGTTTGCGCCTCTGCTGTGAATGCGCCGATGCGCAGGTAGTAGTCCAGATATGCGCCCACGCTGTAGGCGTAGCCGTACTGCTCACGCACCGTCAGGAACAGCCGTGAACTTGCGCCTGCACCCAGAACGCTGACTGCCACCTGCAGTGCGAGGCTGTCGGGTGCGGTGCGCGGGGGGCATAGCGCGCCCAACATAATCTGGCTCTGCACCGAGTTAGGGCGCTCCACGAGTAGCCAGCCTATCTCGGCGTTTTGCATCGGTGGGGTAGGCACTGGCTCCTGCTCGACCGTGCCCTGCCACGTGCTCAGGGCGTCTTGCCATACTGTCTGCGCCGTTTCAGGCTCAAAGTCGCCCACAGTCAGCAGTGTTGCGCCCTGCGGACGATAGCGCGCCGCGTGGAACGCCTGTAGGTGCTCGTGTCCCCAGCGTTGGAGGGCGTCCTCGTCGGGTGCAAGACGGCGGTATGGATGTTCGCCAAACAGCGCGCTGCGGAACCGCTCCTCCGCCAGAAACGCGGGCTGCGACCGCTGTAGGCGCAAACGTTGCAGCGTATTGGCGCGGTCAATCTCCACCTCGTCGTTCGGGAAGGTGGGGTTCAGCAGCACATCGGCAATCAATTGCGTCATCGGCTCGAGGTGTTGAGTCAGGCAACGCGCGCTGAGGATTGCCGTCTCGGTATTTGCGCTTGCGCTGATGTAGCCCCCGTAGCGGTCGGCTTCGTCGGCGATTTCGAAACTGTTGCGGGTGGGCGTGCCCGCCGTCAGCAGTCTTGCCGCCGCGCTTGATAGCCCAATCCAGTCGGGTGCGTCATACGCGCGCCCTGCGTAGGGCAGAATCAGCCGAAACTCCACCACAGGCGCGCGCTTATCGGGCAGCATCAGCAAGCGCATGCCGTTGGGCAGCACGGTCGCTTCGGGCAACGGTAGCTCCGACGCGCGCATCGGCACATCGGGCGGCGGGGCGGAACGACTTATCATAGTGAGAGTATACCTACTCAAATAACTCGCCCACGCGCACTTTGAAGTTAGGCAGCAATTCGCCACCTGTAAGCGTATCGTTCTCGCGCAGCACTTCCACTTCCAGCGGGGCAGTGTAGCGGTACACCTGCTTGCGCTCAGGAAACAGCAGCCACACCTCACGCGCTCCCGATTCGAAATACTCCAGTACCTTCTGGTACAGGTCTTTCAGGTTCTCAGTCGGCGAGACAATTTCAACGGCTAAATCAGGTGCGCCGTCAATAAAATCCACGGGCGGCTCGCCCTGCGGCAGGCGGGCTTTCTGCATCAAAGATAGGTCTGGACTGCGGATGTTGCCACCTGCCATTCGAAAGCCTGTGCTTGAGTCGAAGCCTTCCAACGATTCGGGCGTACCCTCTCCTATCCGACGCGCTAGCCTGTAGCCAATCTTCCCGTGTCTTCCATCGGTCGGCACGATTTGTATCCTCCCGTTCACCAGTTCGTATTTGCGCCCGTCGTCGGGCATGTTCAGGAGGTCTTGCTCGGTGTAGCGTCGTTTGCGGTTGGTGCGCTCACGTGTCGTTGCCATAGATTTCACCTGCAAGAAAGTGTACCTCTATGGCACGGACAGTCTCATCCGTGCTACAGTGGTGGCTTGACAATCCTGTTGCACCAGCGAAGGGGTAAGACGCCCGCTACGAGGATGCATCTGCGTGGATGTGCATCACGGTGCGGTTGCGGGTGGTGTGCAGATATTGCTGCACAGCGCGCTGTACATCGTCGGGCGTGATGGCGAGTAGGCGTTCCAACGCCCGGTTTAGCCCGTCGGGGTCGCCCTCGAACGCGGCGAAGTACGCCAGCCCCAGCGCGCGCCCCAAGGGACTCTGCATGCCGTAGTACAAGTTGTCGCTCCAGCGTTGAGCAAGTAGCATCGTACGCACGCGTTCCAGCTCACGCTCGGGTACGCCCTCTTCCGCGAGTTTCTGAATCTCCTCATACAGCACGGCTTCCACGCGCTCTGGCTCCACAGACGGATGATGCAACACGAACAATCGGAACAGGCTTGGGGCAGGGCGTGCTTCCGCGCCGCCCGACACGTTGACTGCTATCTGCTCCTGCTTTACCAGCCGCTGATATAGACGTGAGGCGCGCCCCTCTGCCAGCAGTTCTCCCGCGATTTGCAGCGCGTCATTTTCCAGCGTACCTCTAGGAGGGATTTTCCATGTGAGCGCAACCGCAGGCACGCTCGCCAGCGCGTCATAGAATGTTTCACGCCGTTCCTCACGGTTTGGCTCCGCCACATCCACAGGCGGCGGCGCAGGCTGGGCAGGTATATCTGCGAAGTAGCGTTGAATCCACTCGCGCGCCGTTGTAGGGTCGTAATCGCCCGCTACCACCAGAATCGCGTTATTCGGCGCGTAGTAGGTGCGGAAGAATTCCTGCACATCCTCTAGCGTGGCGTTGTCTAAATCGTCCATCGAGCCGATGATAGAGTGCTGGTTCGCAAAGTTATCGTAGGCGATTTCGCGCAAGCGTTCCATCGCGCGGGCGTAGGGTTGATTATCCACGCTCAGCCGACGCTCCTCTTTGACAACTGCGCGCTGGTTGTCCAAATTCTCTTGCGAAACTTGCAACGAGCGCATCCGATCCGACTCCAGCCACAAACCTAACGGCAGTTTGGAGGCGGGTAGCAACTCAAAGTAGGCGGTTATATCATACGAAGTGAAGCCATTCAACACGCCGCCGTTCGCCTCCACATATTTGAAGTGCATTTCGCGTGGCACATTCTCCGAGCCTTGAAACATCATATGCTCGAACAGATGCGCGAAGCCCGTTTTGCCGCGCGGTTCGTTCACCGAGCCGACTTTGTACAGCACCAGCACAGCGACGGTGGGCGCAACGGTGTGCGGCGACTGAATCACTTGCAAGCCGTTCGGCAGGGTGTAGGTCTCAAACTCAATGCGCGTGGGCGTTGGCATGGAAGGGAGTATACCTAACGCTCATCCAATCGGTTTGATGTACCGTCTTGGTATGCCCCATGGCGCGCGCCAGTTACGGCTGAGCAGTGCGTTCGCCTCACGGTCGCCGATAATCTGAGCGCGTTGGGCGTCCCACCTGATGCTGCGCCCCACGCGGTAGGCGATGTTGCCCAGCAAGGGTACAATCGTGGAGCGCACGCCCGACAGCACATCGGAGGCGAGCGGCACACCCTCGCGTATGGCGGCTAAAAAGTTCTCTGCGTGCGGTTCGCTCTGCGCCGAGCCGCCCCGTTTGTAGGCAGGAATGCGCTCCTTGTCGGGATGCACCTCCAGCCCGCCTCGATCCACAAACAGACTGCCGTTCGTGCCGATAAACATCGTGCCGTAGCCACGCCCATACAAGGGGTAATCGCTGCCCGCACGATGGGTGTAGACCAGCGTCCAATCTTTGAATTTCCAAATGCAATCTACTGTGTCAGGCGTCTCGCGGTTATCGTTTAGCGCGAACTTGCCCCCGTAGGCGGCGACCTCAGTGGGGTTGTGCTCCCCCATCGCCCAGAGTGCGACATCAATCAGATGCACGCCCCAGTCCGCCACTTTGCCGCCTGCATAGTCCCAGAACCAGCGGAAGTGGTAGATGCAGCGGTTCGGATTGTAGGGGCGTTTGGGCGCGGGTCCGAGCCAGAAATCCCAATCCAAGCCTGGGGGCGGGTCCGTGTCGGATGGGGTACCGATACCGTTGGGCGTCTCGTTGCCCACGTTCCAGCAGTGGACAGTCGTAATTTTGCCCAGCCTGCCTGAACGCACAATCTCCACCGCCTCTTTGAAGTGCTCCCCGCTGCGCTGCTGCAATCCGATGGCGACCACGCGCTTATGTTCCCGCGCAGCGTGTACCATCGCCAGCCCCTCGACAACGTTGTGCATCGCGGGCTTTTCGCAAAACACATGCTTACCTGCCTCACACGCGTCGATGGTCATGCGCGCGTGCCAGTGGTCGGGTGTTGCGACGACTACCGCGTCGATGTCTTTGCGCTCCAGCAAGCGTCGGTAGTCGGTGTAGGGTTCGATATCGGTGCGCCCAGTGAGTTGGCGGAACTCGTCGAGGTGTTTCTGGTACACATCGCACGCCGCTACTATGTTGCACTGCCCGCGCAGGCGGTTGAACTGATTGTAATGATGGCGTCCAATCCCGCCACAGCCGATAATACCGATTCGAATCGTATCGTTCGCGCCATACTTGCGTTTCATGGTCTGCCTCGCCAATCGGGAGTTTCGTGCTGTTCTGGGTGATTCCTGCTGTGGTAAAATTCAACTACGGTTGTGGAAATTACGATTCGCTTATCGGAGCCTCAAGCGAGCGGCTTCAGCGATTGGCGCAGGCTCGAGGAGTCTCGGGGGATGATTCCGTGCAGGTGACGCTGGAGAGCGCCACGATGGCTCTTTTGTGGACGCAACGGATGCGCAGCATATAGTCTCCCGACAATTTCGGAGCCGTCTGCACAGGAAAAACGCTCTTCGCGCCGAACTGACGAGGTTGATAGGAGGCGACGATGAATCAAACGCAACAGATGGGTCCGCTGGGCGACCCGAACCGCACGCAGGCGATGCAGATGCCTGTGTTAGACCCGATGCGCACACAGGCGATACCGAACCCGATGGGCGCGCCGGTACAGCCCTCGCTGAGTATGGAAGTCGTGTTGGGCAGGCGGTACGCTTTAGCACAGAGCATTGCCCGTGAAGGATTGCTCCTCCCCATCCGCGCTGTGCAAACCGCTGCCGGACGCGCCCCGCTGAACCTCTGCCTCGTGCTGGATCGCAGCGGGTCGATGGAAGGCGCGCCGTTCGAATACGCCAAGCAAGCCTGTACCTACCTCGTCGACCAGCTTACCGATCAGGATGTGCTGTCCATCGTGACCTTCTCTGACGCCGTGGATGTAGTCATGCCCCCGCGCAAAATCGTGAACAAGCAGCTCGTGAAAGACCACATTATGCGCCTGACCGTGGGTGACACGACGAACATCTATGATGCGCTGATAGTGGGTACGCAGCAAATCACGGGCACGCCTCTGCCTGGCTACCAAAGCCATCTAATCCTGCTTACCGATGGCGAGCCGACCACAGGGATTAAAGACTTCGCCACCATCGTGGGCGCGGCGGCAAAAGCAAAAGAGTTCGGTTTCCACATCACCGCGCTCGGCTTCGGACCCGACTACAACGAGGAACTGCTCGCAGGCATCGCGCGGCGCAGCGGCGGCAAGTATTACTACATCGACCAGCCCCACAAAATCCCCGAAGTGTTCCAGCAGGAGCTGGTGCGCCTGATGACCGTCGTGGCACGCAACCCGAAGCTGGAGTTGCACCTTGCGCGCTGGGTGCAGGTGCGTCAGGCGTTCGGAGGCGAGTTGAAAGTGCAGGGGCGTACGGCAACGCTGAACCTCGTGGATGTGGAGCGCGGCAGTACCCTAAACCCCATTTTGGAGCTGGAGTTCCCCAACCACCCCGCAGGGATTTACCGAATCGCTAAAATCACGCTCACTTGGGATGATGTTGTGACGGGACGCGCTGAAGTCGCAACCGCTGACGCCGTGCTGGAGTTCACCACCGACCCCGCACTGGCGAACCAGGCGCAAGACCCCCGCGTGGCGAACGAACTGCAGGTCGCCGTCGCCTCGCGCTCGCTGGAGAAGACGATAATGGGTATGCGCGCTAACCAGATCGACCGCACCCAGGCGCTGGCGGAGCTGCAACGCACACAGGCGGTTTTGCTGAGTCAAGGGCGCACGCAGGAGGCACAGGAAGTCACCCAAGCCATCCGCGCCCTGCAAACCCAAGACTCCAACACCGCCGAAAAGACGCTGATGGGTACGCTGGTCAATCTGGAGCAGGGTAAGCG
>CAYVKB010000070.1:0-12329 GCA_964451985.1 uncultured Fimbriimonadales bacterium | reverse complement strand
ACAAGGCATTCAACAAGGCATTCAACAAGGCATTCAACAAGGCATTCAACAAGGCATTCAACAAGGCCTTAAACAGGGGATTGTCAGAACCGCCCTGCAGATTCTGCAACGACGCTTCGGTGACGCTGCGCTGGAACTCAAGCCCAAACTCGAGCAGGTACACTCGCAAGAGATTCTGGATCAGTTAGTGCTTCTGGCGATGGACGCGCCGACGTTGGAGGCGTTCACGCAAGCAATCGAGGTACATGCAACAGAATCTCCGTAGAAGATGCTTATTAGTTCACCACAAAGCACTTCAGGTATACTTCTGAGGGGAGACACACCATGAGGAAGCAGTTGTGCTATAACCGCGCTTCAGGGCGCGCATCATGCTGGCTGATTGGCGGCTTGGGCTGTCTGGGCGTTGCGGTGATTGCCATCATCGCGATGGTGTTTCTGGGCAGGTCGTTGGTGAACATTTTTGGGCGACCGATTGAAGAGGTGGTCTCCAAGGCGCAGGTGGTTGTGCCCGTGCAACGCGCCGCCTACGATGCCTTACAACAGTACGCTGCAGCGAACAACGGCAAGTATCCCAAGAGCCTCAAAGAACTCACGCCCAAATACTCAGCGGAAGACCTCACGCGCCCAATTAAGCTCAACGACGGCAGCGAGGCGCGCCTAGTGTACAAGCCGCCGCAGCAAGGCGCAGCGCCCGACACTGTGATTCTAGAACACAAACCGCCCATCAAGTCTCAGATGGAACTCTTCGGGCAGAAAATTGATATGGAGTTCACCTATCAGGTGCAACTGAACGGCGAGGTGTATCAGCAACAGGTGATTATCGACCCGGAGGGCAACAAGCAAATTCAGCGCCAGCGATTCCGACGCTAAGTCAGTTCCAGTGGGGGCTGTAGCGCGGCGCCCGACGCCGATAGCCCCAAATGCGCGTAGGCGTGCGGTGTCGCGATGCGCCCCCGCGCCGTGCGCTGCACGAACCCCAGCTGCATCAGGAACGGCTCGTACATATCCTCAATCGTGCCTGCATCTTCCTGAATCGCGGCGGCGAGGGTGTCCAGCCCCACAGGACCGCCGCCGAACTTCTCAATCATCGTGCGTAGGATGCGGTGATCCATCTCATCCAGTCCCAACGGGTCGACGCCGAGCCGTTGGAGCGCGTCTTGGGTAATCTCCAGCGTGATGACGCCCGTGCCCAGCACCTGCGCGAAGTCACGCACGCGCCGCAACAGCCGATTCGCGATGCGTGGCGTGCCCCGCGAGCGCTTTGCAATCTCCTCGACAGCAGACTCCTCAATCGCCGTTTGCAAAATGCGTGCAGAGCGGCGAATAATTTGCCCCAACTCATCCGGGGTATACATCTGGAAGTAATGCACGATTCCGAAACGATCGCGTAGGGGCGAGGTAAGCAACCCCGCGCGGGTGGTCGCGCCCACCACCGTGAAATGAGGTAAATCCAGGCGCAGCGAGCGCGCCCCCGCCCCCTTGCCCAGCACGATGTCAATCTGAAAATCTTCCATCGCGGGGTACAACACTTCCTCCACCGCACGCGCGAGGCGGTGAATCTCGTCAATAAACAGTACTTGCCCCGGCTCCATACTGGTCAGAACCGCCGCGAGGTCACCCGGACGCTCAATCGCAGGTCCTGAAGTGATATGGATAGGCGCACCCATCTCGTTGGCGATGATGGTCGCAATCGTGGTCTTGCCCAAGCCCGGTGGTCCGAACAGCAGCACGTGGTCCAACGCTTCGCCGCGTGCTCGCGCCGCCTGAATGAATACGCTCAGGTTCTCTTTCAACTGTTGCTGCCCGATGAACTCGCTCAACCGTTGCGGGCGCAAGGTGGCTTCGCTACTCGCTTCTTCCGCGCTACGCATAGGGTCTACAACTCGGGGCGAGGTCTCACGCTTGAACATATACAATATTTTACCTCCCGCTCCCTTTTCGGGTATAATTACAGTGCAAAGTCGGCGATAATGAGATTTGTCGCGACAGTTGCAATGACAAGACTGGCTTGGCAAGCACTATTGTCGTTCTGAACGCAGCGAGGAACCTCAAGCAGGCTCGCGCTTCTGGAGGGAATCATGAAAGTATTCATTTTGGGGTGTACTGCAGGATCGCTGTTGTGGCTAACCGCCGTCGCCCAGCAGGTAGAGTTCCCGCTGGATTACTACTCGTTTGAAGAGATTGCCCAGCGCATGTCGGTAGAGGGACGTCGGGTGGACTGTGCCCGTGAGTTGCGCCAGCGACTGGCAGTGATACATCTGAAGCCACGTGACTGGCAACAGGCGCGTGAAGTGCTGGAATCAGGGCTGGACATCCGATTCCGTCGCACCAGCGAAACCGAAAACCGGTGGGTGCTGGAGCGCAATCCCGACGTGATGCGCCAGGAGAAACGCTGGCGCGAGCAACTGGCGGCTTATATTGAACGCCAGCGCGACCGCGACGCGAGACTGTTTCGCCAGATGCTCGACAAGAATGTGCCGACGGACGCGCTGATCAAAACCTTTATGGAGGAGTATCTGGAAGAAGACATCGTGCCCGAAAACGTCTCGCGTGAGGAGCTGGAGAAGCAGATGCGTCAGTTGATCGAGACTTCCCGAAAAATGCCTGTGGATCTCGCCCTGCGCGATTGGCGTGCGTTCCAGCGCATGCAACAAAGATTTAGTCAGTTTTTGCAAAAAGATACTCATAACTTTGATGAGAACGACCCCCTCGGCCACTACCGTCAATTTATGACAGAGCACCAAATTTCGAGCTTTGGCTTCTCGCAAGAGGTGTTGGACTGGGCGCGCCGTGTTGCGACCGACGAACGCGACGAGACGCTGAAAAGCTTTCGTGAGGTGATGGGCAGCTTGGGCGCATCCACGCCCGATGACCCTCAACTCCTGCAGATGCTGATGCTGAATAGGCTCGGTGATTTTGCGCTGAGCTACGGTCAGGCGTGGGCGCGCGACGCCATCGTGTGGCAGATGCGCCCGCCCCTCACCGCCCTAGAAGCTATCGAGCAAGGCGTCGTTCTGCGTGAATATGTCGTGACCTTGACCCCAGAGCAGTTGGCGTGGCACTTGAACGATGTGGAGGGCAAAATTGTACCGCTGAACAGTGCCACACCTATTCAAGTACCGATGATTGGGGTCGCTCAGTGGAACCGCTATGGTCGCTTCTCTGCCAGCTATGAGTTCCCTAAGGCACTATCGGATGAGGCATTTCCCTTCAAGCGTGCAGGCGACATCGACGACACCGCCTCTATATACTGGGAGTTTCGCACGCTCAAGCGCACGCTGGGAAAGATTGACTCCGACCTGCTTCGCGCGTACGAAAAAGCTTTGGAAATACATGACCAGCTTGCGAGTCAATCGCCTGTGAGGCAACTCGTCAAGGCTCCGCTGAACCTGCTCGCGCCTTTCGTGGAGATTGTCTATCGTTGGGCACAGGAGCAGGGACAAGAGGTGGTGATGGAAGTATTCGGACTTCAGCCTGCTGCTAACGATGCGTTCAAAGGTTCACTGGTACAGTGGATGAAAGCACACAACTTGCCCTATCTGCTGGAGCAGCGCAACAGCGTATGGATCGTGCGCTGCTGGACGGCGTTCGTGGAGCGCGTTCCCGATTACCCCTACGCGGCGATCCGGGATCTGTTGCGCTCGGATCAGAGCTACGAGGCGTGGCGCGCGTTCTATCGCGCAGTCAGCCTTGAACAGGCGCGCTGGCTGATGACTGATCCTGCGTCCCCGCTCTGCTGGAACCCCAACGAGAAACCTGACACGACACCGCTTTGGTTTGGTGTCGCGGACTTGGGCACGGCGTGGCTGATTATGATGATTTTGGAGAGTGTGCCCGATGAGGTGCGCGAGCGTTTCTGGAACCCGCCTACGGATGCGCCCCCCCCAACGCTTGCACTCGTGCAACTGCCCCTGGAAACCCGCTGGCGTGTACTGCAGACGCTCACATTCTGGCGTGCTCCCATTCTTAGGATGACGCAAATGCGCGGTCGCGAACGCTTCCTACCTCCAAGTGCGTGGCTGGAACGCCTGCGCCTGGTGCGGATAACGCCTCAAATATGGCAATTTGAACTCTCGGCACCGGAACCAACCGATAACGCACAGTTTCTTATGAGCATGCTGCCCCGCAAACTGACGGTCGAGACTGAAACAAAGTTGATGCAGGACGAAGATAAGCCGTAGGGCATCACTTTGTATCTGTGTCTGAGGCAACACCTACCCACCACAGGAAATCCGCTCAGGGTGCGGAACTAAAAATTGTGTGGAGGCAACCGCTATGAAACGCACTGTCGCGATCGACGACCTATTCCGCATCAAACTACTGGGCAGCCCGCAAATCGCGCCTGACGGCAGCCAAGTCGTGTTCGTTTACAAGTGGATTGACACTGAGAAAAATAAATATTTCTCGAATCTCTGGCGTGTACGCATCGGCGAGGAGGTACAGCCATTCACTTATGGCGAGTGGAGCGACTCGCAACCGCGCTGGTCGCCCGACGGGAAGCATATCGCCTTTGTGAGCAACCGTCAAAAGCCGAAAAGCCAAATCTATGTGATTCCTACCGATGGAGGCGAGGCGCGCCCGATTACGAATCTGGAGGAGGGCAGCATCGCCGAGTTCGCCTGGTCGCCTGACGGCAGTAAAGTCGCCTTCATCTATCGCGAAACTGCTCCCGAGTGGCGCGAGCAAGCCCGCAAGGAGCGTCAAGAGAGGGGTTTCTCGAATCCGCCGCGTATTATCCGCCGCGCCTACTGGCGGCTCGATGGCGATGGCGCATTTGTGAACCAGCGCTACCACCTGTATGTGGTGGATGTGAAATCAGGCGAGACTAAGCAACTCACCACAGACCCTGAGTTCAGCGAGTCCAGTCCTGCATGGTCACCCTGCGGCAACTACATCGCCTTGATCAGCAACCGCCACCCCGACCCCGACAACCATCCGGGCTATGAAGCGATTTATATCGTGCCTGCGGACGGCGGCGAATTGCGTAAGGTCGACGCGCCCGACGGACCCAAATACGCTCTGCGCTGGTCGCCCGATGGAAAGTACTTAGCCTACATCGGCAACCCGTACCCCGACGATGCCTACCCGCGCAACGACCATGTATGGCGCGTGTCGGTGGAGGGTGGCGACGCAGTGGACTTGATTCCGCATTTGGACAACACAGTAGGCGTGGGCACGCTGACCGATGTGCGCGAATTCGGCGGTGGCGCGCCGCTCATCTGGAGCGCGGACAGCCAGCATCTCTACTTCTTGGTGAGCGAGCGCGGGGGCGTGTATCCCTATCGCGTGAAGGTGGACGGCACGCATCTGGATAAACTCACCGACGGCGATTTCGAGATTGCCGATATGAGCCTCTCGCAGGATGAGCATCACCTCGCCCTACTGAAAGGCGACGCCACGCACCCGCACGAGGTGTTCCTTGCCGAGCGCACAGGCAACACGCTGCACCTGACGCAAGTTACTAGTTTCAATCAGTCCTTGCTGGACGAGTTGGCAATCGTCCAACCCGAAGAGTTCGAGGTGGAAGCAGATGATGGCGTGAAGGTACACGGCTGGCTGCTCAAACCGCCCGATTTTGACCCTACCCACAAGTACCCCGTGATTTTGATGATTCATGGTGGTCCCCACGCGATGTACGGGCGCGTGTTCTTCCACGAGTTCCAGCTGCACGCGGCGCAGGGCTATGTGATTGCCTACACCAACCCGCGCGGCAGCGTCGGCTACGGCGAGGCATTCGCCCGCGCCATTAAGGGCGACTGGGGGAATCGCGACTTCAAAGACTTGATGACCGTGACGGATTACCTCGCGAGCTTGCCATTCGTAGATGCGGAACGCATGGGAGTGGCGGGTGGCAGCTACGGCGGCTATATGACCAACTGGATTGTGGGACACACGAACCGCTTCAAAGCCGCTATTACCGACCGCAGCGTGGTAAACTTAGTGAGTATGGCGGGCGTGTCGGACTTCCCGATGATTCCGAACCGCTACTGGCAGGGCAACTTCTGGGATGAGCCTCAGAAACTCTGGGAATGCTCGCCGCTGGCGTATGCAGGGCGCATCACCACGCCACTGCTAATCGTGCATAGCGAGGGCGACCTGCGCTGCCCCATTAGCGAGGCAGACCAGCTTTTCGCCGCGCTGGTACGGCAAGGTAAAGAGGTGCTCTACATCCGCTACCCTACCGAGTCGAGTCACGGTCTCTCGCGCAGTGGTCCCCCAGACTTGCGCCGCCATCGGCTGGAGCAGTATCTTGCATGGTGGCGAGAGAAACTGTGAGTAAACACCGACAGGTACAATACTTCTGTCCATGCGCTTTCTGGAGCCGATTTACTTAGGACTGCTCCCAGTAGCGCTGCTGGGGGTCTGGTGGAGTGGGCGGCGTATTTTGGGTATGAGCCGAGTCCGTAAGCGGCTCGTGCTGGCATTGCGCTCCGTCGTGATTACTCTGCTGGTACTTGCGCTCGCTGCACCACAGGCGGTACGCCCCAATCACGGCGTGTGCGTGATTTTCGCGCTGGATTTGTCCGATAGCATCTCCGACAGGGGCAGGCAAGCCGCCAAAGCCTACCTACAAGATGCGCTCAAAAACTTGGGCGAGCATGACCAAGTGGGGCTGGTGGTGTTCGGGCGCGACGCACTGGTGGACTTTATGCCCGCCGAGACGCGCAGTTTGCCCACCATTTACTCCAAACCCGAACCCGACGGCACGAACATCGCTGCTGCCCTTCGCCTCGCCACCGCGATGTTCCCCGATGGCAAAAACAAGCGCATCGTGCTGCTTTCCGACGGAAACGAGACCGAAGGCAACGCCCAAGACGCCGCCCTGGTCGCCGCCACCGAAAACATCGAAATCGATGTGGTGCAGCTCGCCGCCGCTACGCCCGATTCGGAAGCACTGGTGCTGGAAACCCAAGCTCCCAGCGAGGTCAAAATCGGCGAGCCGTTCAATCTGCGCGTGGTGATTGAATCCCGTAAAGCTGCTGAGGGCACCCTGGTGGTCGACCGCGACGGCGAGCCTGTGAAGCGTGTGGCTGTCAATCTCACTCCGGGTAAGAACGTAGTGGTTGTGCCCATAAGAACTGAGCGCGAGGGTTTCCATCGGTATCGCGTATCGCTGGAGGCATCCCCCGACGGCGATGCGCGGAATAATATCGGCAGGGTGTTCGTGCGCGTGCGCGGAAAACCGCGCGTGCTGCTGGCAGAAGGCAGTCCCGCAGACCCCACCCGTGCCCTTGAGAAAGCCCTGCGTGCGAATAATCTCGAAGTCACGCGCGTGAACGCCAATACCTTCCCCGCCCGCGCGGAGGATTTACAGAACTACGAGGCGATTCTGTTTCACGACTTCCCCGCCGTTGCGCTCAGCCCACAGATGATGCTCGCCCTGCAGAGTGCAGTGCGCGACACTGGCATCGGCTTTGCGATGATTGGTGGCGAGAACTCGTTCCTGCCTGGTGGCTACTACGAAACCCCGATTGCTGAAATGCTCCCTGTAGACTTAGATGTGCGTCAGCGCAAAATCTTCCCGCCCGCCACTGTGGTGATTATCGTGGACATTTCAGGCAGTATGAGCGTGCCAGAGAATGGTATCCCCAAAATCCAGCTCGCTGCGAAAGCCGCTATCGAGACGCTCAAACTCCTGCGCCCGCAAGACCAATTTGGTGTGATTGTGAGCGGTACGGGCGTGGACTGGCTTGCGCCCATTCGCAAAGCGGAGGAGCGAGAAACTACCATCGCGCAAATCTCGCGGATGTACGCGGGGGGCGGCGGCATCTTCATGCGCCCGTCGCTGCTGTTCGCCGAGAACGCCCTCACGCCTATCCAGACCACTACGCGCCATGTGATTGTGCTGGCGGACGGCGACGACTGCGACGAGCAGGAAGGCACGTTCGAGATCGCCGCCCGCATGCGACGCGTGGGCATCACCATGTCGGTCGTGTCGCTGGGCAGAGGCAAGGATGTGGGGTATCTCAAGCAGCTCGCTCGAGTTGCAGGAGGGCATTTCTATCTCACCGAGCGCGCGCGTGATTTGCCGCGCCTGTTCACTGCCGATGTCGCGCTAATGACCCGATCGGCGATTGAGGAAGGTGCGTTCGTTCCCAAAGTCAGCGCGGGCGAGGAGATGTTGCAGGGCATCAACTGGAGCAGCATGCCCCCACTGCTTGCCTACGACCTCACGGCTGACCGCCCGCTCGCCCGCACGCTGATGCGCACCCCCAAAGACGACCCGTTGCTCGCCGTGTGGCAATACGGCTTGGGGCAGTCGCTCGCGTTCACCTCCGACGCCAAACCCAAGTGGGCACAACGCTGGGTCGGTTGGAGCGAGTTCGCCCCGTTCTGGACACAGCTCACCCGCGCCATCCTGCGCAAGGTGGGCAAGCAGGATTATCAGACCACCGTGCGCTTGGAAGGCGGGCAGGCAGTTGTGGAGATGCAAGCCTTCACCCCGCAAGGCGAGCCGATAAATTTCTTGCAACCCGAAGTGCGCGTGGGCATGCCCAACGGTGAGGGTATGACCATTACCCTGCAGCAGGAAGCGCCCGGGCGTTATGTGGGGCGGTTCCCCGCGCGCGGCGTGGGCGACTACACGCTCACGGTAATAGAAAAAGACCCCGACGGGACGATGCGCACCAATACAACGGGTTTTGCCATCCCCTACCCCAGTGAGTATCGCTTTACGCGGGCAAACCTACCGTTGCTGACTCGCATCGCCGAGACCACAGGAGGCAAGCTGAACCCACCGCCTGTTGAAGTATTTCGCCCTGTCGCTAGGGAGGGGCGCTCCGTACGCGACCTGTGGCGCACGTTCCTGTGGCTTGCGCTCGCGCTACTGCTGGTGGACATCACCTTGCGGCGTGTGATTATCCCCATCAGCGAGTGGCTGGAGCTGCTGCGCCGCCTACCTGAAAAGCTGCTGAGCGGAACCCGCGCCCGACGCCCCGCCCCGCAAACTCAGGCGACGGCACGACTGCTCGGCGTCAAGGAACGCACTGGAACCCGCCGCGCCGAACCCAGCGCCGACGCCCCTGCCCAACCCAAGCCGACGCCCGTCGCTGCTGCCACGCCCAGCGAAGCAGCGCAGGCCACTACCGACAAACCCGCCGCGCCCAGCAGCACCGCGCCTGCTGACACCACTAGCCGATTACTGGAGATTAAGAAACAGCGGAAGCGATGACTTTTGAACTCGCCTCTTATGGTTCGGACGCATACGCCTTGCTGTTTTGCGGTTCGTGCTTGGGTAGGGTAAACTTTCTCTTGAAATACGCAATCCTATCAGGAGGTGCGCCATCGCAAACGACAAGATTATTCGGGAGATTTTAGTGAACGTCTCGCCGCGCGAGACGCGAATTGCAGTTTTAGAGAACGGTCAGTTGATGGAGCTGCGCTTCGAGCGGGGCGAGCGCGTGGTGGGCAATATCTACAAAGGGCTGGTGCAGAATGTACTGCCCGGCATGGACGCCGCATTCGTGAATATTGGGTTAGAGCGCAACGCTTTCCTCTATGTGGGCGACATCCTGCCCGAAGGCAGTGACGCCGAAGAAGCGTCCCAGACGCTCAAGCGCTCCGAACTGCGCAAGCGCAACATCGGCGAGCTGCTCAAAATCGGACAAGAGATTCTGGTGCAGGTGGTCAAAGCCCCACGAGGCACAAAGGGCGCGCGCGTCACCACCCGTATCACCCTGCCCGGACGCTACGTGGTGCTGATGCCCGACGGCGTCTCGCTCGGCGTGTCGCGAAAAATCGAAGACCGCAACGAGCGTGAACGCCTGCGCCAAATCGGGCAGAAACTTCACCCTCAAGGTTTTGGACTCATTCTGCGCACGGAATCGGAAGGTAAAACCGAGAAAGAAATTGGGCAGGATATCGAGTACCTTACGCAGCTGTGGACGCAAATTCGCACGAATATCGCCAACGCCCAGCCCCCAGCACTTGTGCACCGTGACGCCACGCTGCTCTATCGCGTGCTGCGTGATGTGTTTTCGTCGGAGGTCGACCGACTCTGGATTGACGACCCCGAAGAGTACGAGAAAGTCCACGAAGTGCTGAAGGTGATTGCGCCAAACCTGTGCAGCCGCGTGATGCTGTACGATAAAACCACGCCGATGTTCGAGCATTTCAACATCGAGAAGGAGATGGAGCGTCTTATGCGGCGTAAGGTGTGGCTTAAATCGGGCGGCTACCTTACCATTGACGAGACCGAAGCCTTTACCGCCATCGATGTGAACACCGGCAAGTTCACCGGCAAGACCTCGCTGGCGGAGACGATTCTGAAAACGAACCTCGAAGCCGTCGAGGAGGTGTGCCGCCAGCTGCGCCTGCGCGACATCGGCGGGATTATCGTGGTGGACTTTATCGATATGGGGCGCAAAAGCGACCACCGTCAGGTGATGCAGGCGTTGCAGCGCACGCTGAAGCGCGACCGCGCACGGTTTCGGATTGGGCGCATCAGCTCGCTGGGGCTGGTGGAACTAACCCGCAAGCGCACGGGCGAGTCGGTCACCGAAAGCCTCACACGCCCTTGCCCCACCTGTCACGGGCGCGGGCGCATCCCTGCCCCCGACACCGTGAGCCTGTGGATTGAGCGCGACTTGGAAGCCCGCGCCCGCAAAGAGCAAGTGGAGGCTTACCTCATCGAGGCGCACCCCAGCGTGATTGAGCATCTGGTCGGCGAGGACGGCGTGAACATCGACCTGCTGGAGCATAATTTGGAGGTGGGACTGTTTGCCCGCGCCCGCCCCGAAATGCCCATCGATGAGTATCGCATTCAAGGCGGCGCACTAGAGACCCTCAAACGCCAGCACCTACCCTACAAACTGCTGCAGGTGGTCGAGTGTCAGGTGGTTCCGTCCGCCATCGATGAAGAGAATAGGGTCGCCTTCACCAAAGACGGCTACCTGATACTGTGGGAGACGGAGCCGCCCAAGCAGGCAATAAACAAGGTGAAAATCAGCGAGGCGCGCCGTTCGTTCGCCTTTGCAGAGCCTGTGTACGAGGGCAAGCTCAAAAAAGCGGAAGTGATGTAGGCGGCGAGTGTCGCCCATGCCTCCTGCGGTTCAAACCTCCGCCAGCACCTGAGCGCAGTCGCCGCACTCCAGCCACTGCTCACGCGGAAGCTGTTGCATCGCGTTGTGGGCGCGCCCTTTGCGAAACACAGGGCGATACAGCGTTTCGCCCGCCTCAAATTGGCGATGGCAGGTATGGCACTCTGCGTCGCCGTCTACTGAAACAGGCACAAAACCCGCGACGACCCAGCCTTCGTGGCCCAAGTGCGCCGCCAATGACTCCACTGCCGCACGTACCGCCTGCGACTTGTTGCCGTGATAATACTGGTTCGCAATCCGATTAAGCAGTTCGATGGTCTCTTCATCTAATGTGAAGTTCAGCCGTTTCATCGTGTGTATTATAGCATATAGCCCCTTGCAAAAATCCACCCACGCGCCGATAATCGATACCGATGTTGGCGATAGCAGTGCGTAATCTGGTGGTGGCGTATCGACGCTGGTTCAAGCCGCCTTTTCGCGCGGTGGACGACCTCAGCTTCGAGGTACGCGAGGGCGAGATTGTGGGCTTTCTAGGCGCGAACGGTGCGGGCAAAACCAGCACGATTAAGACACTGATGGGCTTCCAGCCCCCCACGGGAGGCGAAGTGCGAATCTTCGGGATGGACGCAACCGACGCCCGCGCCCGTCAACTGGTGGGATTCTTGCCCGAAACCGCGCTCTATTCGCCTTACCTCACACCCTACGAGACGCTGCGCCTGTATGGCGAGCTGCACGGCTTGCGCGGTCGCGCCCTCCACGCGCAAATCGAAGCTTTACTGGAAGCCGTCCACCTTGCACACAAGATGCACACGCTCAACAAGAACCTTTCCAAAGGGATGCTGCAGCGCGTGGGAATTGCGCAGGCGCTGCTGGGCGACCCCAAACTACTGATTCTGGACGAGGTCTCGTCGGGCTTAGACCCCATCGGTAAGCGCGAACTGAGAGATTTATTAGCCACTCAACGTGCGCGAGGCGCGACGATTTTCTTCTCCTCGCACGAGTTGGCGGAGGTGGCGTCCATTTGCGACCGAATTTTAGTGATTCATCAGGGCAAGCTCATCGCGGAACACACACTCAGTGACCTCGCGGGGCGTGTGGAGTCGCTGGAGGACTATTTTATTCGAACAGTGCAAACCGGAAGGGATGCGTTGCTCGTCGGCGGGGACGCCGACGCTACGGAAGGCGAACGCGTAGCGTCGGCGTCCTCACCGACGAACCCAGCCCCCGTAGCGTCGGCGTCCCCGCCGACCAACCCACCCCTCCGTAGCGTCGGCGTCCCCGCCGACGAAC
>CAYVKB010000069.1:0-12803 GCA_964451985.1 uncultured Fimbriimonadales bacterium | reverse complement strand
TACGGAGGGGGTTTAACAGTTTGCTACCCCCCTCCTTGAGGTTCCCCCCGCATGCGGGGAAAACCGAACAAGTCCCCACCTGGTTCCCCCCACGCAGTAGGGGGAACCTACGGAGGGGGTTCAAGTTCACATTTTGGAAAAAATCAAGCGGTATCAGGTACTGGTTGTGGAGGGCGAGCCGATGGTTGTTGAATTGGGGGAGTAGGCACGAGCCTACTTCCCCGTCATCGGCGCAAGCGCTGCTCGAATTGCACTGATTTGCGCCATCAGATGCATAAACGCCTCTGGATTCAGCGATTGCACGCCATCGGAGAGTGCGCGTTCAGGGTGCGGATGGA
The DNA here is from genome assembly GCA_964451985.1 of uncultured Fimbriimonadales bacterium. Taxonomy (GTDB): domain Bacteria; phylum Armatimonadota; class Fimbriimonadia; order Fimbriimonadales; family GBS-DC; genus GBS-DC. The sequence goes on along the minus strand of CAYVKB010000069.1, from coordinate 12,465 downwards.
CCTCGATAATCAGCCCGTCCGCGCCTGCTGCTACTGCTGCCAACGCCACCGACGGCACATAACGCGCATGTCCAATTCCGTGGCTGGGGTCCACGATAATCGGCAGGTGCGAGTGGTACTTAATTACGGGCACAGCGTTGATGTCCAGCGTGTTGCGCACATAAGCGCGGTCTAAGGGGGCAATCCCACGCTCACAGAGCATCACCTGCTCGTTGCCATTGGTCAGCAGGTACTCGGCGGCGGCGAGCCACTCGTCAATCGTCGCGCTGGGCGAGCGTTTTAACAACACAGGCTTGCCCGACTTGCCTACCTCCACCAGCAGCGGGAAGTTCTGCATATTCCGCGCACCGATTTGCAAGATGTCGATATACTCGGCGGCGACTTCCACATCGCGCGGGTCGACAACTTCACTCACAGTGAGGATGTCCACCTCTTGCGAGACGGTGCGCAGGATTTCTAAGCCCTCGCGTTGCAGCCCCTGAAACGAGTAGGGCGAGGTGCGCGGCTTGTACGCCCCTGCACGGAGGATTTGCGCGCCTGCAGCTTTCACGGCGCGTGCGGATTCTAACGTCTGCTCGTAGCTCTCAACGGCGCAAGGTCCTGCCATTACAGCGAACCGCCCACCGCCGATTTCCACATTCCCCACGCGCACAACAGTATCGTGCGGATGGAAATCACGCGAGGCACGCTTGTAGGGGCGCGTGATGTGAATCACCTGATCGACGCCGTCCATCGCCGACAGGTGCTGATCCAGCACGGGGCGCAGCTCAGGCGGAATCGCGCTGGGGATGCCTATCGCGACGCGCTGACCACCAGGCAGTACCAGCGACTCCATACCGTGTTCGTGAATTGCTTCACACACGGCGCGAATCTGTTCCTCTGTGGCTTCACGATTCATAAGAACCATCATATGCAACACTCCCTTAGCCTGTCCGCCCCCGCGCGGCATGCAATCTCCCAACCAAGCGTCGTCGCTTGCTCAATTATACCTCGAAACCAGAGCGAGGGGAGGTATTCGGTATAATCCATTCCCGATGGAACACGAGACGATTCACAAACCCCTGCAGAACCGCGTAGCGATTATCACGGGTGCCAGTCGCGGCATCGGGCGAGCGATTGCGCTGAAGTTCGCGCAGGAGGGGGCGAGTATCGTAATCGCTGCCAAGACCACTGAACCCGACCCGCGCCTACCTGGTACGATATACACCGTCGCCGAGGAGGTGGGGGCGTTAGGTGCACGTGCCCTGCCGATGCGCGTCGATGTGCGCGACGAGAACGCCCTGCAACAGATGGTAGACAAAACGCTGGAGACCTTCGGGCGTGTGGATATTCTCATCAACAACGCGGGTGCGCTATGGTGGTACCCTGTGCTGGAAACGCCTCCGAAACGGTTCGATTTGGTCATGCAGGTGAACTTGCGCGCGTCGTTTATCGCGTCGCAACTTGTACTGCCGCATATGATTAACCAGCGCTGGGGGCACATCATCACCATGTCGCCCCCAGTTGACCTGCGCGTGCTGCCTGGCAAGGTGGCGTATATGATTTCCAAGTTCGGCATGACGATGCTGGCGCTGGGGCTGGCGGAGGAGGTGCGCCAGCACAACGTGGCAGTGAACGCGCTATGGCCCCGCACGCTAATCGAGAGTCAGGCGACCATCGCATGGGGTTTGGGCACGCCTCAACAGTGGCGCAAAGCCGACATCATGGCGGACGCCGCGTTCGAAATCGTGCGACGCGAACCCCACACTTGCACCGGCAAAGCGTGGATAGACGAGGACATCCTACACGAAGCAGGTGTGACGGACTTCTCCATCTACAACTGCACACCCGACGGCGAGCCGATGGAGATTATCTGGGAAGGCGTGCAGGCAGGCAAACGCGAGGGCTGAGGGGTATCCTTTAGAGCAGTGAGGCATTGTGCCGAAAATCGATACGATGCTCCAACAAGAGCGGGGAGAGGATGACGGATGACCTCGCGTGAGCGGATAGAACAGGCGATTATCGGTGGGACAGTAGACCGCCTGCCGTACTGCTTCTGGTACCACTTTCGCACGGAGGCGTGGTTCCCGCAGGCGTTGCACGCCGAGTACCGCGCCCCCGCCGGCGAGCAGGTACTGCGGCAATATATCGACGGCATGAGCCACGCCACCTACGAGTTCTGGCGGCGCTACCAACCCGACATCTTGAAAGTGATGCACGACATCCCCTATGAGACGCCTTCTGGCTTCTCGTTTGTGCATACTGCCGACGACTGGGCACAGCTCACGCTGCTGGAGCCTGACCGCGGGCACTTCGGCGCGCAAATCGAGATGCTCAAACGCCTGCGTCAGATGGTTCCTGGAGACGTGCCCATCATCGAGACCGTGTTCAACGCCTTTTACTACGCGAACAAGCTTTGTGAGGGCAAGCTGCTGGAGCATCTTGCGCTTGCGCCCGAAGCCGTGCGAGAAGGCTTGCATACGATTCAGGCGAACTTGCAACTCTATGCCCGTATGGTACTGACCGTATGCGATGGGATTTACTACGCGGTGAACGGCGTCGGCTCCGATACTGCCCCGCGCCACGTGTACGAGGAGTTCTTCGCTCCGCTTGACCGGGCGTTTCTGGAGTCGGTCTCCGACGGCAGGTTGAACGTGTTGCACCTGCACGGCTACGGCGAGTTGTATGCCGATTTGCTCGCCGATGCTCCTGCCGCGATTGTGTGCTGGAGTGACCGCAGCACCACGCTGAGCCTTGCGACGGGTAAGCGGTTATTCGATCGCTGCGTCATGGGCGGGCTAAACGAGGTGGAGCTGCCCAAGCTGTGTCGCGAGCGCGTGTTCCAGCATGCACAAGAAGCGTTGGACAGCGTGGGGCGACGGGGCTTTATTATCGCCCCAGGCTGCTCCGTACCCACTGAGATTAATCCCGACTTGCTGATGGCAATCAGAGAGTTTGCGCTTGGCACACAATCGTCGTAGACAACTTTACCATTCCAGCACACTGATCGACATCGGCGGGAAGGTATGTCGGATGCGGTCGCCGCTGCCCCGTATCGTGCGCACTGCGATACCCTTGCTTTTCACGGCGTCTTGCTGCGCTGAGTAGTAGCGCCAGCGCACGGCATGCCCTGCCCGCAATCCCAGCAGCTGTATCTCCGCCGTAATGGGCGTGCTGCGCATCTTGTTCACTATCAAGAGCCTGCCCATGCCGTTGGACGTGCGCACGGCGTACATGCTTAGCATCGGGTTATCGCACGACACAGGTATCAGAGTGTCGCCTGGACGGGCAAAACTCGTAATCAGTTGCGTCGCGAAGAACGTGGGGTACGGCGTGTTCAGTGGGTCGCCTGCTCCCGACGGATAGCCTGCTGCGACAATCCCGTAGTCACCCCAGTTGCGCCAGCCGTATAGGAGGGGGCTGTTGTTGTTATTCACCTCAGCGGAGTTGTGCAAATCCCACCACACGAACGCCGCCGCGCCTGCCAGAACCGCCCTCGCCCACGAATCCACCATATACAACGCATTCACCATGCTGGTTGTCTGCTTGCCAGGGTTGTAGGCGACGGAGTTATTCTCGGTGATGAAAATCGGTATGTTCCCGCCCGCTGTGCCCAGATAGTCGCGCAGAATCTGGCGTGTGTCGCGGATAATCTCATCCCACACGCGCGGGTCGTCTAATAGAAATGCGTCGTCCTCGCGTCCAGGCAGCTGCGGATAGATGTGGATGTCGAAGAAATCGGGCACTACGCCGAGGCTGCTGAGGCGGTTTAGCAGCACGGGCGTCCAGCCGTTGCGCGATTGCCCCGTGCGTGGGTTCGTCACGCTAAACCGCTGGGGGTACTCATGCTCATTCGGCACGCCCACCACGCCCACCTTGATCGTGGGGTCAACCGCTTTCATACGCTGTATCGCGTCCTGTGTGAAAAGGGCGTAGGTGTGTGCGTCGTGGCGGTGCGGATGCGTATCGTGTTCCCAAGAGCCGTAGTTCTCGTTGCCAATTGTCCAGTAGCGCACCCTACCGTTGCGCTGGATATTCGCGTACTGCACCCAGTCGGCGGCTTCCTGGGGTGTGCCTGAACCGTAGTTAATCGTGATGTTTTTCTCCGCGTTGAGTTCGTTCGCTACATTGAGAAAACCGTCGGTGTTCGTGCCGTAGCTGCCCCCGTAGCGACGGTTGCTATTGGTACGCCAATCGTACTCGTTGGAGATCGAGCCGCCCGGAAAGCGCAACAGCCCCAGATTGAGCTGCTTGAGCAACGCACGCCGCTCTGGTGTGGTCAAAGACCAGTCCCAGCAGGCGGTGTTCATGCCCAGCATCGGCGAGGTAATCGCACGCCCTGTTAATTGAAAGTTCACTGTCGCTATGGCGCGCTGGATCACGTTGGAGCGTACCAGACGCACATCGTCGATGTAAAAGGTAGGCACACTCTGCCCCGCAGACTCGCGGAAGTGGATTCCCGTGAGGCGGTCGCCTGAATTCACGCCGAGCGCGTTTAGCGGAACCTGTACGCGCGTCCACTGGTTCGGAGGCAAACTGCTCGCGAAGTTGCTCACGGGCACAAGCGGGCGGTTGACGCCGTCCACTTCCGCTCCGATGTGAAAGCTTGGGTTGCCCGCACTGCCCCCATGTACCCAGAACTCTAAGTGGCTGAAACCATCTACCACAAAGCCGCTCGGATTCTTGAACCAGACTGACGACCAGGCATAGAAATCCACACGGATCGAGTATTGTCCCGACCGCACCGGATTGGTGTTCTGCATATTGCGGTTCGCCCACGACCAGTCTTCCCAGCGTCCTGCGGGGTAGTCGCGATAGATGGCGGGATGGGCGAAGTCATCCGCCTGCGCGCTGCCGAGAACCATAGCAAAGAGCATCACTTGCCAACGCATCTTCACTCTCCTCTGCACAGACCTATTATAGCCCATCTCTGCCCGAGCGGGTACAATACCCCCGCTGTGTTCCGCAAAATTCTAATCGCCAATCGGGGCGAGATTGCCGTTCGGATTATACGCGCCTGTAAGGAGCTGGGCGTACAGAGTGTGGCGGTCTATTCGGAAGCCGACCGCGACGCTTTGCATGTGCAACTTGCTGATGAAGCCATCTGTATCGGTCCGCCGCCCAGCATGGAGAGCTATCTCAATATCCCCCATATTCTAATGGCGGCGCAAATCACGGGTGCGGAGGCAATCCATCCTGGCTACGGCTATCTATCGGAACGGAGCAGTTTCGCGGAGGCGTGCGCCGCGCAGGGCATCAAGTTCATCGGTCCACCGCCCGACGCAATTGCGAAGATGGGCGACAAGTCGCTCGCGCGGGCGATTGCGCATCGGGCGGGTGCGCCTGTCTTGCCTGGTACGCAGCAGGCGCTGCAAAACGAGGACGAGGCGATTGCTGCGGCGCGCCAAATCGGTTTCCCCCTACTGATTAAGGCAGCGGCAGGCGGCGGCGGGCGCGGTATCCGCCGCGTGATGAGCGAGGACGACCTGCTGCCTGCCCTGCGTATCGCCCAGTCCGAAGCCCAAGCTGCCTTCGGCTCGCCCGAAGTCTATCTGGAAAAATACATCCCCGAACCGCGCCACATCGAGGTGCAAATCCTCGCCGATGAACACGGTAAAGTGCTGCACCTGTACGAGCGCGAGTGCTCCATCCAGAACCCACGCCATCAGAAAATGATCGAGGAAGCCCCTGCGCCAAATCTCAAGCCTGATACGCGCCACGCCTTAGGCGAAGCTGCCGTGAAAGTTGCTCAGGCGGTTGGCTATCAGAACGCAGGCACGATAGAGTTCCTGGTAGACTCCGACGAGAACTTTTACTTCATCGAGATGAACACACGCCTGCAGGTGGAACATCCCGTCACGGAGGCGATTACGGGGGTCGATATCGTGCAGTGGCAGATTCGGATTGCATCGGGCGAGCCGTTGCCCCACGAGCAGCGCGATATAACTGCGAATGGACACGCTATCGAAGCCCGCCTGACCGCCGAGATACCAGAGCAAGATTTCACCCCATCCACTGGGCGTATCAGCGAATGGACACCGCCTGGCGGCCCCGGTGTGCGCATCGACAGCCATCTTTACACGGGCTACAGCATCCCGCCCTACTACGACCCCCTGCTGGCAAAGATTATCGTGTATGCGTCCACACGCGAGGAGGCGGTAGTACGGCTGCAACGCGCCCTTCAGGAGACGCGCATTGCAGGAGTGCAAACCTGCCGCGAGTTCCTGCTGCGCATCGCACGCACCGACGAGTATCGCGCTGGCACAGTGTCTACCCCCTTCGTGCCACGCTTGCTGAAGGGCAATCTGATGGTAGGAGGGGCGCGATGAACGGTAAATCCACCGGACGGCGCGCCGTGCGCGAGTGGGCATTACGCGCCCTGTATCAGATAGATGTAGGTGGCAAGCCCATCGAGGAAGCCGTTGAGGAAGTACTGAGCGTCGCTGCGTTAGAACCCACCGACGCCGACCTTGTGCGCCAACTGGTGCAAGGCGTTTTCCAAACCCAGCTGACCGAGTTAGACCCCCTGATTCAGCAGTACGCGCGAGGCTGGACCATCGACCGCATGGCAGTGATTGACCGCAACCTGCTGCGCCTCGCGATTTACGAGTTGCGCCACAATCCTGAACAGCCCTACAAGGTGGTGATTAACGACGCCATTGAACTCGCGAAAAAGTACAGCACGGCGGAGTCGGGGCGCTTTGTGAACGGCATTCTGGGAGCAGTCGTGCGGCAGATGTATCCTGATGAGCCACTCTCCACTGAGAGAGAAAGCGATACAGAGCAAAGCGGGGGATAAATACCTACTGAGGCGGTTGCGCCCCTATAATCTTACCATCCTGCGCGACGAGCACGCCCAGTTCTTGGGCGAGTTGCTCCGCGTCGCGAGTCACAGCGCGTCCCATCGCCACGCCTAACGCGGGGTAGCCGTGTTTTTGTAGAATCGCCGCACGTTCGTAGGCGCGCTGCACATCGCTCACTCCCACGCCCCATGAAACCTCCACCACCAGCCAATACTCCTGCTGAGAACTCTTCGTTTGCGCATGGACGAACAAATCCGCATCTAGGAGCTCGACGGCGCCCTCTTCGTCTAAAATCAGCGTCTCGCCAATCAGAGGATACAGCTGCTCGGAGTCGTAGATACGCATCTTTTTGAAGTAGCGTCCCAACACCGACGGGATACGCTTGCGCGCCTTGAGTTCTTCCGAGTCGCCTTTCAAATCCGCCACGCTGTGCTCCAGCTTCTCGACACGGTCGCGCACTTCAAGGGCGATTTGTTTGGCTTCTTGCGCCTCTTGCTTGGCTTCCAACGCGGCTTGTTTGGCTTCTTGCGCCTCTTGCTTGGCTTCGGCGGCAAGTGTTTCAACCGTCGTTAGGCGCGTTAAAATCTGCTGAACGATTTGCGTCAGTTCGTCCAGTCGTCCGGGCACCGCGAACAACTCTTCCATCTGCAGCGCTTCGATCATCGCGCGGCGCAAATGGGGGAACTGCCGCAACGCCTCGATACTCCGTTGCAGTGCCTGCTCTTCCTCAGGCGTGAATTTCAAGGCTGCCACACTAAAATTATACCTTCAGGCAGCGGATAACTCTCTGCCCAGCAGCAGATTGAACATCTGACGATTGAGTTCCGCGCCCTGCAGTCCACTCTCGACCAGTCGCCAGTAGTCCTCCACGCGCGGCAGCTCCGTCTCGCGATAGAGATGCAGAGGCGGCAAAGTCGTGTCAGCAAACAGGCGTATCCCCAGCGACTCGGCGCGGTGGCAAAAGTGCCGGTCCTCGCCCGCCTGTAAGCAGCCGCGCAACTCGCTGAAGCTCACGCCCGCCTCTATCGCACGGCGTGCAATCAGCGTGCATGCGCCCAGCCCACTCAGCCGATACAACCCCGGATGGAACGCCAGCGCGCTTAGGAACGCCTCTGTACGGCGAACTTGCTCCTCCTGCTCTAGGGACTGTTGACGACGGACACGGTATAGATTATAGAAATCGGCGTACCAGACGTTCGGCAACGGTGGATTGCCTGGTGTCCACACTGTCCAGAACACCTGCGAAACTACCTCGCGCCCATAGCAAACCATACGTCGCACGGTCTGCGGATGCAACACGAGGTCGCTATCCACTAGAAACGCATAGTCGTAACCGTGCTGAAGCGCAGCGTGCAACGCGCCGTCCTTCATCGCTGCCAGACGCCAGTACAGGCTCTCCGTCCACTGATGATGTGTCTCTGTACGGTGGTAGGCTTCCGCCACAGGGACGCGCAGCCGATGCACGGGTACGCTCACTTGGCTTGCAAACATACGAAGCATTTGCGAGGCGTGGGCGTCATCGTTGTTGTCAATAAAGAGATAAGCAATCTCCAGCCCTGTTGTGTCCAATCGGCGCAAGCCTTCCAGGAAATGCTCCAAAATCGCGGGTTTCTGGCGCACAGGCGAAATAACCAGCACGCGCGGCGTTTCCATCACTACCATCTGTGCCTCTCGGTCGCGCACGGCAACCACCTGCACGCCGTCATCCAGCTCTTCGGTGATTTCGTGATGAATCTGATAGCCTCGCGCTTTCCAATCCACCTCCTGTGCGCTGGAATAGGGAACAACTATGACTGCCCAACGCGCCTGAATCGACTCAATCGAGTTCAGGGTCGCCAAAATCGACTGATTGGGTTCTACGATGCCCACCACACAGTCGCAGCGAAACGAGTTCGGCAGCTCTGTTAGGTAGCGCTGCCCACAGTTGGCAAGCTCCGCCCCGCACGCCGTGGCGCGTATGCCGAACACGGTGCTGTAGGGCATATAGTACTGCAGATACTGGGTAGTTGCGCCGTCGGCAGCATTTAGATCTAACACACTCCGCGCCTGATGCAGCGGGAACGGCATATTCTCCAGCGCCAGTTGCGCCATCCGCAGTCGGTAAGTGTACATACCCTCAATTGTCGGCAAGATACACAAAAAGGTGAGGCGTCGCTTGACAACGGCGCGAAAGCATGCTATAATATAGTTCAGAATACGATTTCTCACTGTGGCACGGACATTCTTGGTGTGCGCCGATATTTGGGCAAAATAGTCCAAGCCACTGCTGTGGGAATCGACGCGCAGGGGCGGAACGACGATGAGGCAACGCGCAGTGAATGCGATACTGATCCTACTGCTACTTTGGGTAGGTTGGGCGGGGGAGCCGACCTACCCCGTGCGCTTCCAAATTACGCTGGAGCAGCCCGCCGAGAAGGTCTACCTCGCGGGCAGTTTCAACGAGTGGCAGCCCCGCGCGACCCCGATGCAACCCGACGCCGAAAAACGTACATGGACGCTCACCATGCAATTGCCTCCCGGCGCACATCAATACAAATTCGTGGTGAACGGCACCGACTGGCGCACCGACCCCAAAGCTCCCACTATCGACGACGGCAACGGCAACCTCAACTCTGTCGTGTGGGTGGAACCCGACGGTTATAATCGCCCTGCGCGCGTGGGCGACGGACAGATTACCCGCAGTGGCGTCCATCATAACCCCGCCGACCTGCGCGACCGCAACCCCATACAGGGCAAACTCCACCTGCGTCTACGTACTCGCAAAGACGATGTGGAGCGCGCCGTGCTGTTCTACCGCCAGAATGGACGCACCCAACGCCTTGAGATGACCCCGTTCGTGAGCGACGCGCTGTACACCTACCATCGCGCCACGCTACCCGAAGTGAATATCGAGTATTGGTTCGAAATCCACGACGGGAGAACCCGCTTGCGTCTGCCCAACGGTGACGCCCGCTACCGCCATCGCATTGGCGACAATAAGTTCGAAATCCCCGACTGGGCGCAGGATGCGATTTACTACCAAATCATGCCCGACCGCTTCCACAACGCCGACCCGTCCAACGACCCCGACCCCAGTAAGCCCATCGATTTCACGGGGCGCATCGAGGGCGACGGCTTCCACGGGGGCGACCTGCAAGGCATCCTGAAGCAGCTGGACTACCTACGCGATCTGGGCGTGGATACTCTCTACTTGACCCCAGTGTTCGCTTCCGTGACGCATCACAACTACGACACCGACGACTTTGAACGCGTCGACCCCCAGATTGGAACAAACGACGACCTACACGAACTCGCCCGCACACTCCATCAGCACGAGCTGCGCCTTGTGCTGGACGGCGTGTTCAACCACGTGGGGATTTACTTTTTCGCGTTTCAGGATTTGCTGCGCCATCAGGAGCGGTCGGCGTTTCGGGACTGGTTCGTCGTGGAGAAGTTCCCCGTGGCGGTGGAGTGGAACCCCAACTACTGGGCGTGGTGGAACATCCCCTACATGCCCAAGCTGAACCACAACAACCCCGTAGTACGCCGCTATCTGTTGGGCGTGATAGAGCGCTGGACACGCGAGCTGAGGCTGGACGGCTGGCGGCTGGATGTGCCCAACGAAGTGCCCGATGCATTCTGGCGCGAGTTCCGCCCTGTGGTGCGCCGCGCGAATCCTGAGGCAATCATCATCGGCGAAATCTGGGATGACGCGGGGCGCTGGCTGCAGGGCGATATGTTCGACAGCGTGATGAACTATGTCTGGCGCGGGGCGGTGCTGGGCTTTGTGGCGCACGGTAGCCTCAAGCCCTCGCAGTTCGACCAGCGCATGGCGCAACTGCAGATTATGTACCCGCGCCAAAGCCTGTACGCGATGTACAATATGCTCAGCAGCCACGACACGCCCCGCTTTCGCCGCGAATGTGGGGGGGATTTACGGCGTGTGCGGTTGGGGCTGCTGCTACAGTTCACAGCTATCGGCGCGCCTGCAATTTACTACGGCGACGAAATCGGCATGGATGGGGGCGGCACGCCCGATAACCGACGCCCCATGCGCTTCGAATTCTCTGAAGAGGAACGCGCCCTGCGCGACTATGTGAAACAGCTTGTTGCTCTGCGTAAGGCGCAACCCGCCCTGCGCCGCGGCGAGTGGCAAACGCTGCTGGTAGACGACACGAAGGGCGTATACGGGTATGGACGATACCTCACTCCGGTGTCTCTCTCTCCGCAAGCAGAGAGGGGGGAGCGCAACTCCCTCTCTCCGTCTACAGAGAGGAGGCTGGGGGGCGAGGTAATTGTGGTGCTCAACACCTCTGCCCAGCCCCAAACCGTCGAGTTTCCCGTGTTGGGTGACTCTATCCGCTGGCGCACTGCCGTCAGCACATCCGAATTCGAGCAGGCGATTTATCCTGCCTCGAACGGGCGGCTACGCATCACCCTGCCGCCCCTTGCGGGAACCGCACTGGTTCCTGACCGTAATCCAACCATAGGAGGTAATGCACAATGAAGGCTCCACAGCGACGCGGCTTCACCTTGATTGAGCTGCTAGTCGTTATCGCGATAATCGCCATCTTAGCGGCGATTCTGTTCCCTGTGTTCGCGCAAGCGCGTGAGAAAGCCCGCCAGACCACCTGTATCAGTAACTTACGCCAGACTGGCACAGCGCTGCTGATGTATGCCAACGATTACGACAATCGCGTCCCTATCTTCTGCTTTGCGGAGTATTATCAGTTCGGCGCGCGTATTCAACCCTACATGAAAAACCGCGACATTTTGCGTTGCCCATCGTCGCCGTTCCGGCAGGGCGCGGCGCAGCTGATTCAACGCGACAACGGCTTCGGCGACTATATGCGTGCTCCGAACCATCCTCAGGTGGGACTGGGCGTATCGCAACGCGGACGTGCCAACTACTTCGACGATATCTACCCGCCGATGGACTACCTCGTGCACAACGGTTTAGGTGGCTATGGGCTGTACGACTGCAACTACAACCCCTCTGCCGTCGACTCAGGGCGTGTGACGCGCCCCTCACGCGCCGTGGCGATGATTGACCTGCCGCCCAGTCGGATGCAGTGGCCCGGTCCCCAGTTCTGGACGAGCCGCATCGGTGGGGCTTTCAAGGGGCGCCACAGTGAAGGCTCTGTGGTATTACACTTAGACGGGCACTCAAAGTGGTATCAGTACCAGCGACTCTATCCGACCGATCGGGGGCAGAGCAACTATTCCGAGCCGTCCTGTAGCGACCCCGACCCGATGGCAGTCCAAACTTGGTACTGTTGGGGCTACGAGTGGGGTCCACCTGAGGATAGGAACTAAGTCGCAGCCATCTGTGCTTGCTCCTGACTTTTCGAACCCCCTATATCCCCCCCTCCGCTTGCGGAGGGGGGGGAGTAGGCACGGATTGCCCCTGCGTTCCCCCCTTCCGCTTGCAGAGGGGGGGACAGGGGGGAGGTTGAGGCAGTGGTGGTCGCGCTCTCTCTGTGTTGGGGGTGCGGGGTTATGTAAATGCGGGACGCTTCTCACCTCCCCCCCTATATCCCCCCCTCCGCACGCGGAGGGGGGGAGTAGGCACGGATTGCCCCTGCGTTCCCCCCTTCCGCGTGCGGATGGGGGGGACAGGGGGGGAGGTTGAGGCAGTGGTGGTCGCGTTCTCTCTGTGTTGGGGGTGCGGGGTTATGTAAATGCGGGACGCTTCTCACCTCCC
>CAYVKB010000068.1:0-12925 GCA_964451985.1 uncultured Fimbriimonadales bacterium | reverse complement strand
ACTGCAGGACTTCACCGTACAGCCTCAGGTAGCGAAAATTGAGGCGATTTTGCAAACAGTCGTAAGGCAATATAGAAAGTGAACTACCACCTGGAGGGCGAGGCTCCTGCCGAGCCGGCAACTAACACTGGAGGGCGAGGCTCCTGCCGAGCCACACCGACACCTGGAGGGCGAGGCTCTCGCCGAGCCACCCATCCCAAATCATCGCAACGTGCGTAGCAAAAAAACGGCTCGGCAGGAGCCTCACCCTCCAGGTGCCGGTTTCGCTACGTCAGCGCGTGAGTAATACCTATTCCTGTATCTTAACCGGTATAATCCCAGTCGCGAGATGCGATGGGCGTTCGGAATCGTGATATTAGGTATTGGGCTGTTCGCACTGCTAAAGCCCTTTCATATCGACGACCCTGTGGTGCTGCACGTCGCGGCGAACATCCTGAAAGACCCCTTGCGCCCGTTTGCAGGAGAGTATTTCTGGCTGGAGGAGCCGCAACCTTTAGCGAAGGTCACCACTAACCCGCCGCTGGTGAGCTACTGGCTTGCACTATTTATTGCGATAGGGGGTTATCGGGAATGGTTATTACACTTAGCGTTCGTGCCGTTCGTGGTGCTACTGGTATGGGGGATGTATCGACTCGCAGCTCGATTTATTGAGCAAGAGTGGGCATGGTGGAGCGTCGGATGGCTGATGCTTTCGCCTGCAGTGTTGCCCGGCGTGAACGTAATGCGCGATGTGCCCGCGTTCGCGCTGTTTGTGGGCGGACTGGGATGCTGGGTGGAGGGTCTTGCGCGCGGCGATCGGCGATATCTCGTTGCGGGCGCACTGCTGGGTGGGCTGAGCGGGCTGGCGAAATACACCGCACTGTTCTGGGTTCCGCTCGCACTGCTCTACACGCTGCAGCAAGGCATGGGGCGTAAACTTGGCTGGCTTATGCTCGCGCTGGCGCCCATCACGCTCTGGTCGATGATGAATCTGTGGACGGACGGCGAAATTCACTTATTTTACCTATGGCAGGAGCGCAGGGGCAGTGCTCCGTGGGAGGCGAAGTTTCTGCCGGGCATCGTAGGGTTAGGTGCGACCATGCTGCTTGTCTGGGGGCTGCTACCGCGTTGGCGCAGCGCACTGGACAACGGCTGGGCGTGGAAAAGCTTGCTGATTGCTTTAGTCTGCGGCGGACTGATCTATTGGCATATCACGCTGTTTGAGGCACATCCAATTCACGTACAAACGTTGTTTTGGTTAGTGAATGGGGGGATGTTGGTAGGGGCAGCAGTGCTGGTTTGCCCTCGTCCTCAGTCCCTCTCCCAGTTCGTGGGGGAAAGGGACGTTGGCTTCCCTTTCCCCAGCGGTGAGAGAGGTAAGGGCATAATGATATTCCCCCGTCTCTGGCTGCTACTTGCACTGATGACTGCTGTGTGGGGCGTGCCATTTCAGGCGATGCGTCATCTGCTGTACGCCCTGCCGCCAATTATATTGCTGCTAACGCCGCTGGTGGGCAAGCGTCCGAACCTGTTGCTGCTGCAAGGCGCACTGAGCCTACTGGTTATCGCCGCCGACTACGACTACGCCATCCGCTACAAGCGCACGGCTGCCTATTTCGCCGAACTATTCGCGGGTGAGCGCGTATGGTACGCAGGCTCATGGGGCTGGATGTTCTACGCCGAGCAGCAGGGCTTCCGAAAGCTCTTGCCCAGCGGCGAGGGGCTACAGCGTGGGGATGCGATACTTGTCCCCCAGCGCGTATACAAAGGCAAGATGCCGCCCGACTTCGAACGCAATACGACGCTGATTGACGAGTACGTGTGCCCCCCTTTACTGCCCTTGCGCACGATGGACTTCGAAGGCGCAGCGTACTACGCCCTTATTCGCACGAACGCTCCGTTCCGTTTCACGCTGGACTACGAGGCGCCACTGGAGGTGACGCGAGCCTACCGATGGAATCCCCCACGCTAAGCCTGATTGTGCCCTTGTATAATGAACGCCCGAACTTGCCCGAGCTGATTCGGCAGTGCGCTTGTGCCCTCGATGCCGCAGGACAGGTGTGGGAGATAGTCTTTGTGGACGACGGTAGCGACGATGGCAGCTGGGAGTACCTGCAGGCAGCGCAGCAACCCGAATCGCGCCTTCACGCCCTGCGCCACACCCAAAAGCAGGGTAAAACCGCTGCCTACCGCACCGGCTTCAACGCAGCGCAGGGCACGTATGTGTTTACTATCGACGCCGACCTACAAGAAAAGCCAGAAGCAATCGCGCCGATGCTTACACTTTTGCAATCCGACGCGGCGGATATGGTCGTCGGTTGGCGACGGAGACGGCGCGACCCGTTGCTCAAGGTACTCGTGTCAAACGTTTTCAATACGGGCTTGCGCTTATTGTTCGGTTTGCCCCTGCACGATGCGAACTGTGGCTTCAAAGGCATGCGGCGCGAGGTTGCACAGGATCTCATCCCGTGGCTGGAGCGCGATTATCATCGGTACCTCCCGCTCATCGCGCATCGGCTCGGCTATCGTGTGGCGGAAGTACCAGTCGAACATCGACCACGCACGCACGGCAGGTCGCGCTACGGGTTGGAACGCTACGCACGAGCGGTTTCGGATTTGTATGCTCTTGTGCAAAAACTTCCTCCGCGACGCTCCCTGCGCTAAGAAGATAGTTCCAACCTCGTCAGTACGCCCTTGCACTATCCCAGCCAACTTGTGCGTTCTTGAACCCCAGCATCTGTAGCAACCGTTGTAGTTCGGTGGCAGCGTTTTGACGGGCTTGATGAAGCAGTTCGCCTTGAAGCGCGGCGTTGCGAGCTTCCAGCCACGCCTGATTACGTGCGCGTTGCTCGATGGTCTTATCCGGTCGGAAAGCCAGCCAGCCCCGCTCGCGATGGTACACCTCTGTGCCCGCTTCGCGAATCGTCACATCGAAGAGCTGCGGCTCCGGTAACGTAATCCACACGCGCTCGCCTGAAACACGCACATGTGCTGGCTGTAGTTTTGAGAGATCGATTCCTGCAGAGGCTTCGGCGACGACGCGCATGCGCAGGCGTTCACCCGTCAGCCAAATGGGCAACCCGTTGGACGCCTCAACCACCACATCGTGAACAGTCGTTTGTCGCGCCGTTTCCAGACGTTGCATCGACTGCAGGCGCTCCACAATCACGAGGGGGCTGGGCTGCGTGCGGTACACGGGCGCAAATACTGCCTGTAGTCTGTCCATCAGCCACGTGCGCCCCGCCTCGCGAGTCAGTAAGCCAATCGTCACCAGCAACAGAATACTTATCGCGCCAATCTTTGCGCCCCGCCACAACGGGCGACGCATCCGCCAAATCCAAGCCAGCCACATAGTAGCCAATTTTACTTCATGCCGATAAACTCAGTTCCTTTAGAGACTATTCCAGCCCACACTTGGAGGGCGAGGCTCCTGCCGAGCCTGTTGTATCCCTCACTTTGGAGGGCGAGGCGCCCGCCGAGCCACACCCATACTGGAGGGCGAGGCGCCCGCCGAGCCGACCTCGCTGAGCTGTGTACGGTACACAATGTTGAAAAGGGATGGCTCGGCAGGAGCCTCGCCCTCCAGAGGCAGCAGAAGGCTCAGTAACGACTGGGACATCCTACTGAGCCGCCGGGACATTCCTGTCGAAAACCAAATACGGAGGAAACCACGATCCAATGCGATTTCATCCATGATGGGCTCTAAGCTCCCACCACCGCCTGACACCGCTTGCAAAGCTCGGTCGCCTCGTCGACGTCGGGCAGCACTAGCCAGCAGCGGGCACACTTGCGCCCCGGCGCGACGCTGACTTCCACCTGAGGCTCGCCCACGCCCTGCAACACCTCCATCTGCGACACGCCCAATAGGCGCGCCAGCAAGTTCTCGGGTGCAGGGGGCGTGGGATACGCGCTGAGGATGCTGTAGAGCGGTTCGGGCGCATGCACCACGACCTTCGCGCTCTGCGGGTTGGGGATGCGCTTCTCGTTTTTGGCGGCTTCCAGCGCACGGTTCACGACCTCACGCAGCTGCAAAATACGCTCGAACCGCTCCAGTAGCCCCTTGTCCAGCCATGCCTCGCGCACGGTGGGGAACTCCGTGAGCTGCACGCTGATGGGCTTATCGGGCACGGGCAGGCGTTGCCACACCTCCTCCGCCGTGTGGGGGATAATGGGCGTCAGCAGGCGCGTGAGGGTGTGCGCCAACTCGTACACTACCGTTTGCGCCCCGCGCCGCGCCGCCGAATCGCGCGCCTCCGCATACAGCCTGTCCTTAATCACATCCAAGTAGAACGCGCTCAACTCCACGTTGCAGAACCGCCGCGTCTCGTGGTAGAACTTGTGGTACTCAAACGAGTCGTAGGCGTTCGTGGCATAGCGCAGGTACTCTTGCAGCTTCGCCAGCATCCAGCGGTCGAGGTCGTTGAGTGACTCGTAGGGGAGGGCGTCGGTGGCGGGGTTGAAGTCGGCAAGGTTGCCCACCATAAAGCGCAGCGTGTTGCGGATTTGCCGATAGGCGTCGGCAACATATTTGAGAATCTCCTCCGAGAGGCGCACATCCTCGAAGTACTCGCACGAGGCGACCCACAAGCGCAGCACATCCGCGCCCATCTTTTGGATGATCTCCTGCGGACTGACCACGTTGCCGAGACTTTTGCTCATCTTGCGCCCTTCGCCGTCCAGCACGAAGCCGTGCGTGACGACGGTGCGGTAGGGAGCAGCGTCGCGCGTGCCGATAGCAATCATCAGGCTGGAGTTGAACCAGCCGCGATGCTGGTCGGAGCCTTCCAGGTAGAGGTCGGCGGGCCAACGCAGTTCGGGGCGCGTTTCCAGTACCAGCCGATGGGTGCTGCCCGAGTCGAACCACACGTCCAGCACATCGGTCTCTTTGCGGAAGCGTGTGGAGTGGCACTTGCTGCAGGTGAAGCCCTCGGGCAGGAAGTAGTCGGCGGGCTTTTCGAACCACACATCGGAACCGTCGCGCTCAATGGCTTGTGCCACGCGCTCAACGGTCTCGGGCGTGAGGATGGCTTCGTGGCACTCTTCGCAGTAGAAGGCGGGGATGCCCACTCCCCATGCGCGTTGGCGACTAAGACACCAGTCGGGGCGGTTCTGTACGGCGGCGGTGATGCGCGATTCGCCTTCGGCGGGAATCCAGCGCGCGTTGCGAATCGCTTCCAGCGCCCGCTCGCGATGCCCTGCGTGGTCGACGCTCATAAACCACTGCTCGGTGGCGCGGAAAATCAGAGGAGTGTCGCAACGCCAGCAGTGGGGATAGTTGTGGCGGTACGGCTCGTAATGCAGTAGCGCGCCTAACTCACGCAATCGCCGAATCACGGCGTGATTGCCCTCGGGCGCAATTGGCAGCCCCGCGAACTCGCCCGCCTCTGCTGTGAACACGCCTTTCTCGTCTACAGGGCACAGCACGGGCAGCCCATACTTTTTACCCGTCGCGAAGTCTTCCGCACCGTGTCCGGGAGCGGTGTGCACCACGCCCGTGCCGTCCTCTGCCGTGACATAGTCCGCCAGCACAACGGGCGATTCGCGCTCGAAAATCGGGTGCTTTGCGACCGCGCCTTCCAGTTGCTCGCCACGGGCTGTGCTGAGCACCTTGTAGTCGTCGATACCGAACACCTCCATCGTGGGCGCGACCAGCCGATGCGCCAACAGGTAGACCGTGCCATTCGCTTGCACATAGGCGTACTCCAGCTCGGGGTGCACCGCCAGCGCGAGGTTGGCGGGAATCGTCCAAGGCGTGGTCGTCCAGATGAGGATTTGGAGGTTCTCGGTTGCGGGCGCGTCGCCAGGTGGCTTGTCAACGGGGAACGCCACATAGATTGAGTCGGAGGTTTTCTCGTCGTACTCCACTTCGGCGTCGGCGAGGGCGGTTTGGCAGGTGGGGCACCAGAGCGTGGGGCGCAGTCCGCGATAGATGTAGCCGCGCTGCGCCAGTTCGCCGAAGATGCGCACCAGCCCCGCCTCAAAGGCATAGTCCATCGTGAGATAGGGCTTATCCCACTCGCCCACCAAGCCGAGCCGCTCAAACTGCTCGCGTTGGATGGCTACATAGCGCCTTGCATAGTCGCGACAGGCGCGGCGTAGAGTGAGCTTGTCGGGCGCCTCGCCCCGTTCCAGCAGCTGCCTCGCAACGGCGTTCTCAATAGGCATCCCGTGATTGTCCCAGCCAGGCACATAGGGCGTGCGATAGCCACGCATACAGTAAGAGCGCACCACGATGTCTTTGAGTGTCTTGTTCAGCGCGTGCCCGATGTGGATATCGCCGTTGGAGTAGGGCGGTCCGTCGTGCAGGATATAGTCGCTGTTGGGGGCGGGTTTCTCGAGCATGCGGTGATACAAGTCAATCTCGCGCCAGAAGGCTTGCCAGCGTGGCTCCTGCTCCGGCAGGTTCGCCCGCATCGGAATCGTCTGGTCGTCTTTTGGCAGATGCAGCGTGTCCCGATAGTTCTGCGTCATAGGCGGGGAAGATTATACCTGCAGGGATACTAGCTGGGTCTGTAAGCAATCGAGGGCGTCTTGCCCTTCCAAGCGAAGCAAGGGGCTTGGCAGGCGCGTAGTACTCCTGCGCCTGCCTTGAACAATTTCAGAATATGACAGTCAACTGTGCAGAGCGCGAGACGCCGTTGTAGGTCGCCGTGATGGTGACGGTCGTAATCGCGAACGCAGGGATAGTGCGTATGGTGAAGTTCGCGCTGCGTGCACCTGCAGGAATAGTAACACTACTGGGTACGCTCGCGCGTGTGGGGTGGCTGCTGCGTAGCTGCACGGTCACGCCGCCTGCAGGCGCGGGTGCGCTGAGCGTCACCGTACCCGTCGCGCTACTACCGCCCCATACCGAAGTGGGGCTAATGGTGAGCGATTGCAACGTGACGCTCGTCGACGCAGGATTGACTGTGAGCGTCGCCGTACGTGAAACCCCATTAGCAGACGCCGTGATGGTCACATTCGTGCTGCTGGAGACCGCGCTGGTGGACACGGTGAAGTTCGCGCTGGTCGCCCCCGCAGGCACAGTGACTGAGCTAGGCACGCTCGCCACGCTGGAGTTGCTGCTGCTGAGGTTCACCACAAACCCGCCCGCTGGGGCTGCTGCGGTGAGCGTTACAGTGCCTGTGACGCTATTCCCGCCCACAACCGTGGAAGGGTTCAGGCTCACACTGCTCAGGCTGGGTTGTGTGGGGTTGCCACCGCCTACTGCCTGCAACGCGCGATACACATTTACCCGCCCTGCGTTCGGCGCAATTGTGCGCCCGCTCTGAGATTGGTAGGGGTCTACGTTCGTCTCCAGCGCGCTGCGCAGTTGTGCGTTGGTCAGGCTTCCGTTGTGCGACCACAACACAGCCGCTGCGCCTGCCACATGCGGACACGCCATCGAAGTGCCATCGTAGGAAGCGTAACTGTTATTCGGAATTGTGGAAAGAATCCCCACACCTGGCGCGGCGATGTCCACCCACGAGCCGTACTGCGAGAAACTGGCGAGCCGATCGCTGGAGTCGGTCGCAGCGACGGCAATGCTATTGGTGTAGTAGGCAGGATATTGCGGTGAAGAGCTGCCCCCGTTGCCCGCCGCAGCCACTACTAAGCAACCACGATTCCATGCATAGTTCACCGCGTCTTGCAACTGCTGCGCACCCGACCCTGCGCCCAGACTCAGGCTCAGAATATGCGCGCCGTTGTCCGCCGCCCAAGTGATGCCACGCGCCACTCCATCCAAACTCCCCGACCCGCTGGAGCTGAGAACCTTCACAGGCATCAGTTGCACGAAGCTGTTCGAATTCGCGACGCTGGGGTTCCACGCCGCCACGCCCGCGATTCCAACCCCGTTATTAATCTCCGCCGCCGCAATTCCCGCGCAGTGCGTACCGTGCCCGTTGTCGTCCATCGCGTTGGTGGTGTTGTTCAGCGTGTTGTAGCCATACACCGCACCATTGCTGTGGCGACGCATCTTGTTGGTCAGGTCGGGATGGTTGGAATCTATTCCTGTATCGATAATCGCGATGTAGACCGTACGCTGGGGCTGCCAGATGTCCCACGCAAGGTGCGCCTGAATGCGCTGCGGACCGTATTGCTGGCTGAAGCGCGGGTCGTTCGGCGTGGCGAAGGCAAACGCGAGGTAGTTCGGCTCTACATAGCGCACGCCCGGAATCGCCCGCAGAAACTCGCCGGCGCTTTGCATATCCAGCCCGCTCGCAAGACGCACCACATAGGCGTTGATGGGTGCGTTGTGTGAAGCAATAAAGCCCACCATCTCCATCGCCACACGAGGCAGAGCAAGGTCACTGGTCTCGATGCCGACCACCAGTTCGTTTGGCACAAACGGAACAGCAATCTCCTTCGGGTCAAGGCTGGGGAGATGTGTCTCCTCAGCAGACAACTGCGCAACGCCTCCCTGCAGTGCAAGCAGTAGGCTCAAGCATCCCAAAAGTCTGGAAACGATATGCATCGTTGACCTCCACAAATCTCTTAAGTTTTCTTAAGTTATGCGCGTACCCCGCTGATTCCTGCTCAATCGATCGAAAATTCTCAAGAAACGGTTCATAACCTCACTCTCACGAAAAAGCCTGCGATGTGGAATAACCCCCATAGGTCGCTATGCTACGCTGTAAACCGTTTTTGGGGACGCTGTGCGGTCTGACGCGCCCATTCGTGGCGGTGTTCGTACTGCAACTGATTGCGCTACGCTGGGGCATGGGGCAAACGCTCACAACGCTAAGCTATCTACAGGCGTTACTGACCGCACTCGCAGTGGTGGGCTTGATTGGTGTGATATTGCGACAAGTTAATAATCGCGCCTATACCATCGCGAAGCTGCAAAATGACCAGCTAACCCGCTTCCAGCGAGCCATCGAATCCTCACCAGCCGCCATATTGCTAACTGATACAGAATTTTGTATTCAGTATGTAAACCCCGCGTTCACTGCTCTCACAGGTTATACCCCCGAAGAGGCAATCGGGCAACGCCCTAATATTATCAAAAGTGGAATGATGCCCGAATCGTTCTACACTGAGCTATTTGCAACCCTGCGTCGCGGCGAGCAGTTTCGCGGGCGGTTCCTAAATCGCAAAAAAGGTGTCGCTGTGAAGACCCCCGAAAACGGTGTAGAGTTCAGCCCTAACACCCATTACTGGGCGGAGAGCGTTATTGCACCGATTTTGAGCGAGTCGGGCGAACCGCTGGGCTACTGTAGCATCCAGTACGATATCACGCAGCAGGTGCTTCACGAACAGGAGCAGGCGAAGCAGGCGGCACAACAACAGCTACTGACACAAATTGCCGTCATTTTGCAAAATGAACAACCGCTGGAACAACGTATCGAGTTGGTTTGGCGTACCCTACACGGTGTAGAGCGACTGAGTGAACGGTCAACCCTCGCCGTGTGGGAGCGACGCGAGGAGATGCTCCATCTGGTTCACGCAACGGGCGCAATGGCAGATGATTTCCAGCGCAAATGGCGCGAGCTAATCGCGACCGAGTGGAGTGCATCCCAAGTGAATATTATGCAGCTGCATCAAGGACGACCAAATGCAGCGTTCCTGATACCGGTTCAGTGGATGGGACACCATGTGGGGCTGGCGATTCTGGTGTGCCCTGAGTGTCCTGCAAACAAAGAAAAACCCACTCAGTGGCAGGCTTCGTTTTTTGCACAGTTGGGCGAGCTGCTGGCGATGACGCTGATTAACGAGCAATCGCGCCTCGCGCTGATTGCCGCTAAGCAGGAAGCCGAGCAACTAGCTCAGATGCGTACGCAGTTCCTCGCGAATATGAGCCACGAAATCCGAACGCCCATGAACGGCGTGATTGGGATGCTGAACCTGCTGCGCGACACGCCCCTCACTAATGAGCAACGCGACTTATTGCACACTGCTGAGAACAGCGCAAAGCACCTGCTGGAGCTACTGAATGATATTTTGAACCTCGCCAAGCTGGAGGCAGGGCAGATGAAGCTGGAACGTACGCCCACCGACTTGAAGGCTCTGGTGCGCGAAACCTGCGAGATAGTGCGTCCTCAAGCGCGGTTCAAGGGGATATTGCTGCGCGAGGAGCTACCCGCAGACGCCGAACTCTATGCCCTTGCCGACCCCGTCCGATTGAGACAGGTTCTGCTAAATCTCCTTAGCAACGGCGTCAAATTCACCGAACGAGGCGAAGTGGTCGCCCGCATTCTGCTGCAAGACGCGCCCGGCGAGACACTTGCCCTGCGTTTTGAGGTGCAGGACACAGGCATCGGCATCTCACCTGAGAAGCAGACACAGATATTTGAGCCTTTCCGCCAAGCGGACGGCTCCACCACACGCAAATTCGGCGGTACCGGACTGGGCTTAGCTATCTCGCGCAAACTGGTGGAACTGATGGGCGGACGTATAGGTGTTATCAGTGAACCTGGCAACGGCGCGACCTTCTGGTTCGAACTGGTGCTGCCCGCCTCTGAGCCACCCGCGCATGTGAAGCTGGAACGCGAGCTGCGCACCGGGGACCCGACCGAGCTTGCTGGACTGCGCGTACTGGTCGCTGAAGACAACTATGTGAACCAGAAAGTGATACGGCGCACCTTAGAGAAATGGGGCGTTGAGCTGCAAATCGCCGAGAATGGGCATCAGGTGCTGGAGTGGCTCGCCCGTGAGCCGTTCCACTTGGTGCTAATGGACTGCCAAATGCCCGAAATGGATGGCTATGAAGCCACCCGGCGTATCCGCACCTACGAACAGCCACGCGGTTTGCATATCCCCATCATCGCCCTCACTGCCAACGCCTTAGAGGGCGACCGCGAAAAGTGCCTCGAATGCGGCATGGACGATTATCTAAGCAAGCCCCTAAACCCCGATACACTGTGGGAGAAGTTGGTGCAGTGGGGGTTGCCACGCAAATCCAACGACGCGCGTGTTGCATAAGCAGGATTCCTGACTCGCGAGTTGAATCTCCCCCGCGAGGTGAACTCTATGACCAAACGCGAGTCGGGACGGATATTGGGCGTATTAGTGTTCCTGCTGCTGCTGGCAGGCGCGGGCGTGGGCGCGTGGTACTTTTTGGTATACACGAAATCGCCTCAGTACGCACTGAATCAGTTCTTCGCAGCAGCGCAAGCAGGCAACAAAGATAAAGTAGAACAGTTTACGGACAAATCAGGTGGCATCGTTGGGTTCCTCAGTACAGTTGCGATGATGGCGCCGAACATGGCAGGGCTCGACCCCGTGCGGATGATTTACCCTGGCTACGGCGGCGCGGATTTGGGGCAAACCCAGAAAGTCGCAGTGGACTCCATCACGGTGGAGGGCGACACCGCTAAAGCGCAGGTGACGATGGAAATCGCGCGCGACGGCAAGACTGAGACCATTAAGCCGATCTATGTGCTGAAGAAAACCGAGCAGGGCTGGAAAGTAGCGGTGCAGGATACAGCGTTTGGCTCGTTCAACCAGTTTGTGCCGGGCGCGCTGCGTCAAAGCACAGCACGGATGATGCGTCAAGCCCGCTCGAACCCTCTCGCGGCGCAGTTTCTGGGGCAGCTGCAAAACCTACGCGGGGAGATTGACCAGTATCCGCAGTTCCGAGACTTCCTGAAAAGCGCTGGAGCGTTGTAAGTGTCGGTTGCTCCTGAAGCGCGTCCGAAACGGTGGTATCATGGGCTGACGGGCTACCACTGGCTCGTGTTGACCGTCGCCGCGCTCGGCTGGCTGTTCGACACGATGGATCAGTGGCTTTATGTGCTGGCGCGTCAGCCCGCAATGATGGAGCTGTTGGGTCCCAACGCCCCGAAAGAAGAAGTCGCCTACTACTCGGGCATCGTGCAGATGATTTTTATCGCGGGCTGGGCGACGGGCGGTTTTCTGTTTGGCATCATCGGCGATAAGCTGGGGCGCACGCGCACGATGATGATTACCGTGTTAATGTACGCCGGCTTCACGGGGCTGAGCGCGTTCGCCCAAACGTGGGAGCAGTTCGCCCTGCTGCGCTTTCTGGTGGGCTTGGGGATTGGCGGTGAGTTCGCAGCGGGCGCGGCGTTGGTAGCGGAAACCTTCCCCGCGCACGCACGCCCCACTGCGCTGGGCATTATGCAAGCCTGCTCCGCCATCGGCAACCTGCTGGCGGCGGTAATCTACCTGTTGGTGGGCGCGAACCCCGATTTAGGCTGGCGATGGGCGTTTGCGGTGGGCTTCTTCCCTGCCCTGCTGGTATTCGTAATACGCCTATTTGTGCGTGAACCCGAAAGCTGGCATCGCGCCCGTGCCATCGGCGAAAAGCTCGGTTCGTTCGCGGAACTGTTCAAAGACCCGCGCTGGCGACATCACACCCTCGTCGGCGTCGGGCTGGCGGCGGTGGGCGTGATTGGCTTCTGGGGCATCGGCACTTGGTCACCCGAGCTGCTCAAGCAAGCCATCAACCCACAGGGCGACCCCGCGCTGAACCAGCTAGTGGAAGAGCGCAAAACCTACGCCGTGATGATGCAGCAGGTGGGCGCGTTTTTCGGCATGCTCGGGTGGGCGATACTGGCGCAACGCATCGGCAGGAAACCCACCTTCGCGCTGACTTTCCTCGCGTGCCTGATTGTCGTGCCGGCGACCTTTTTCCTAACCACCTCCTTCGAGCACGCGCTGATTATGTATCCCCTGCTGGGCTTTTTCACGACCTCGCTGTTTGCGGGCTACGCGGTCTATTTCCCCGAGCTGTTCCCCACGCGCCTGCGTGCCACAGGCGTCGGCTTCTGCTACAACGTGGCTCGCTACATCGCGATTGTGGGACCCTACACCTTTGGCTTGCTGACCGCCGCCTACAGTATCCAGTGGGCAGCGACGATTCTGTCGGGCGTGTTCGTGTTTGGTTTTATCGTGCTGGCGTTCGCTCCCGAAACGAAGGGCAAGCCGCTACCTGAGTGATACCAACACGCGGAGCGATTATCCTATGTCGTCGGCGGGGACGCCGACGCTACGAATGCTACGC
>CAYVKB010000067.1:2769-12998 GCA_964451985.1 uncultured Fimbriimonadales bacterium | reverse complement strand
AGCCACGCCTTATTGCGATAGGCGTCGCTTTCCGCTTTCGTTATGTGAACCGAATTGGGGAGTGGCTCGGCGGGAGCCTCGCCCTCCAGAGGTAGGGGGATGGCTGGGCGGGAGCCTCGCTCGCGCCCAGCATTAGCCAATCCGAATAGCTAATCCGATACTGTCACCCAGCGACGTTCGGTGGCGGAGACCTCTACTGCCTCCAGCACCGCTTGGCACTTCAGTCCGTCGTAAAAGTTCGGCGAGGGTTGTTCGTTCTTGCTAATCGCCTCCAGCGCGTCGCGCACCAGGTGTGTGAAGGTATGCTCGTAGCCGATGATGTGCCCAGCAGGCCACCACGCGCTGATATAGGGATGCACGCCTTCGGTCACCTGAATCGTACGGAAGCCACGCATGCCGGGTGGGTCGGTCTCCAGGTACAGTTCCAACTCGTTCATCCGCTCCAGATTGAACACGAGGCTGCCTTTGGAGCCGTTGATTTCGAAGCGGTTGTAGTTCTTGCGCCCTAGGGCGAAGCGTGTGGCTTCAAAGGTGCCGATTGCGCCGTTGGCGAAGCGCGCGAGGAACATCGCCGCGTCGTCCACGGTCACCTCGCCCATTTCGGTGCTGGCTTGCCCGCCGAGTCGGTCGTCCACCTCCTTGAGGATGGGACGCTGCTTGATGAAGGTGTGCATCATGCCACACACTTCAGTAATCTCGCCTACCAACCAACGCGCAAGGTCGATAATGTGCGCGTTCAGATCGCCATGCACGCCGGAACCTGAGACCTCCTTCTGCAGGCGCCACACCAGCGGAAAGTTCGGATCCACAATCCAGTCTTGCAGGTAGGTTCCGCGGAAGTGATACACCTCGCCAATCACGCCCTCGCTAATGAGTTGCTTGGCGTAGGCCACGGCAGGGGCTTTGCGGTAGTTGAAAAACACGCCGTGTTTCACGCCGTGTTGCTCCACTGCCTCTACCATGGCGCGGGCTTCGGCGAGGTTGTTGGCGAGGGGCTTCTCGCACAGCACGATTTTGCCGTGCTTGGCGGCTTCTATCGAGATGGGCGCGTGTAGATTGCCTGGCGTGGACACATCCACGATGTCGATATCCTCGCGGGCGACAACCTGTTGCCAGTCGGTGGCGTACTCTTCGAAGCCGTACTTTTCAGCAGCGGCGCGCACACGCTCTTCATGCCGACCGCAAATCACCTTCAGCACGGGTTCGTATTCCAGCTCGGGGAAGAAGTAGCGCACCTGCCGATAGGCGTTGCTGTGCGCCTTACCCATGAACTGATAACCAATCAGCGCGACATTCAGTTTCCGTTTTGCCATAGCAGCACCTCCTTAGCGCGGCGCGGGTCGCGGGGCAGGTGGACGAGGCGTGCCCTGCGGCGGCGCAGCTTGCTCTGGATTGAACGGCTGCACAATTGTGTTCGTAATCTGCGCCTTAGATTGCAACTGGCGCACGTAGTCGCTAATCTGGATGCGCACAGCTTGCTCGCGCAGCTCTTGCTGCTCTTCAGGCGACGCTTGCGAGCCGGTACGCTCCTTGCGAATAATCATCCAGCCGCCCATGCTGCGGAACGGTTCGGAGACCTGACCCGGCTGCAGCGTCTCCAGCTTTGAGCGCAGGTCAGGTACGATGAAGTTCTTATTCTGCCAGTTGAGCTTGCCGCCGCGGTCTTTGCTGAAGGGGTCTTCAGAGTATTCCTTCACGGCTTCGGCGAAGTCCAGCCCCTGCTGGATTTTCTCGTAGGCTTCGCGGGCTTTGGCTTCGGCGGCAGGAGCATTCTCTTCTTGCTGCTCAGGTGTATTGCCTTGAATGCGGATCACAATCTGGCTGTACTCCACGAAGTCATCGAGGCTCACCTGTCGCTCCACGAGTTTCTCCACCAGCATCTGTGTGCGAATTCGCGCGAACAGGCGGCTGGGAGGAAACTGGTTGCGCTTGAGGAAGTCGTCGAGGCTCATGCCAGGGGGCACTTGCGCTTCGGCTACTTGCAGTTGCTGCAGGTAGCGGGCTTCCACCTCCGAATCGGCGACGGACACGCCCTGCGCGCGCGCTTCCTGCTCGATAACCCGCTCCAGAATCAGCTCTTCGATGGCTGTCGCAGCGAACCAGTTGTAGGTGGCTTGAATCAGCTCACTGGCGCGGATAGACTCACCGTTCACGGTCGCTACAACGGTATCGCCAGCGGGCAGGGGGGCGGGGCGGTACTTCTCGGGCAGCTGTGGCTGCGTGCTGGGGCGCGCCTGCTGCTGACGTTGTTGTGTCTGTTGACGCTGCTGTTGTTGCTGACGCTGCTGCGTCTGTTGACGGTTCTGCTGTTGTTGTCTCTGTTGCGTTTGCTTCTGATTTTGCGACTGCTGTTTCTGTTGGGGTACGCCTACAATCGGGCTTACCGCAAGCGTGATACTCAAGACACTCAGTATACCGTATCGGTAGTTCATTCGTTGTTGCCTCCTGTACGGATGATTAGTTTCGACCTGGGGCAGTGGTTTCCTGCATGCCATACGAACAGGTCGGTTCGCGTGTAGCGGTGCTGCGCGCATTTGGCATAGCACGATTTTACCTTGCACTCCCCATTAACCCCCAGTAAAACAGCAATCCCAGCGCGACTATGCCGAGCGGCTGCGCGCTTAGCAAGGCGGTTGTAAGCATCCCCACCAGCCATGCGCGTTGCAGGGCGGGCGGCAGGGGGTGCACGGTGCGCATGCGCCTTAGCCCCACACTGCATACTATACCGA
Source organism: uncultured Fimbriimonadales bacterium (assembly GCA_964451985.1). Classification (GTDB taxonomy): domain Bacteria; phylum Armatimonadota; class Fimbriimonadia; order Fimbriimonadales; family GBS-DC; genus GBS-DC. The sequence continues at coordinate 10,269 of CAYVKB010000067.1, read as the reverse complement.
TTGCCAGATACCAACCCTCGTAAGTGCTAAGCCCTTTGAACTGAATCTGGGGTACACCGCTTAGCCCAAGCGCAAGGCAGCACAGCGTCAGCAGAACTGCGCTATGCGACACTAAGTCATAGCCCCTTGCAACGCGCTTGGTGCGAATCGGCTGGTTTTGCATCGCAATCCGTACGCGCCGCCGCTCAATCAGTTCGCGCTGGATGACCAACAGACTGAGTGTGAGTGCAGTTAGCGTTGCGCCCCAGCTCAGCGCGGGCGATAACCCTTTCCAGCTTAGCCAGAGCGCAATCGCACTCATCAGGTACGCCGCGCCGAGTGGGTTGCCCTCGATGCTCAGCCAGGCGCGACAGGCGATGAGTCCCCATAGGATGGCGCCTGCGCCATACAGTTCGCCCACGCCGTGCGCGTCCAAGCCGTGCCCTAATGCGCCCTGCCTTGCCCAAGCGCTTCCACTCAGCGAGTCCAACAGCAGCGCAATCAATCCCAGCCCTGTGAGGACGCCGTGTCCCAGTTGCACCGTGTCCAGCGCGTGCGCCGTGCGCAGCAGCCCCGCGCTCACAATCAACATCAGCAACGCCTGCAGCCAAAGGGGGGTGTTGGGGGCAAGCGCAGGTGCGAGGCTGCCCACGCTGCTGGCGAGAATCCATCCGCCCCAGTCGCGCAGCCAACGCAAACGTGGGGGGGCAGGCGTTGCGTTGTGGCGTTGCACCAGCGGCAGGCGGGGTTGTGGTTTCCGGCGCCATGCAACCGCCACGCCCCATACGCTCAGTCCCAGCCACACCGTCAGCGCAAACGCCGTCATGCACGGCGAGTGTACCTGAATGAGAAGGTATATTCCCCCCGATGAGGCACGCGACGCTTTATATCGCCGACAGCCGCTCGATGCACGAAGTCGCTGACGAGAGCGTGGGGCTTATCGTCACCTCGCCCCCATACTGGCATCTCAAGGATTACGGTGTGCCGCAGCAGATTGGCTATGGACAATCGCTGCACGAGTATCTCTACGACCTCGCACGGGTATGGTGCGAGTGTGGGCGTGTACTGCAATCCGGCAGGCGGCTGTGTATCTATATTGGCGACCAGTTTGCGCGGGCGGCGATTTACGAACAATACAAATTGAGATTGAGATTGAGATTGAGATGGACTGGCGTGTGCCTCTCACCTAAAGCAGCACAAACATTATCAGCGGGTTCTTGAGGTGGAACAGGAGCAAAAGTCTCACCTCAACCCACGCCGGGCGCGTTCGAGGCAAGCGGGATAATCCGCTCGGCGACTTCGCGTAGGGCGGGCAGTGTACGTTCTGGCTGAAGCGTGAGACAGATGATTGTGCCACTTGCGCCGCCCGCGCCCGCCAGCTTTGCGCCCAGCGCGCCGTGTTCCAAAGCGACTTGCACCAGCTGGTCAAGTGTCTCGCCGCTGCCGCCCAGCTCGCGAACAATTGCGTAGTTCTCGTTCATCAGGTACGCGAGCTGCTGCCAGTTTTGCGTCAGTAGCGCGGTTTTCGCTTCACGGGCGAGCCTGCCGATACGCGCCATACCTTCCACCGCTGCCACTTCGCCCGATTCCCAGCGGGCACGCAGGTTCGCATGCACCGCCCCTGAAAAGCGCGTCCCGCCAGTCGTCGCCAACCACAACGGCAACGCTACGCCCTGCAAGTAGCCGCTCAGCGATTCCGCGCTCGCCAGCGGCTCGGTCGGGTCTTTGCCTAGCAGCTCCTTGTCGCGGAAGTCCATATACTGCAGCCCGCCCAGCGCTGCCATGTAGAAATCCTGGTAGCCGCAGGTTACATTCAAAATATTTGCCTCGATACGCCGCACCTGTTCGGCAAGTTCATGCGGCGTGCGCCATGATTCATTGCGGTAGCGGCGCAAGCACGCCACAGTAGCAGTTAGCAGCGCGGACGAGCCTGCCAAGCCCGACTGTGCAGGGATATCGGTCTCGATGCGCAAACTGAACCGCGCCGTTTCCACCTCGAAGCCCAGCCCCAGCAGCGCCACACGGAGCACGTCGAACTCATCGGACTGCAACTCCAGCGTATCGGGCGTAGTGAGCTGCGTACGCGACTGGAACGTAAGCCGCGTTGAAGGCTCCAGCGTGCAACGTGCGCGCAACGGCGTGGCACAGGCAATCACCGTGCCTCCGTACATATCGCTGGGATTGCCGATAATGCCAGCACGCCCCGGCGCAGAGTAGCGAATCGGCGGCATATCTGTAGAATTCTCGCTTCAGCTCGCTTCTCCTGCTGCAGGAGGAACGCCCTCGCGCAGGAATATTGAGACTCGCTATGAAACTCGCGTGTCAAGAGGGCTTGGTGCCTGGCAACAGCCTGCCCGAACGATTGGAGAAGCTCGCCGCGTGGGGCTACGAGGGAATCGAGTTTTGGGGCGGCGGCGTGAAAGAGCGCGTCGCCGAGATTCAAAGTGCGCTGAAACACAGCCCTGTGAAAGCCAGCACTATCTGCGCGGGCTTTCGAGGCTGCCTGCTGGACGCCGATCCCAGCCAGCGCGAACTCGCCATGCAAGATATTCGCGACCTGCTCTATGTGGCAGGCGACTTGGACGCAGTGGGGCTGATTGTCGTACCGATTTTCGGCGGTCCGCGCGTACCCGACTTGCGTCCGCTCAGCACGCCCGAACAAATCGAGCGCGACCTGCTGCTCAAACTGCTGGAAGACTTGGTGCAAACCGCCGAGAAAGCGGGCGCACACCTCCTGTTGGAGCCGCTCAACCGCTACGAGACGCACTTCCTGCGCCGACTGGAGCAAGCAGCGGCACTCTGCGAGGCGCTGCCCCACCCGAACCTGAAAATTATGGCGGACTTTTTCCACATGTCTATCGAGGAAGCCGACATCCCTGCGGCAATCCGCGCAGCGGGCAAACACCTTGCGCACGTGCATTTAGCCGATAGCAACCGTCTACTGCCCGGTCAAGGGCACACGGACTTCCAAAGCGGTTTTGCTGCCCTGCGTGAAATCGGCTACGCGGGCTTCATGGCGCTGGAATGCGGCGTCGCGGGCGACCCCAACTTGGAGTTGCCCAAAGCTGCGGAGTACTTAAAGGGCTTTTGAGGCCACAAAGTCGAACGGACAGGATTGTCTGTGCGACAGCTCCCTCCCATTATACACTGTCGCACGGACATTCTTGTCTGTTCGACAACTACTTCCCGCCTTGCAGCGACTCAAAGTAGCGTTTCACGCGCTTGCGTTCGGCGGGAGGTACATTCTGCTGATTCAGAGCCTGCTCCGCTTTTTTCTGGTAGGTAGGCAGCGCACGGGTCAACGGCACGGAGCTGCTGCCCGGGGTAGGCGGGGCTTTGTAGTCCATATAGTCGCTGGCGGCGGGGTTCAGCGGGGGCAAACCGCTCACAGCAGTATCCTTCATTGGGATCTTGAGTTCAGGCTGTTTCTCGCCCTGATTGAAGGTTTCGGGCTGCCCGAAGTAGTCGCCCTTATCCCACGCGCCGCCTTGACCTATGCCTGCGCTCGCACCTAAGCCATTTGCCCCAGAACCCATCCCTAAACCGAAGCCGTTGCACATGCCCAGCCCCCTACACGCGCCCTGACACTGGCTCAGCTCCTTCATCTGCTTAATCTGCTCCAGCATCTGCTGGGCTAACTCGCGGATTTTCTCGTCGGAGTTATATTTCTTCGCCAGTTCCTCCAGCTGCTTTTCCAGCTCGTTCAGGCGTTGCTCGATTTCTTGCTGGGTCAGCTGGCGTTGCTGTGGGTCTTGCTGTTGGCGCTGCTGTTGCATCTGCTCGGCAAGTTTGCGCAGATGTTCCATCGCCTCTTTGAAGGCGGGGTCGTTGCGCAGTGTCTCTTGCAGTTTGCGCAGGAACTCGCGCGCCTCTTGCGAGAGTTGCAACGCACGCAGCTGTTGCTGCAGCGACTCTAACTGCTTCTGGAGTTGATCCTTTTGCTCTTGGCTGAGTGGGTTGCCCTGTGCGTCCTTGCCCGATTGGAGTTGTTTTTGCAGTTCGTTGATTTGGCGTTGCAGGTCGTTCATCTGCTGCTGGGCATCGGAGGGGTTGGCGTTGCGGATTGCCAGCATCGTGGTTTGCAGGCGTTGAAGTTGCTGTTGCAGCATTGCGCGTTGGGCGGCGGTGAGCGGTCTGCCCTGTGCGTCCCTGCCTGATTGTAGTTGCTGTTCGATGCTTTGCATTTCGCCTTGAAGTTGCTGTACCATCTGTTGCAGTTCGGGGCTGATTTGCGTAGGGTCTTGCTGCTCGGCGAGTTTTTGCAATTGCTCGCGGGCGGTTTGCGTGCGCTGGTTCAGCTGCTCCAGTTGGCGTTGGTTCTGCTGCTCCAGCTGGCGGGCTTGCTCGATAATCTCGTTGTAGCGCAGCAGGGCTTCCTGCTTGCTCATCTTCGCCTCGCGAGCGCGCTTGTTGAACAGCTCCACATTCTGCGCGATGCGCTTGGTCAGCTCGTCGGTGTCGGGCTTTTTGGCTTCCTCCAGAATCGGCTTCGCGACCTCCTCAATCTCCTCGGCTGTCTGCTGGATTTCCTTTTGCTCCTCACGCCGTTCGGGTAGCGCGACGGAAAGCAGCTGGGGCAGGAAGTGGAAGAAGAGCAGCATCGCTACTGCGCCTACAAACAGTTTCTGCCATCTGCCGAACTGCAGGCTTAGGATGCGTTTCGGATGCGCATGCTGCAGTGAGGCTTGCGCGTCTTCAATCAGGGGCTGATCGAACAGGTGCGCGCCGTCAGTATGCTCCATCGCGGTCTGTAGTCGGTCTTTAAGTCCCGCGCGTCGGTCAATCAGTTGTGCGATGGCGGCATCGGAGATGCGCATCAGCAGTCCGTAGAGCACGCCCATCAGCACACCCATTAGTACACACGTCCCCAGTTGCCACGGGTACACAATCAGCAAGCCGCGCCAATCCAGCAGCGTGAGAATCGTCGCGATAGTTGCTCCTGCAACGCCCCCCATCGCGCCGTAGCGCCACATCAGCAGCAATCGCACGCGTTTGCGATACGGGCGTAGCCGATCCGTCCAGTGCACAGCGTTCAGCGCCATCGTTTTACCCCCGACGCAATTAGTATACCGACTTTGGCTCTGAAAAATCATCATGCGCTTGCGATACCCCTTGCTTTCTCTTAATTTGCGGGGTATAATACACACGAATACACACTCAAGGAGGATAGCATGCAGAACTCGATTCCGGTGACTGTTTTGGTTGGCTTTTTAGGCGGCGGGAAGACCACGCTGCTGAATCGCATCTTGACTTGCGCGAACCGAAAATTCGCTGTGATTGTGAACGATTTTGCGGAGCTGGGAGTCGACGCGAAACTGGTGCGCCGACGCGATGAGCAACTGATTGAACTGAGTAACGGCTGCATCTGCTGCACGCTGCGCGGCGACCTGCTGGAGGAGCTCAAGCAACTGAGCGTGATGTCTAACATCGACTACATTCTAATTGAGTCGACCGGGCTGGGCGAACCGCTGCCGATTGCCCAGACCTTTTACATGGACGATTTGCAGCAGCGTGTTCGGTTGGATAATCTCGTCTCGGTTATCGACGCGGCGAACTTTTGGCACTACTACGAAAGCGAAGCGCCCGATGATAGCGATCCTGACGAATCGATTGCCCTCGCACCCCTGCTAATAGATCAGCTAGAGTTTGCCAACACCATTATCCTGAACAAGACGGACTTGGCGGAACCCGAGGCAGTAGATGCGCTGGAGGCGTTGGCGCGACAGCTAAACCCTTCGGCGCGTATCTTGCGGGCGCGCTACGGCGATGTGCCCCTCAGTGAACTGATAGACACATACCGCTACGACTACGAACGGGGCTTCGAACACCCTGATTGGGCAGAGGAATGGCATAAAACGGGCAGTGAAGCAGAAGAGTATGGCTTCCACAGCTTTGTCTACCGTGCCGATTGCCCCTTCGTGTGGCGGCGCTTCGAGTCGCTGCTGGAAGCGTGGCATCCCAGTATCGTGCGCTGTAAGGGGCTTGCGGTGTTCGCCGACCACGAGCCAGTGATTTTGCAACAGGCGGGGCAGCATGTCGCTCTGGACATTCTGGACTTCAGCGATGTCGAGACCGACGCGCCTCAACTACCCAGCCATAGCGACGATAAGGCGTTCGAGGGCTGCTTTATTAACCCCATCACGCAGTACGGCGACGCCGATCCCGAAATGCTGACGACGGAACTGGTGTTCATCGGGCAGAATATGCCTGAAACGACGATACGAGCGCAGTTGGACGCCTGTCTCCATGATTCGCCAACCTACAACTAAATGGAAGGTTCGAACGGTTAATCTGCACTTGTAAGCACAATCCGTGGAGGTGAACTATGAGCCAAATTCCACCCTACTTAATAGACCCCTTTGCGCCAATCACGGCGTTCTCTAAGTGGGTTGGGCATGTGTTGACTCAGTGGCTGCCCGAACACCCCATCACAGCGTTTCTGGAATACTGGATCTACGACTTTGTGAAGGTAGCGCTTTTGTTAGTGCTGACGACCACGCTGCTGGGCTTTGTGCGGAGGCTTGTGGGCGTGAACTGGTTGCGGCGCAGCATTGGGCGTTCCGACTGGAAAGGCGTCTCGGCAGGCGCACTGTTGGGCGTGTTCACGCCCGTCTGTTCCTGCAGTGTAACGCCGCTGTATGCTTCACTGGTGCATGCAGGCGCATCGCGCCAATCGGCGGGGGCGTTTCTGTTTGCCGCGCCCGCTGTGAACGAGTTCGCAATCGTCGTGGTGCTGATTGCGCTGGGCTGGCAGGGGGCGTTGATGTACCTGATTCTGGGGTTAGGCGCAGCGATTATTACAGGGCGGTATGCGCACAAGTTCGGACTGGAGCCGTGCGAGGTATGCAACACGCCGTTGATGCAAGTCTTCCATGATGGGCGGCGCGCGCCCCTGCGAATGCTGATCGAAAGCGCGCGCGAGTCGGCGGCACTGCTGCGTCGGCTCCTAATCGCGTTGCTGGTCGGCACGGCGTTGGCGGCGATTCTGGTGAACTACAACCTGCGCCCTGTGGAGGTGATGTTGCAGATTGGGCATACGTGGTGGGCGCCGATTGTGGGCGTGCTGCTGGGGCTGCCGCTGGATGTGAACGCCGCCGTCGCGCTGCCTATCCTGTTGCCGCTGGCAGAGGCAGGCTTGCCGATTGGCACGCTGATTGCAGTGATGATGGCGACTACACTTGCCTCGTTCCCCGAAGCCGCCGTGTTGAAATCGCTGATTGGCTGGAAGAGACTGGCGAAGCTCGGCGCATGGTATTTCACTTATTGCACTGCAATCGGGCTGCTGCTGAACCTTGTGTTTGCTTAGAAACTGCTTCGGCACGGGCACTCATCAGGTATCCTATGGGCACGCGAGGACAACGATGCGACACCGAACGAAAAGCGTAGCCACTACGCTATTGATAGGTTTGATAACAATCCTGTTTACAGGCTGCGGCAACCAGTCTCAGGAATCTGGGGCTGTGCCCCCGCCCGATAGCGGCACAGCGTTGCAACCCACTGAGCCGCCGATTCCTGCCCCCG
>CAYVKB010000067.1:0-2669 GCA_964451985.1 uncultured Fimbriimonadales bacterium | reverse complement strand
GCCCCCGCGCAAGAGAACCAGAAATCCACTGAAACCGCCAAGGCGCCCGATGGGATGCCCTTACCTATCTATCCGGGGTTCAAAATCGAGAACAGTTTGCGCACGCAGACGGGCGACTTTCAAGGAATGCAAGTGAAAATCGTCGGTGATGCGTCGCTCCAAGCCGTCGCCGACTTCTACAAAGCCGAGTTCCAGAAACGCGGACTGCAAATCAGCGAGATGACCCAGCAATCCGAAGTGCTGGTGCTGGGGCAAACCGACAAAATTACTGCGGGCATCTCTGCCACACGCGAAGACAATAAGACCCGTGTGGTGCTTTCGTGGAGCGAGAAGAAATAGTGCGATCGCTGGGTTTCCTTGACGTGCTCGGATGCCGTCATTGCGAGGAATCTCGTTTGCAAATAAACTAAGGAGGTAAATTTATGCACACTTACGCTTACGGCTACCCCCGACTGGGGGCGAACCGCGAGTTCAAGAAAATAATTGAGGGCTACTGGCAGGGCAAGGTGAGCGAAGCGGAGCTACAGCAGGGCATCCGCGGGCTGGAACAGCAACGCCTTGCCACCTACGCGCAGTTCGTCGACGCCTATCCTGTGGGCGAGCTAACCCTATATGACAACATGCTTGATACCGCCATTATGCTGGGAGTCTACCTGATTGATCCCACTGACCTGAACGCCTACTTTGAGTTAGCGCGCGGCGCTGACGCCCTGCCCATGAAGAAATGGTTCAACACGAACTATCACTACTTGGTCTCGCACCTGTCGTCGGAAACCGAGTTTCGTTTGCACTGGAACAAGCCCTTGCAGGCGTATCAGCAGAACCCGTCGGGCTATCCGTACCTGATTGGTCCCTACACTTTTCTGCGCCTGAGCCGCGGGCTGGAGCCAGAGCAGCTGCCTGCGATGCTGGAGAGACTCACGCCAGTCTACAACGAGATTTTACGCAGGCTGAAAGATGCAGGCGCAGCCTATGTGCATATCGACGAACCTGCCTTTGCGATGGATGTACCCGATGCCGATGTGCAGGCAATCCGCACCGCCTACCAGACACTGGGGCAAGCCGCGTCGATTCTGCTGTTCACTTACTATGAAAGCGTGGACTTCCTGCCCCAACTGTACGACCTGCCGATTGCGGGTATTGGACTGGACTTGGTTCACGGCAAGCGCAACTACGACCACCTCGCGCAGCACGGCTTTCCGAATGACAAAATTCTGATTACGGGCGTGGTCGACGCGCGCAACGTGTGGAGGACCGACCTGGCGGCAACCGCCGAGCGCATACGCCAGCTGCAGGCACAAACGGGCGCAACCGTGTGGCTCTCCAACGCCGCACCGCTGATGCACCTACCTGTCACCGTGCAGCCTGAAGCTCAACTTGACCCCGCCTTGCGCGAGCGCATCGCCTTCGCCAAAGAGCGATTGCAGGAGCTGTGCCTGCTAAAGACCCTACTGATTGAGGGCGAGACCGAGGCGACCCGTGCATGGAATGACTACCAGCACTCCGCCGACCACTGGTACTCGAAAGCCGTTCAGGAGCGTGTAGCAAGCCTCACACCGCAAGACTTCGAGCGCGAGCTGCCCTATACCGAGCGCGATAAACTGCAGCGTGAGCGGCTGAAACTACCTCTATTCCCCACCACCACCATCGGCAGCTTCCCACAGACGCACGAAGTGCGTCAGATGCGACAAGCCTATCGCACAGGCAAAATCTCCGCGCAAGAGTACGAAACCTATATCCAGAACCAGATTCGCGAGCTGATTCAGTTCCAGGAAGAGTTGGGGCTGGATGTGCTGGTGCACGGCGAGTTCGAGCGCACTGACATGGTGGAGTTTTTTGCCGAGAAGATGGACGGCATCGCGTTCACGCAGCACGGTTGGCTACTATCGTACGGCACGCGCGCCTATCGCCCACCGATTATCTACGGCGATGTGGCGCGTACCGAGCCAATGACCGTCAAGGAGACTGCCTATGCGCAGTCGCTCACCCAGAAATCTGTAAAAGGTATGCTCACTGGACCGGTGACCATTATCGCGTGGAGTTATGTGCGCGAGGACATCCCCGTCGATCAGGTCGCCTATCAGATTGGGCTGGCACTGCAAGACGAGGTCCGTGACTTAGAGAACGCAGGGATTGCCATCGTGCAAATCGATGAGCCTGCCTATCGTGAGAAAGCCCCACTCAAACGTGCCGACTGGGATGCTTACTTTCGCTGGGCGGCGCAGGCGTTTAAGCTCGCCGCACGCGCCAAGCCCGAAACGCAGGTGCATACCCACATGTGCTACTCGGACTTCAACACGGTGCTACAGTACATCGACTGGATGGACGCCGATGTGATTACCATCGAAGCCGCGCGCGCCAAAGGCGAGGTGATTAGTGCGTTCGAGCATTACAACTATGCTCGGCAGATCGGTCCTGGCGCGTTCGATGTGCATACGCCTGCCGTACCCAGTGTGGAATCGATAGAGACTGTGATCGAGCGCGCTGTGCGCGTGTTCCCCAAGCAGCAGTTCTGGGTGAATCCCGACTGTGGTCTCAAAACGCGCAAGTGGGACGAGGTGGTGCCTGCCTTGAAAAATATGGCGCAGGCGGCGCGAAACCTGCGGGCGAAGTACGGAGGCTAAGTCCCAGCCCTGGCGAAGGAGGTTTCATAAAGCCACGCCGATGTT
>CAYVKB010000066.1:0-13165 GCA_964451985.1 uncultured Fimbriimonadales bacterium | reverse complement strand
GGCGTCCTCGCCGACGAGTTCGTTCTTCGTAGCGTCGGCGGGGACGCCGACGCTACGGGGTGAGACCGTCGGCGAGGACGCCGACGCTACGAGGGCTTTCGTCGGCGAGGACGCCGACGCTACGATACAGTTGCTCCGCCGTGCCAAAGAGTGGCAGTTCTCAGATAAGTTTCTGTCGCAAATCACGGGGCTGAGTGAGGCGCAGGTGCGCGCTGGACGCAAAGCGCTGGGCATCCTGCCCGCCTTCAAGATGGTGGATACCTGCGCGGGTGAGTTCGAAGCGCACACGCCCTATTTCTATAGCACCTATCACGGCGTCTCCGACCGCCCCGCGCCCCAACATCCGTGCAAAGCCCTTGTACTTGGCTCGGGACCCATCCGCATCGGGCAGGGGATTGAATTTGACTACTCGGCGGTGCATGCGGTCAAAACCCTGCGCGCGTTGGGCTACTACGCGATAATTCTGAACAATAACCCCGAAACTGTCTCCACCGATTTCGACATCTCCGACGCGCTCTACTTTGACCCGATTACGACGGAAGATGTGTTGAATGTGTTGGAGTATGAATCGAACCTCATCCCCCCATCCTCCCTCTCCGCACGTGGAGAGGGGGGTGTTTCCCCCTCCCTGTTTATGGAAAGGGAATCGGGGGGTGAGGTTTCTATTCCCGTCCTCGTCCAGTTCGGCGGGCAAACTGCCATTAATCTTGTGAAATCGCTGCAGGCGTTTGGCGTTGAGTTGTTGGGCACGCCACCTGAATCGATTGACATCGCTGAAGACCGCCGCCAGTTTGATGCGCTGCTGGAACAGTTGGGCATCCCGCGCCCGCCCGGACGCGCTGTACTGACTTTAGAGGATGCGTTGGAGACCGCCCATCGTGTGGGCTACCCTGTATTGGTGCGTCCCTCGTATGTACTGGGCGGGCGTGCGATGGAGATTGTGCGCACCGATGCGGAGCTGGAGACCTACTGGCACTCGGCGGTGCTGGCGTTCCCCGACGCGCCCGTGCTGGTGGACAAGTACATCGAGGGCAGAGAGGCAGAGGTAGACCTTATCGGCGACGGTGAGAACTTCATCATCCCTGCGATTATGGAGCACATTGAGCGGGCGGGTGTGCATTCGGGCGACAGCATGACGGTTGTGCCTCCGCAGACGCTGAGCGAGTCGGAGCAGGCGCAGATTCGAGACTACGCCCTGCGCCTCGCAAAGGCGTTGCGCGTGTGCGGGCTGGTGAATATGCAGTTCGTGGTGCAGGAAGGTAGGGTGTATGTGATTGAGGTGAACCCGCGCGCGAGTCGCACGGTGCCGTATCTCTCCAAAATTACGAATGTCCCGATGGTGAAGTTAGCAGTGGCAGCGCAGGTTGGTTCCCCCTCTGCATTTACCGAGAGTGGACAAGGGAATGAGGTTCCCAGAATCGCCGTCAAAGCCCCCGTGTTCTCCAGCCTCAAACTGAAACAGGTGGAGGTCGCGCTGGGACCTGAAATGCGCTCCACTGGCGAGGTGATGGGCATCGATAGAACCTACGCCGCTGCCCTATATAAGGCGATGGTAGCGGCAGGCATTCGCATTCCACGCAGCGGGAACGTGCTGCTCACGCTTGCAGACAAGGACAAGGCTGAAGGCGTTGCACTCGCGCGTGCGTTCCACGAGAAAGGTTTCCAGCTGTATGCTACTGAGGGCACAGCCCGCGCTCTGCGGGAGGCGGGATTACCTGTGCAGGTTGCGCCTAAAATCGGGCAGGGCAAGCCCGATTTGTTGAACTATATCACGGGCAAGCGTGTGCAACTGCTGGTGAACACGCCCAGTCCCGAACGCCGCGCCGAGCAGCAGGGCTTGATTATTCGCCGCGCGGCCGTAGAGACGGGCATCCCCTGCCTTACCGCGCTGGATACGGCGTGGGCGCTCTTGCGTGCGCTGGAAGCGGGAGAGTTCGAGGTTGCACCGATTGGGTGATTGAACCAATAGGCAGAGCATGTGTTATAAAGCCGTCGGCGAGGACGCCGACGCTACGGGGTGGAACCATCGGCGAGGACGCCGACGCTACGGGAGTTTTCGTCGGCGGGACGCCGACGCTACGAGTTGGGGTTGTAGCGTTGGCGTCCCCGCCGACGAGCTGCGGCATCTATTCCGAGAATTTAATTCGAACATTCCAACCAGTTCCGACTCGCGCGTGGGGCGACGTTCGGGGCGGCGGAAGGCATGCAAGTGGGTCAATTGCCCCTCATGCAGCAGGGCGCAGCCAGTCAATGCTCGCTGTTCAGGTGCGCCTCGTAGCCCAAGCCGACGGGTTGGAACAACTCGGTGGGTGCGTCAGCAACGGCGTTTAGGAAGTTGTCTACCTCGCTGATGCGAACCGCGCGCGTCTCGTGGTATGGGCTGCTCATCCCTGTCTGCGCGTCGCTGCGCAGCAGCTTGGGGAACATCTTGCGGAAGGTTTCAGGCGAGTCGAACGCCTCTACGCCGATAATCTCACCGTTCACGGCGAATACTGCACCCGCCTGATTCGGCAGCCGATGGAACACGCGCAGATACGAGTCGATATCGTGTCGGCGATACTCGTAGACATCTTGTAGCGCGCTTGTGGGCGAGTAGCAGGCAAATTCGCCCTGTTTACGGTGCACCTCTTCCCAGATTGCGCCTTGGTCTGCCATCCCTTCGCCGCGTACCCGTCGCGCACGGTGTACTTGCTCCGACTTGGCGGCGCGTGCCTACGCGTGCAGCATATATGCCGACTCCTTGAACGCCATGCCTGCTGCTGCGCCCGCACACGGAAGCCCCAGCATCCCTGCTCTACACAGGTCACGGGAAATTAGTGTCGTCGTCAGCGGGGCAAGCAGGATGGACACATTCAGGCGGCAGATGGAGCACGCTTATATTCCACTCACGCTGCAAGCAGTAATCGATTACACCCTATTTATGCCACTAAAGTTCCATCGAGAAACGCCTGATTAGGCGTAAGCGTCAAAATGGTAGGAGGGTATATGTTTCAAGAAACCGCAATAGAGGAGCAGATTACAGAGTGTGGACTGCGAGGCTCTGTGATTTGCATGGAGGCAACGCCAAGCGGTTTATGGGTGGGTGCGACGACGGGTCTGTATTGGTATCGCGACCTGCGCGCGCCAACAGCGAGTTTCCTCTCAAACGAGACCGTCAACGCGCTTACGTCGGCTTCGATGACGGTGTATGTGGCGACGCGGCGCAATTGGGGGCTGTATCAGGTTCCACCGACGCTGCGCATCACACCTATCGAGCCACCCGAAGTCGCCATCGCTGTGTATATGGAGCCGCGCGCGCTGGCAGTCTGGAATAACGCGCTGGCAATTGGGTCAACGACGGGGCTGCATCGATACGCCCTGAGCCGCCGCAAATGGGAACTGGTAGACCGTGAAGTGTTTCAGTACCTGTTGGCGACGAATACACGCCTGTGGGGATGCGGGCAGGAGTTAGTGGGCTTCGACCGCCAGTATCGCGTGGTGGAGCGTGCCCCCGTGCGAGTCACAATGCCCCCTGTGCTGGAGCAATCGCGGCTCTGGTGGGCAAGCGCGAGCGGCGGAACGATTAGCCTACACAGCTACTCGATGGGGGCGGGCAGGGCGCAGCGCACTGACTTCCGCCTCGATGACGCGGCGTTGCGCTATGGCGGCGTAGGTCAGGCGACGGCATTGGTGCGTTGGGGCGTGTTCTGGTATGTGGGCTTAGGCGGGCGTGAACGCGGGATGGTGCTGCGCCTGAATACCGCCACACGCCGCGCGGAGCTGGTCGCGCTTAGCGCGGCGGTGAACACACTCGCTGTATGGCAAGGCAACCTGATGATAGGCACACGCAACGGCTTGTACGCTCTCGCAAAAGCCCGTTAGTCGATGCCCTCAATCAGGTCGTACACGCCTTCCTCCACTTGCACCAGCACGCAGTGGCGGTTCGCGTCGGCATCAAAGAACATATACACAGGCGTGTTTTCTAAGTTCGCCTGCAGCAGCGCCTCCTCCACGCTCATCGGTTTCATGGGGATGCGTACCGTGCGCCGAATGGTGGGCTTGGCAAGGAGCATCTCCTCCTCTTCGGACGCTTCGGCGAGAACGGTATCAATCACTGTCTCACGGGGCGTGCGTCCGCGCTTCTGTAGACGCTCCTTGTAGCGCGCCAGCTGATGCTCCAGTTTCTGCACAACGGAGTCGACGGCAGCGCGGAAGTCTGGAGCGGTCTCTTCGTGGTGGAACTTTTGTCCGTCGGCGTCCACCAGCACAGCGACTTTGTGTTGCCCGCGCAGCAGCTCGTAGGTTACATCCAGCGTCCAGATTTTGTGGAAGAAGCGTGCCAATTTGCTCAGTTTGCGGCGTACATAATTCTTCTCTGCCTCGTTGAGTTCCTGGTGTGGGCTGCGAAAGGTCACATCGACAATTTCCACCTGTTTGCGTCGGGATTTACTCATAGTTGGTCTCTCCTGTTGCGGGGTAGATGGTGGCGGCGGCATGGCAGGCGATGGCGCGTTGTGCACCGATGGCATCCATGCCCTCGTTCGTCGTCGCCTTTATGCTCACTTGCTCTGGCATAATGCCCAGCGTTTGGGCAATTCGGGTGCGCATGGCAGGGATATAGGGCGCGAGTTTGGGCGCTTCAGCGATTACCATCGCGTCGATATGCAGCGGTTTCCAGCCGTGTTGTTCTAACCGCGCAGCCACGTGTTGCAGTAGCGTCAGGCTGGAGGCGTCTTTCCAGCGCGGGTCGGTATTGGGGAAATGTTGTCCGATGTCGCCCAGCGCGGCTGCGCCCAGCAGCGCATCGCTGATGGCGTGCAGCACGACATCAGCGTCGGAATGCCCCTGCAACCCAAGTGGATACTCGATTTCAACGCCTCCCAGCATCAACTTCCGCCCTTCCGTTAGCGTGTGAATATCATACCCGATTCCTGTACGAGTAAGCGCGCCCTCACCCATGTAGAGCCTCAGCAGGCTTAGGTCGTCGGGCGTGGTGAGCTTGAGATTGCGCGGGTCGCCCTCTGTAAGATACACGGGGTAGCCGGCGCGTTCCAGTAGCTGCGCGTCATCGGTGGCTTGTTCGAACTCCTGTTCAACGGCGGCGCGGTGGGCATTAATCAGCCAGCTCGCACGAAAAATCTGGGGCGTCTGCACGCGGTACAAGCCCTCGCGCGGGGCAGTCTCCTGTACGCGCTTGCCGCCTGGCGCGCGCTTAAGGGTGTCCTGCATAGGCAAGGCGGGGATTGCGCTGCCGTGTTGTGTGGCAGTGGTAATCAGTCTGTCCAGCAGTGCGTGGCTGACCAGCGGGCGTGCGGCATCGTGTACGGCGATGAGTTCTATGCTGTCTGGCAAGTGAGCGAGCGCGTTGCGTACGGTCTGCTGACGGGTCGCACCGCCGCAGGGCAAAATCTGCACGGGTTTGGGAGCGGGATGGCGTTGCAGGTACGCCTCATACGGATCGGCGTTGTCGGGCGCGACGGCTAAAGTCGCGGAACTGACGGCTGGATGGCTGGTGATGCGCCAGAGCGCGTGTCGCCACACAGGCGCGCCGCCAAGAACCTGCCACAGTTTGTCGCCCTTACCGAATCGGACGCCGCTTCCTGCCGCCAGAATAAGGGCGTGTAGAATAGTCCATCCCTCCTTCGGATTTGCCAGAGGCAAGTTTCGGCTCGGCGAACAGCATCTTGCCTCGCGCCGACTGCAGTACGCTGGTCACCGTCACGTCAATCGCCTGATTCAGATACTCGCGTCCGCCTTCCACTACCACCATCGTGCCATCTTCGAGATAAGCAACACCCTGGTCAGGCTCCTGCCCTTCGCGAATGGGAATGACGGTCAGCTCCTCGCCGGGCAGCACGTGGATGCGCACTGCTTCGGCGAGTTCGTTGATATTCAACACGCGCACACCCTGCAGCTCTGCCACGCGGTTCAGGTTGAAATCGTTGGTCACGATGTCGGCGCGCATGGCTTTTGCAAGGCGCACAAGGCGGGCGTCCACCTCGTCCCCGCTGTGCGGGGCGAGGCGGTCATGCACGCGCACTTCCATGTTCTCGCCCAAATCCGCCTGCAGTTGCTTTAGCACATCGAGTCCGCGCCTACCCCGCGCGCGGCGCAGCGGGTCTTCCGAGTCGGCGATATATTGCAATTCGTCCAACACGAAGCCGGGCACATAGAGCTTGCCCTCCAGAAAGCCTGTGCGCAGAATATCACGAATGCGCCCGTCGATAATCACACTGGTATCCAGCACCTTTACGCCTCTGGAGCGGCGCGCCATCTGCGCGGTGAGCGGCAGGTATTCCTTCATGCTCAGGAAGCTCACGATGCTTAGGTACACCAGAATCACGAAGGCGAGCAGCGTGAGTGCCCAGCCTAGCCGCGCCCCGCCTATCGCGAACAACAGGGGATACAGCGCGAAGGTAATCACCGCTGCCGAGACCAGTCCCAGCCCAATCGCGAGCTTCTCGTCGGGTTCCGCCTCCTCGAGATGACGCGCCACACGCGCCAGCACCTGAAAGCTGTGATTGGCGACCAGAATGCCCATCAGCAGCCCTGCTGTGGTCAGCCCGATGCGCGTCCACAACGGCGAGATGGGCGGACTACCTAAAAACCAGTTGTCCACCGCCTGCAAAAAAGGGTCTGCTAACAGGAATCCGACGGTCGCAAACAACACCATACCGACCGCTAAAAACATCCAGTACATCAGGCGATGGATTGTCATCGGAGCCTCCTGTAATATTATACGCTCTCGCGCGTCGAAAATCGCGCAGGATACGGGGGTATAATCGGACTATGCGGCGGATTGGTTGGGTTCTGGCAGTTGTGTGCGGGTTAATGATCGGCATTCCACAGCAGGCAAGCACGCCCACACTTTCGGAAGTGGATCAGCTGCTACTGGCACTGAGCGACATCACTTGGTTCAATAACATCCGCCCGCTGAACCTCACCAAGCCTCAAATCGAGCGGTTAATCACCACCCACGAGCGCGCCTACAAGCAGCTGGAACGCCTGATTCAGGAAGAGGCAAAGGAGCTGCGCAACCGTAAAGACGAGATTTTGAGAATTCGTGAGGATACCTCGCGCGGCAAGAGCCTGCCCAAAGAGTTTCTGGAGACAATTAAACGCTTAGAAACCGACGCAGCGCAGAAACGGCGTCAGTTGCGGGCGCAGGTGGTTAGCGAGGTCGCGACGGAACTCAAACCGAACTTTACGGAGGAGCAGATGCAATATATGATTAAGCGCAGCAAGGAGGCGTTGGAGTCGGCGCGGGTGGATGTGTCGCAGTTGAAAGACGACCCGCTGTACGCGCTGTTTGTGGAGAATGTGCTGCTGGATCCCCGCGTGCCTGAGTTGCTGAGGGAGTGGCAGCGGAAGAATTTGTAGAGGCGATTCGCGGTTGCGAACGCCTCCGAAATTTTTTTTGCTTACTCCACCAGCACGTGTTGATAGAGTTCGCTGGGGTCGGGGTCGGGGCTTTCGTCGGCGAAGCGGGCGGCTTCCGCCACGCGCGCCCGCGCCTGTTCGTCCCACTGTTTCAGGTCGGCTTCGGTGGCAAGTTCGTGTTCCAGCAGGTAGGATTGTAGATTGTTCAGCGGATCGCGCTTGCGCCACTGTTCCACTTCCTCGCGGGTGCGGTACGAGCCGGGGTCGGTGATGTCGGCTGCGCCGTGACCTACGAATCGGTAGGTGATTGCCTCGATGAAATACGGTTCCCGATGTTCGCGTACGTGGTCGATAATCGCTTTCGCCTCATCCAGTACGGTGAAGATGTCCATACCGTCGATTTGCTTACTGGGGAAACCGTACACGCTGGCGCGTTGGGCGAGGTTCGGCACGGCGGAATGGAGTTCGATGGGTGTGCCCATAGCGTATTTATTGTTCTCCACGATGTAAATCACGGGCAGTTTCCATAGCCCTGCGATGTTGAGTGATTCATGCAGCAGCCCCGCATTCATTGCTCCGTCGCCAAAGAAGCAGAGGGTGACGCCGCCTGTTTCTTGGTATTTCTGGGCGAAGGCGACACCCGTGCCGATACCTGTCACATCGCCCACGATTCCGTAGCCGCCGAGAAAGTTGCGTGCTTTGTCGTACAGGTGCATCGAGCCACCCTTGCCACGGCATAGCCCTGTGACCTTACCGTACAGTTCCGCCATTACGGCGTTCGGGTCGCTGCCCAGCGCCAGCACGTAGGCGTGGTCGCGATAGTGCCCTAGCACGCGGTCTTCCGGGCGTAGGTGGTGAATGAAGCCCAACGCCAGCGCTTCCTGCCCGATGTACAGGTGTAAGTAGCCGCCGATTTTATCCTGACGATAGGCTTTGTCGCAGTGTTCTTCAAATCGGCGAATGAAGAGCATCTGTTTATATAAATCGATAATCTCCTGCGGGGTCGGGGTATATGCCCGTCGCGTCGGTTTCGAGTTCGTTGTAGTGCGTGTGCGCTTACCTGTTTTCATACCAGCCTCCAAGTCAGTTATAGTGTACCTCAAGGTATACTTCCGGCATGGGCGCGTTCCATATTGTGGAACACACGGCGGATAAGGGGCTGGAGGTGGAGGCGAGCAGTTTGCCGGAGTTGGTTGAGACGGCAGCGCGGGGGTTGTTCCATCTGATGATTAATCCCGATGCTTATCCTCCGACAGAGAGCGTGGAAATTAGCGTACAAGCACCCGATTTGGAGATGCTGATAGTGAAGTGGCTCAACGAGCTGGTGTATCAATTCGAGGTGCACCATCGGCTGTTCAGCCAGTATAGTGAGGTATCGGTGGAGAATCTTGCAGATGGACGCTGGCAGGCGCGGGCGCGGGCGCATTATCGATCGATTACGCCGCAGGAGCTGGAGTGGGATGGCGCGCCCGTGAAATCGGTTACCTATCACGGGCTGCACCTGGAACGCGACTCAGAGCTCTGGCGACTCCGATTCTATGTTGATGTATGAGGATTTGCCGTTCGTGGCGATGTTGATGTTCTCCTCGCCGGGCATAATTCGCACCGAGAAGGTTCCTTCGGCCAGATGGGTGAGTTCGACGCCTGTTTTGACCATTTGGGGCACGAGCCAGAGCAGCGTGCGCAGGTGGCTGGTGGCGCGATGAGTTGTCCACGCGCTGGAGCCGTCGGCGAAGAGCGCGGGCAAGATAATTTGGTCAGCGAGGAAGTAATCGACCGCCACGCGGGTTTTCGCCCATGCCAAGAACTCGTTCCAAGCCTCTTCCACGACCTGTTCGATGGCGATGCCGCGCCTGCCAAGCCTTATAAAGCCTGCGTAGCCGTGTTCCGCTTCAGCCGTGAGCGTGACAGACAGTCCAAACCCGCGTGAGGGCAGTATACGATGTACAAACTCTGGCTGCAAGCCCATCAGCCCAATCAACGTTTCAGCCGCTTGGTCGCCCCGCTTGAGGATGCCTTCGGGCAGGTTCGAGAGGGTGAAGATGAGCCGAACCCGTTTGAGTTTGCCGCGTTCGCGCCAGTCGATGGGCTTGAGGGGCAGTTGTGCGGGTTCCACATACAGTACAGTGCGTCCACCGCCGCGCGGATAGAACCCCGCCTCTAAGGTCTCGATACGCGCCTCGACACCGAAATGGCGCAGCGCGGGTAGGTAGACATATTCAATATAGTCGGTTCCAGGACTCCAACCCACGTGCGTGCCGCCGAGGAGCGTGATTTTGGCGGATTGCCCCTTGAGCGCGAGTGGTATCAGTACGGTCTGCGCAATCAGTGCGACTGCGCCTGCAGAGCCTTGACCCGATATGTCCTCGATGTCGAACAGGAACTCGCCGCCTGCGACGTCGCCGGGTTCGAAGAGCAGCTCAGTGGAACCGATCATCGCGCCCGAGACGCGGGCGTTGCTGATGGTGGATGCAGCGTGGATGGCAGTCAAATGCTGGGGTTGCAGTCCCGGATTCGGGCGTTTGACGCGCAAGTTATAAAATTCCACGGGCTGTCCCGTAATCATCGATAAGGCTAATCCTGTCCTTAGTATCTGCCCGCCGCCTTCGCCATAAGAGCCATCAATCTTGACAACATCGCCTACATTTGAACGCATAACCATCTTGACCTCATTATACCTTATTGGGCGGGTAGAATCGTGGCATCATGAGCCTGCTGCTGAGCCGCGAGTTGAGTTTTTACCAAAACCGTTTGCGTCAGTTGCACCTGCGGTTGCGCGACCACTTGTATCGGCACATGCGTTCCCAGAACCCTGCGGCGTTGGCACAGGTGAGCCACGATGCGGGCGGCGACACGCAGTACGTTATCGATGCGCATATAGAGACTCTATTAATCGACCTGTGTCGGGAGTGGGCGCAAGAATCGCCATTCGTGCTGATTGCTGAGGGGATTAGCGACGATGGCTGGTACCCCCTGCCTGAAGGTACACCTGCGCGCGAGGCGGAGTTTTTGCTCATTGTCGACCCCATCGACGGCACGCGCCCGCTGATGTACGACAAGCGCAGCGCGTGGCTGCTGAGTGCGATTGCGCCGAACTTCGGACGCGAGACGACTCTGGAGCATGTGATTCTGGCGATGCAGACGGAGCTACCCACCACGCGGCACTATCTGGCGTATCATTTGTGGGCGGCGCGGGGGCAGGGCGCGCACGCCGAACTGCACAATATGCTCACGGGCGCCATCGAGCCGACGCGCCTAACGCCCAGTCGCGCCGAGACGCTGGAACACGGCTTCGCCTCGTTTGTGAAGCTGTTCCCAGAAGGCAAGCGCACGATTGTAGCGCTCGAGTCGGAGTTCTGGGCGCGTGCGCTGGGTGAGAGCGTTAACCCGCGCGTGTTCGAAGACCAGTACGCCTCCACGGGCGGGCAGTTGTTTGAGTTGATGAGTGGGCGCGACCGCTTGATTGCCGACCTGCGCCCGTGGGCATTTGTGCGAATGGGGCTGCCCATCTCGCCGCTTACCTGCCACCCGTATGACATTTGCACCGCGCTGATTGCGCAGGAGTTGGGCGTGCAGATTACTGATTTACACGGCGAGCCGTTGCGTGCACCGCTGGACATCCGTGCGCCGGTTGGCTGGATTGGCTATGCAAACGCCGCGCTGCGCGCCCGCTATGAAGAGTTGCTACTGGAGTTGTTATGGGGATAATACGACCCTTTACTCGCTCGCTGCTCCCTATTGGTCAAGCCATTCATAGCGCAGACGCGCGCGTTCGTTCACCTCGCCGGCATATCGTTCGTCGTGAAGAACATCAGTTTGCGCTTGCTTATCCACGAGACCTTGTTGCCCCGTGCAGCCAATCTGCGCCATCGTTCATCCCTTGAACGATTAGGTATCCTACACTTATGCCATCCCGAATCGCGCTGGTGAGCGTCTCGGATAAGACTGGTTTGGAGCCGTTCGCACGGGGCTTGCACGCGCTGGGGTTTCAGTTCCTCTCCACAGGTGGTACGGCACGCGCCCTGCGTGAGTGGGGCTTGCCTGTACAGGAGGTTAGCGACTGGACAGGTTTCCCTGAAATCTTGGACGGGCGCGTGAAGACCTTGCACCCGCGCATTCATGCCTCGATTCTGGCGAACCTGAGCCTGCCCGAACACCAGCAGACCCTACAGCAGCTGAACCTGACGCCGATTGAACTCGTGGTGGTGAACCTCTATCCGTTCGAGCAAGCGTTGCGGGGGGGCGCATCCGAAGCCGAGCAGATTGAACAGATCGATATCGGCGGTCCCACGCTGATTCGCGCCGCCGCCAAGAATTTCGAGCATGTTGCGGTGATTGTGCGCCCCGCCGATTATGAGTGGACTTTGGCGCGCCTACAGGTGGAGGGGCTGAGCCGCGCCGACCGCGCGTTGCTGGCAGCCCGCGCGTTTGCCCATGTGGCGGACTACGACGCGCTGATTGCCCAGTGGTTCCGCCGCTACGACCCCGAGGGCGTGCTGCCCGAAACACTGACGCCCACTTTCCGTCTTGCCCAACGCCTGCGCTACGGCGAGAACCCGCACCAGCAGGCGGCATTCTACACTGAGCCGCTCGCCCCCGCAGGCTGCATCGCCACCGTCCAGCAACTCTGGGGCAAGGAACTCTCCTACAACAACTTGCTCGACGCCGACGCTGCGCTGGAGTTGGTTCGCGAGTTTGAACAGCCTGCATGCGCCATCATCAAGCACACGAACCCCTGCGGGGTTGCGATTAGCGAGAGCCTCACGGAAGCCTTTCTGCTTGCGCTGGAGACTGACCCTGTGTCGTCGTTCGGCGGCATCGTGGCGTGCAACCGCCCTATTGATCGCGAAACCGCCGAGGCGATGGTCGCGCCGGGAACTTTTTTCGAGGTCATCCTCGCGCCGGAGTTCACGCCCGACGCGCTGCCCATCTTTCAGGAGCGTAAAGGCTGGGGACAGAATGTGCGCCTGCTGCGCACGGGCGAACTCGCGCCACCTGCCCGACTGCATGGCTACGCGCTGCGCAGCCTTACGGGGGGTGTCCTTTACACCGAACGCGACACGCTGGACTGGAACCCCGACGCGCTCCAAGTGGTCACCGAGCGCACCCCCACCGAAAGCGAATGGGCAGACTTGCACTTCGCATGGCGCGTCGTTAAGCACGTAAAGTCCAACGCGATTGTGGTTGCCAAAGGTGGCGTAGTGCGTGGCGTGGGCGCAGGGCAAATGAATCGCGTCGGCTCCGTGCGACTTGCCTTGCAGCAAGCAGGCAACCACGCCCGCGGTGCAGCCCTGGCATCTGATGCCTTTTTCCCCTTTCCCGATAGCATCGACCTCGCTGCTCAGGCAGGTGTTCGCGCCATCATTCAGCCCGGCGGCTCCAAAAGAGACCCCGAAGTCATTGCTGCTGCCAACGAAACCGGCATCGTGATGGTGTTCACAGGCATTCGACACTTTCGGCACTGACTATGTAATCGCGCACACGGCATGAACGACTACCTCTCCGAACCGCTCAAGGTCGAGGTGCTCCAGCAAATGTTGCAGAAGCGGCTCGCCCCGCTCTCCGAAAAAGCGACTTAGGGGGCAGGGGGGTATACTCTTCCTGCTGATGCAACTTGCCCACGCGCTCAAACGCTACATGGACGCCCTGCGCACCATCCAAGGCAAAGCACAGGCGACTGGTGAACTCTCGTATCACCACGTGCTGCTCCAGCTGCTGCCGAGTTAGACCCCAACGCCAAATTCGTCCATGAACCCAAATGCGTGGTCATCGGTAGACCCGATTTTATCTTGCTCAAAAACGGCGC
>CAYVKB010000065.1:149-13844 GCA_964451985.1 uncultured Fimbriimonadales bacterium | reverse complement strand
CGCGCTCGGTGCGTATAGGCGTTTCTAACATTGGTTGAGATAACCTCCGAGAAGATTATACCCACCTTTTGCTTATTCCCCTCCTCCGATTGCGGGAGAGGGGGTTTGGGGCAAAACCACTGAAGACAAGCAAAATACTTCATAGTGGAAATCGAGTACAGTTATATGAGTCTGATGTATCTATTGGGTAAGATTGATAAGGAGAGATAGACGGTGCAGGCTTTGGTTAACGCGGGTGAACTTTACGAGCTCATCGAGCAAGCTCTAACGCTGGAGCTGGAAGACGCGGAGCGCATTTTCCTGTTGCGTCAGGGGTTCGACACGATGGTTCGCGAGTTGACACTTGCAGAGCCATATGTGTTCTCAGATAATGCGGCGCGTTGGGCGTATGTGCAGACCAAATTCCAGATTCCCGACGATTTGGCGTGGCAAGTGGACAGCTTCCGCAGGTTGACTCGCTCGAACGCGCCTGCGGTGGCTCAAGATAACGTGCTTGCAAGTGCGCACGCGCTGGCACGCCTGACGGAGTATCTGAGTAAGCAGCCTATTCCGAACGGGTTAATGCAACTGTGCGCTAGTTCCCAGTTCCCTCCGCGTCGCGCCGCTGCGCTGACCAAGCTGCCCTATCTGCGCGCTTGCGTGATGGATCCGCCTGAATCGACAAAAGACGCGCGTGGGCGAACCTACATCCGCCTGCGCTGCCGTGTGGAAGAGCCGGATAACATCGGTATTGTAACGGTACTGTTGCAAGATCAGTGGGCGCATACTCCTATTTGGCAAAACGCGGTGTTCAGCGCGCTGGGCTTGGGCGTTTTGGGCAACGCTCTCGTCGCCACGAACGATAGCTTCGTGATTGTTGAGCCGGACTTGTTGCTCAACGTCACAGATGTCGCCGAAGGCGTGACACATCAGGGGCACAACCCGTGGGCGTTCCTGCTGGGGCGGTTTCTGCGCTCCAGTTTATCCGAAGAGAAGATGGTGGGCAACATCGTGAACGATTTATACGACGAGCTGCTGCAAAAGCCTCAGGCGGACTTCGACCGTTGCTTCGAGAAATCATGTACACGGAACGCGGCTCGGCTGGTATTGCTGCCCTCAGCGGACGCACCCCAGTTTATAGAGGATTTACGCGCCAAGATCATCACCCCACATTTCAACACACTCAGCGCGCTCGTAAAGCAATGGCGTGCAAAGCCAATCTACATCGAGCCAACCATCCTCGCGCCCCGGTACGGCGTTCAGGGGCGTCTGGATACCTTGCTGCATCTGCACACCAACGTGCCTACCGAGTATGGACTGTTCGAGCTGAAGAGCGGCACAGTGCCCAAGAACGATGTTTGGCCCAACAACGCGGCGCAGGCGCAACTGTACCAACTGATGTTGGAAGCCTTTTCGGAAGGGCAGATTAGGGCGACGACGGGCGTGCTGTATACCAAAGCCGAACCTAATAACGCCCTGCGAGCGGTTCCTGAAGATCGCGCTCGGCATCGCGTCTTGATTCAACTGCGCAACCAACTGGCAGATATCGAGTTTACGCTGGCGAAGTCGCCCGGACAACTGCTGAACAAGCTGCTGCAACTTGAGCCTCAGGAGGTGCCCCGCTATATGCAAGGATCGCTTGAAACTTTTCAATCTGCGTTGCGCAGCGCGCGCAACTTTGAACGAGCCTACTTTGAAGCATTTGTGGGCTTTGTGGCACGCGAGCATCTGCTGGCACGGCTTGGCAGCGGCGACTGGCAAGGCGAACGAAGCGACGGCTTCGCTGACCTATGGCGCAAAACTATCCCCGAAAAAGCGCGCGCCTACAGCGTCATCGCCGAATGCAAAACTATCGGCTACGACCCGCACGAGAACCTTGTCACGCTCCAGTTCCCGCCCGAATACCGCGTCTCCAGCTTCCGCGAGGGCGATATTGTCGTGCTGTATCGGCAAGACACGCATCCCTATCAGCCCGTTCTGCACCAGCCCATCCTGAAGGGCACAATCAAGGCGATGCGTCGCGACACCTGCGAGGTGGAAGTCAAGCTCCGCACGACGTATGTGCAATCACTGGACGGTGTGTGGGCGATTGAGCCTGACCTGATGGATGTGAACTTCCTAACGCTGTACCGTTCCCTCTCCGACTTTCTCAGTGCATCACCAACACGGCGCGACCTGTTGCTGGGACAAATCGCACCTCAACAGCCGAAACAACTTGTTCAGATGCCGAACGACGAAGTGTTTGAACGGCTCACTCCTCTGCAGAGGGAACTGCTGTGTCGTGCGCTCTCCGCACCTGAATATTTCCTGCTTCAAGGACCGCCCGGCACTGGCAAAACGAACGTAATGCTGCGCTCGATGGTTCACTTCCTGATGAAATACACCAACGAGACGGTTCTGCTGCTTGCATTCACTCGCCGTGCCGTGAATGAGATTTGCAGCGCTCTCAACGATATGGACTACCTGCGGCTGGGCAGCCTCGATGCACTGGATGTGTCCATCGATCCCGAAAAAAGCGTGGACTATATTGCACAACAATACGGCGTAAAAGAGCTGCGTAATCGGCTAAATCGAGCACGGATAATCGTCTCCACAGTATCGAGCTGCTTGAACACACCAGAGTTGCTCAGTCGCAAACAGTTCGATGTGGCGATTGTCGATGAAGCCTCACAACTGCTGGAGCCGCACTTGGTGGGTATTTTGTCGCAGGTTCGGCGGTTCATCCTGATTGGCGACCAGAACCAGCTGCCCGCTGTGGTTGTCCAGCCACCACAGCAGACGCGCGTGCAAGATGCGCGCCTGTTGCAGATTGGCGTGTCGGATTTTCGCGTGTCCATTTTCGAGCGATTGTGGGCGCAGTGCGAGCGCAACAACTGGGATTGGGCATACGGCATGCTGGAGGAACAGGCGCGCATGCACCCCCGAATTGCCGAGTTCCCCAGTCAGCAATTCTACGGCGGGCGACTCCGCTCGTTGGGGCTGGCGCATCAACAGGCGGGCAACTCGTTTCTGGTGGCGCACTCCCCGTGCGAGTTGGAGCGCGAGCTGGCGACGGCGCAGGTGGTGTTTATCCCTTCGCCCCCGTCGGGCAAGCGCGCCCAGCGCAATCACGAAATCGAAGCGCAGCGCGTCGCCAAGATTGCCGAAGCCATCTATCAGGCGTGCCAACGCAACGGTATCCCGTTCGAGCCTGAGCGCACGCTGGGGGTTATCACACCGTTCCGCGCCCAAGCAGCGCAGATTTACGAGTGCCTACCCCCATACCTACAGAACATCACCGTTGACACCGTCGAACGGTATCAAGGCAGTCAGCGCGAGGTAATCCTGCTCTCGCTTGCGGTTTCAACGTCGCGCCAAATGGAGTTCCTACAGGCACTCAACGAAGATGAGAGCGTGGATCGGAAGTTGAACGTTGCGCTCACGCGGGCACGCCAGCTACTGATTGTGCTGGGCGACGAAAACATACTGCGAGGGGCACGCCTGCCCAAAAGCGGAAAGCCCTCGCACTACGCCGCGCTGATTAGGCATATCGAGCAGCACGGCAAATATTGGAGACACTTCCCCTCATAACACGGACAAGAATGTCCGTGCTACGCGCGTCCGTCGTAGCAGTCCATTAGGTGGTTGTCCTTACAATGGTTGTGCTGGAGGAGGGGCTTGGCGGTCTCGTCGACCCATAGCCCCCACTTGTTGCGTAGGCAGGCATTCTCGATCACGAATCCCGTGGTGCTGTCGGCGTACACGATGCCACTGTGCAGGTTCTCTTCAGCACGATTGCGCAGGGTGTCTACGCGTGCGTGGTTGCGAGCGCGGACGCCGTCATGGTTCTGCCGAAACTCGCACTCGCGCAGGTCGGCATAGGCTTTATCGGTCGCCAGCACGCCGTAGCGGTTCTGCTCGAAGCGGCACTGCTGGGCTTGCAAGCGGGCGTGGTCTGCCACTTGCACGCCGCTGTGGGCATTCTGAATAAACGCTGTCTGGACGACGGTCGCCTGCGCGTGATTCAGCAGGTACAGCCCGCTACCGCCTGTTTTGGACTGGGCATCCCAGCGCGCTCCTTGCAGCACACACTGTCGGAGATACACAACGCCTGCCTCAACCCGCAGCAAATCCACGCTCTGACTGCCTTGGTGGCTAATTTGCAAGTTCTCCAGCGATACCTGCTCTGAAGTGGTGATTTTCAGAGCGCAATCGGGTGCGTCGGAAAGGATTTGCACGCTGCCGTCGCCGTGTATGGTGAGGGGCTTCTTGATGACCAACGGGGCGTTCAACTGATACACGCCGGCAGGCAGGCGGATAAGCGCGTTAGGCAGGGCAGTTTCAACCAGTGCGATCAAATCGCTGGGCACAGGGGCGGCAGACGCAGCTGAAACGGCTTGCACGGCACGCAGTTTGTTCGCCCACGCCTGCACAGAGGACGGGCGATCGTCGGGTTTTAGCTCCATCGCATGCAGAATTACGTGGCTTAGGGCAGGACTAATGTGAGGCGCAATCGTATGGGGCGGCGGCAAAGTGAATCCCTGCGCACGGTCGGTCGCGGGAAGCGGCGGCATGCCCGTCGTCAGGTGATAGAGTGTCGCGCCCAACGCATACAAATCAGTGCGAGCGTCATACTGCGCGCTGGCGGCATACTGCTCCAGCGGCGCATAGGAGGGCGTTAGAATAACTGTGTGCATTTGCGTCTTGCCCGCCGCGAACTGACGCGCCGTGCCGAAATCGATTAGCACCATCCGCCCGTCGTCTGTGCGGATGATATTGCTGGGCTTAATGTCACGGTGCAGGTAGCCGCGCTGGTGGACGGCTTCCAGCGCGTCGCAGATTTGCAGGACACACTCAATCGCCTCTGCTGCAGGCAGGTAGCCTCCTTTCACGCGCAGCCACTCAATGAGCGTGTGCCCCTTCAGGTACTCCATCACGATGTATGCCGTGTTGTGCTCCTCGAACACATGGAACACGCGTACGATGTTCGGATGCGAAAGCGAGGCAAGCAACTGCGCCTCTTCCAAAAACCGCTGGCGAATCTGCTGGAAATCGGCGAGCGAGAGTCGTTGCGGCAGCACATTCAGCGTTGCGACATCGCGCACGCAGCCGTCGGGAAATAGCTCCTTCACGGCTACAGGGCGTTGCAGCGCTGTGTCGTGCGCCAGATAGGTAATTGCAAAGCCTCCCTGCCCCAACACTCGGTCGATACGGTAGCCCCGAGCGTCCAGTTCGAAACCTGCGGGCAGTGCGCTTCCTACGCTTTGCGCTTGCATGAACCAGGAATACACTTCACAGGGCAGTTCTCCTGCAGGAATCGCTTTGCTAATCGCGTACCTATATCCCTATGAGCCACACACTCACACGCAGGGAATTTCTGAAGGCGGGCGTCGCGTTGAGCGCGCTGCCGATTGCACAGTTTGCCCACGCGCAAGGCTCCGACCGAATCAAGGTCGGCTTGGTCGGCTGTGGGGGGCGCGGCACGGGCGCGGCGGTCGATTGCCTCCGCGCCGACGAGGGCACAATCATCTGGGCACTGGGCGACATCTTTGAAGACCGCCTCAACGCCAGCTACGAGGGTCTCAAGGAGCAGTTCTCCGACCGCGTGCAGGCTCCCTCCGAGCGACGGTTTCTAGGGTTCGACTCCTACAAAAAAGTATTAGAAAGTGGCATCGATTTGGTGTTGCTCTGCACGCCGCCGGCGTTCCGACCGGTGCACTTCCTCGCGGCGATGGAGGCGGGCAAGCATGTGTTTATGGAGAAGCCGGTGGCGGTCTGTCCCGAAGGCGTGCGGATGGTGCTGCGCGGAGACGAGATTGCCAAGCAGAAACGGCTCGGCGTGATGCCGGGTACGCAGTATCGCTGGCATCCGGGCTATCAAGGCGTGATTGAGCGTATTCGCGCAGGGCATATCGGCGAGCTGCGCGCCGCCTACGCCTACTACAACGCCGCTAGCCCAGCCCCCAAACCACGCGAGCAAGGCTGGAGCGACATGGTGTACCAACTGCGCAACTGGCTGTTTTATAACTGGATTGCAGGTGACCAGCCCGTGGAGCAGTTCGTTCACAATATCGACGTAATGAACTGGGTGATGGGCAGTGTACCGACGCGCGCGCTGGGCATGGGTGGACGCCAAGCTCGTACCACGCCCGAATACGGCGATGTGTACGACCATTTCGCGATAGAGTACGAATATCCCAACGGCGTGCGCGTGCTGGCGATGTGCCGCCAGATGGACAACACCGCGAACCGCGTATCAAACTTTGTGGTCGGCTCGGAAGGAACCGCGCTGCTGGAGCAGTTCACCAACTTCTACGTGCGCGGCAAGGAGACTTGGGAACCCGGCAGACAGTGGCTCAACCCCTATGTGGAAGAGCATCGCGTGCTGATTGAAAGCCTGCGAAAGGGCAACCCGATTAACGAGACGCGCACGATTGCCGAAAGCACGCTTACTGCGATTATGGGGCGCATGTCGGCATACACAGGCAAGACTGTGACGTGGGAGGCAGCGATGAACTCGAAGCTGAACCTTGTGGAGCGTGTGATGAATATCAATTACGACTCGCCCGCGCCGCAAGACCCTGTACCGATTCCGGGTAAGACGCCACTGGTGTGAGTGACTACAGGAGCGGTTCGCAACCACAAGTTTGTGATTACCAATCGCTCCTGCAAAACACTTCCGATTTCAGAAGTGTTTATCACGGGGTGAAATCGCTACCGTGCTTTCAACGCCGCGCCGAAACCAAACTCCGCCGATAGGTCGGATGGCTCAAGTGGTCTACATCCACACCGCCGCGTGAGCGAGCGCTGTGAATGAAATATCCATCGCCGATGTAGATACCCGTGTGGTCGATCTCTTTGCCCTTCACGGCGAAGTAGAGTCGGTCGCCGGGGCGCAAATCTTCGAAGCGGGTGATAGGAACGCCCACTTTCGCCTGATCACGGGCGCGTCGAGGCAGTGAGACGCCCATCTGCTCGTAAATCATTTTGACAAACCCTGAACAATCCATCCCAGTGCGTGGGTCGTTGCCGCCCCAGCGGTAGCGCACACCCAGAAAGCGCATCGCGAGGCGCGTCACATGCGCAGGGTCTGCCCCGCGTGGCAGGGTATACACAACATCGAAGGACGTGAACTTGACCGCACTTTTGGCGACCCAGCCGAGTGCGCCGTTCATCATCAGCACGCCGCACCACGACCCACGCTGCTGCGCCATCATTAGGTAGAATCGTGCCCCCACCTGCGGATACAATACGCGGCTCTGGGGGCTGGGTTGCGCGTAAATGGGCGTCGGGCGCGTGGTTTCTATCAGCCTGCCGATACGATGCGTCACATAGGCAGACTCGCGCGTCGCGCTTCGGCTCGGCAACGAACGGCTCTGAGGCATGTTATCCCTCCAGATTCAAGTTCCGCACGCGATGCCGCTCGGCGATAATCACGCAGCGCAGCGTCTCCAGCGCGCGGTTCAAATCGTCGTTGATAATTAAGTAGTCGTATCGGGGGATATATTCCATCTCCTCGCGGGCGTTCATCAAGCGCAGCTGGATCGACTCCTCATCGTCGCGGGCGCGTCGGCGCAGGCGTTGCTCCAACTCCTCAATCGAGGGAGGCGCGATGAAAATCAGTATTGCCTCTGGGAACTGCGCGCGCACCTGCATCGCGCCCTGCACATCAATTCGCAGCACGACATCGCGTCCTGCATCGCGCAAGGCTTCCATCTCACGACGAGGCGTGCCGTACCAGTTGCCATGCACCTCCGCGTACTCCAGAAACGCGTTCTCCTCGCGCAACGCCCGGAACTCCTCTTCCGTCACGAAGTAGTAATCTAGCCCGTGCCTCTCGTCGGCGGTTTGTGGGCGCGTAGTATAAGTGACCAGTCGGCGCACGTTGGGCGCGACCAATTGCCACTGCTCGATCAGCGTGTCCTTGCCCACGCCTGCAGGACCCGAAAGCACTATCAGCAATCCGCGCGCGGGCGATCCAGGTTTCGCTAAGGTATTTAACACTTCGCACCTCCTTGCTGTGGGCGCGTAGGTCGCGTCGTCGCGTGCGCCGCTGCCATCGCTTGCGTGCACCTCAGCCATCGCCCTGCCAATCGACTCATACTGTGCTTATTATCGGCATTCGGACGCACTCTGCAGAGTTCGGACGCAGTAGGCGCACACTACTCATGATACACCATGCCTGAAACAATTCCTGCATTAATCGGGTACTCTAATATATAGGATGAGAGGGGTAATCTGGACGCTATGGATGGCGTGTGTGTTGGGGAGTGCAGCATCGCAAGAGTGGATCTCGGACACTATCACGGGGCGGGGCGCAGCAGGTCCCTATACGCTCACATGGAACCGCATCATGGAACGCTCCGAAATTGTGCTGATAGAGACTCGCTGGCTCACGCGCGATGTGGACTATGCGATTGACTACGCTGCAGGGCAGATACGCTTTATGCACGCGCTGCACCCGGGTCAGGTCGCGCGGGTGAGCTATCGCATTCAGTCGGGCGTATCGCAGCGCAACACGAATACCGATATTGCACTGGAGACCGAGTTGGCGCGGCGTGGACCCGCATCGCTGAGCCTGCGTGGGCGCATCACAGGCAACCTCAACCGTCCTACCACCGATTTGGGGCTGCGTGCCGCTTGGCAAGAGCAAGGGCGTGAGGGTGAGGCGCTCTATCTGTTCCGTAATCCTTATGGCGGCGACGCCCCCGCCCTATTGCAACTCCGCTCACAGTGGCGCACCGACACCGGCTGGCAAGGTGGGTTCCGATTCAGCCGCGTGGACAGAGACTTCGGCGACGCCAAGCCCTATGGACTGATCAGTGGGCAGCAAACCGCCGAGGCGAACCTGCTCTATCAGCCCGACGGGCAGTTCCGTACACGCCTCCAGTGGAGCCTGTACGACCCCCTGCTGCCCAATCAGCATGCCCAGCAACGCTGGAGTGCAGGTTTAGACTATAAACTTGAACAAATTCAGTTCAGCTTAGAGCGTCAGATTGCCGACTTGGGCAATCAGCCAACTCAGGTGGTCGACCGCGCGCGCGTTCAGATGCAGCCTACCGACACGGTGCGCATGCAGCTCGAGCAGGAGTCCAAAACGCAGGGCGAGCGCGCTATCCAGCAAACCCAAGTACGCACGCAGTTGGGACAGGGCGTGGAGCTACGCCACCGCACAGTGGACGACTCGCAATCGGGACGCGCGGAAGAGAGCGCTGTGGGGATGCGCTTCGGAACCGCAAATGTGCAGGGCAGCGTCAGCTTGGAGCAACGCTGGCGCGAAGACGCTCAGCAGCGCGCGGCGCAACTGGGATTACAAGCGCAGTTAGACCCCCGCTTGCGGATTGGGGGCGAGTTCGAGGCGATTGAAGACGCCGGGCAAATGCGTGGCGTCCAGATTCAGGCGCAGCCCAGCGACCACCTGAAGCTCACCTTGCGCGGACGCGAGTATCAGGGGCTACGCGGGCTGAACCTGCGTAGTCAGCATCTTCAGTGGGATTGGCGCCTCGGCAGCGGGCTGTCGCTCAGTGGGCAAGTGGCACAACATCCGCTCCATCAGAGCGCGCCGCAGCCCCTACAAACCGAGCAGTATCACCTCCGCTGGAGTCAGGGTGCGTGGAATCTGGAGGCGGGCTACTTAGAGCAAAACCACATCGGACAGTTTCTGACCGAGCGGCGGTACACACTCAGTCTGCGCAAACAGCTCGACGCCGCCACCATTCTGGGGTTGAGCTACCAGCAATCGGAGTGGGAGCGCGACGCCTTCCTTCGCGAAGCCGCCCTCCGACTGGGACTCACGCGCCAGCTGTCGGGTTTCTACCTGTCGGCGGAGATGCAAATGCTGCTGCCCCGCAACGACATCCAGCCCCAACAACGCCCGAACTACTCAGGGAGTTTGCGGTTGGGAGTGCAGTTTTAGGTGTCTCAAATACTAAGGCATTGCAAATAGTCTAACGGGGTTCCGCCCCCTATTTTTTCGTCAGCGAGGATGCTGACGCTACGAGACTGCATAGTGTAGCGTCGGCGCCCCCGCTGACACACTAGCACGCTCCATTCTGCGTCAGCGAGGACGCTGACGCTACGCAAGTGCATTGTGTAGCGCGGCGTCCCCGCCGACACGCTAGCATGCTCTATTCTGCGTCAGCGAGAACGCTGACGCTACGCGAGTGCATAGTGTAGCGTCGGCGTCCCCGCCGACGACTCAAGACATAGGCTCCGTCAGTTTGCGTACAACCAAGCGCACAGCATTAAGCCCTCGCCGATAACACTAAACCATCACTTCCGCACGCTCAGCGTCTTTGAGACGATCTTCCAGACGCTCGCCGTGCGCAAGTGCCAACGGCAGCACCTCGTCCATGTGGCGCACGAGATGGAAGGTCATCTGCTCACGCACGTGTTCGGGAATGTCGTCCAGGTCGGGCTCGTTCTCCGCGGGCAGGATAACCTCGTAGATGCCCGCGCGGTGCGCCGCAATCACTTTCTCCTTGATGCCGCCCACCGGCAGCACGCGCCCGCGCAGTGTAATCTCGCCCGTCATCGCAATATCGCGCCGCACGGGACGCCCCATCAGTGCGGAAGCCAGTGCCGTCGCCATCGTAATGCCTGCCGAGGGACCGTCTTTCGGGATTGCACCCTCCGGCACATGGATATGGATGTCACGATTGCGATAGAACTCCGGGTCGATACTGAGGTGAATCGCCCGTGAGCGGATGTAGGTCATCGCCGCTTGAGCGGACTCTTTCATCACCTCGCCCAGATGCCCTGTGAGCAGCAATCGCCCCTCGTGTCCGGGCACGATAGCGACCTCTACCGCCATCACATCACCGCCGAACTCGGTGTACGCCAGCCCCATCGCCACGCCCACCTCGTCTTTCTCCTCTTTGACACCGAAACGATAGCGCGGCTTGCCGAGAAACTCGGACACCTTCTCGGTGTTCACCTGCACAAACACCTGTTCGCCTGCCGCCACCTGTTTAGCGACCTTGCGACAGATGGTAGACAGCTCACGTTCCAGGTTGCGCACACCCGCCTCGCGTGTGTATTCGCGAATGATTTTAATCAGCGCATCGTCGGTAATTTCCAGATGCGCGCTTGTCAAGCCGTGCCGCTCCAGCACACGCGGGATCAGGTAGTCGCGTGCGATGCGCAGCTTCTCATCCTCCGTATAGCCGGAGAACGAGATTATCTCCATTCGGTCGCGCAGCGGCGGTGGGATGGTCTCCAGTGTGTTTGCCGTCGTGATGAACATCACATCCGACAGGTCAAACGGTACCTCCAGGTAGTGGTCGGAGAATTTATCGTTCTGCTCAGGGTCTAACGCTTCCAGCAGGGCGGAAGTGGGATCGCCGCGGAAATCATAGCCGAGCTTATCGATTTCGTCCAACATGAACACGGGGTTGCGCGTGCCCGCCTGTCGTAGCCCCTGAATGATGCGTCCGGGCATCGCGCCGATGTAGGTGCGGCGGTGCCCACGAATTTCAGCCTCGTCGCGCACGCCGCCCAGCGACACGCGAATGAACTTGCGCCCCAACGCTCGCGCAATCGACCGCCCCAGCGAGGTCTTGCCCACGCCAGGCGGTCCCACAAAGCACAGGATCGGTCCCTTCAGCGAGCCAGAGAGTTTGCGCACTGCCAGGAACTCCAGCACGCGCTCTTTGACTTTCTTGAGGCCGTAGTGGTCTTCATCCAGAATCTGCGCCGCCTCGTTGATGTCCACGCGGTCTTCGGTACGTTCTTTCCACGGCAGCGAGAGCATCACGTCAAGGTAGGTGCGTATTACAGATGCCTCGGGCGAGCCAAAGGGCATCTTTTCGAGGCGGTCTACCTCTTTGAGGGCGCGCTCGACGATGTCTTCGGGCATACCCGATTCGGCGATGCGTTTGCGGTAGTCCTCCACTTCCGAGAAGCGGTCGTCGCGCTCGCCCAGTTCGCGTTGAATAATTTTGAGCTGCTCGCGTAGATAGTATTCGCGTTGCGTGTCGCCCAGCTCCTGCTCCACACGGTCGCGGATGCGCTGTTGCAGCTCCACAATCTCCAGCTCGTGGCGTAGGATATGCACCAGCGCATCCAGCCGCTCCTTGATAGGGATGGTCTCTAGTACTTTCTGTTTATCGGTGAAGCGGAGCGGCGCGAAGTGCGCAATTGTATCTGCTAATCGTCCTGGCTCTTGCATATACGAGATGGTGGCGACCACCTCAGGCGGAATACCGCGCTCGTGCGAGGCAATCTCTTCGAACATATCGACAGCGGAGCGCATCAGCGCCTCGATATCGGTGGTCAGTTTTGCCTCGCGGGCGGGAATGGGTTCTATCTCACCCTGCAAATAGGGTTCGTCCGATTGGATGTTTAGCAGGCGCGCGCGTTGCACCCCGCGAAACACGATGCGCATCGTGCTATCGGGCGCATGGATTGCCTGAAGAATCTCCGCTACCACACCCACTTCGAATAGGTCACTCTGAGTAGGCTCTTCAACGGTCACATCGCGCTGAGTGACCAGCAGCATCATCTTTACAGGCGATTCCAGCGCGGCTTCGACAGCGCGGAGCGATTTCTCGCGCCCCACCAGCACAGGCGCCAGCGTGTTTGGAAAGTAAACGTTATCGCGCACTGGTAAAATCGGGAGTGTGGTCGGAATTTCCACACGCCGCTTGCTTACCCGACGCCGCTTGCGAGCGGGTAACTCTACAGACTCGACAGCAGGAGCAGTTTTCTTTCTCGGCATAGCGTATACCTCACTCCTATACGCAGGAAATGGCTCTCGGTTCCCATTTCGAGCCGCACGGGGAGATTCCTGCAAAAAAGCCCCCCACAACGACGCTCGATTGTATCTTGAATGCATAGTAGGAATTCTTCCTCCACTGTCTAAAGAATCCTTTATGCGTAAACGCCGTCCGCGTCGTGGCTTTGATGAAGCGTGGAAATACGCTATCCGTGCATTTTTCCCGGAGTGCTTACTCCTACTCTTCCCCGCAATTCATGCTCTGATAGATTGGACGCGCCCTGTGGAGTTTGTGGATGTGAACCTGTACCGCCTCGCGCCAGGCGCACAAGGCAAGCGGCGCCATACAGCGGACATCGTTGTAAAGGTTCACTTCCAAGACGGTAAAGAGCGGGTGATATTGATACACATCGAGATACAGGCGCAACCCGACCCTAACTTTCCCTTGCGTATGTTTGTTTATCACTATCATATTTTCGATGATTACAACTATCCCGAGCTAATCAGCCTCGCAATCCTGGCGGATAATGACTCGACCTGGCGTCCCAGCATGTTTCAGTATTCCAATATCGGCACGCGCCTGCAATTTGAGTTTTCGGTGGTGAAGCTGCTGGATTTTGACGAGGATGCGCTGGAGCAATCGAGTAATCCTTTTGCGTTGGTAATTTTGGCGCATCTACGTGCGCTCAAGACGCGAGGCAAGCTTGAGCTGCTTATGCGCGAGAAGGTTGAACTGATACGCCAACTCAAGGAGAGAGGGTATACTCCTGAACAGGTAATTCATTTGTACAAGGTGGTGGACTACATGATGACCTTATCTCAGGAATACGAGCAGTTGGTGAAGCAGGTCGTGCGCAAGTTCGAGGAAGAGCGCGAATGGCCACTCACGAGTTTAGAAGAGCTCGCTATTGAGGAAGGCGCGCGCAAAGGCATTCAACAAGGCATTCAACAGGGTCTTCAACAAGGCCTTCAACAAGGCCTTCAACAAGGCCTTCAACAAGGCCTTCAACAAGGCCTTCAAC
>CAYVKB010000064.1:0-13995 GCA_964451985.1 uncultured Fimbriimonadales bacterium | reverse complement strand
AGGAGGGGGTTGCTGCCTCCTAGAAGTTTGGTTCCTCCTGTGGAGTGGGGGAAATCTGACCGAAAGATATGCGATGAGAGCCTGCGTTACCCCTTCAACGCCTCTGCGCCGCCGACCACTTCGGCGATTTCTTTTGTAATGGCTGCCTGACGCAGGCGGTTCATGGTGAGCGTGAGCTCCTGAATCATCTTGCCTGCGTTGTCACTTGCCATCGACATGGCGGTCATGCGTGCGCCGTGTTCGCTTGCGCTGGCTTCGAGCAACGCCTGTAGCACTTCAGTCAGCAGGTAGCGTGGCAGCAGGCGTTGGAGCAGCTCCTCCGCCGACGGTTCGAATACGAAGTCGTATTTCGCGCCGTCGTCTTCGCCCGCGGGCGGCTCGATAGGTAGCAGCGGCAGGATGGTGGGACGCTGCGTTACGGGGTTGATGAACTGCGAGTAGATGAGGTAGACGCGATCCACCGCGCCGCTGACGAACATCTCCTGCACGGCGTCGGCGACGGCGCGGGCATCTTCCAGCCCTGCGCCCGAAGTGGGCATCGGGCGGTAGAGCGCAATTTCATAGCCTCGCTTGCTGAAGAACTGGTAGCCCCGCCGCCCGATGCAGATGAGTTTCACTTGCTCCGGACTTAGCCTCATGTCGCGGATGGCGTTCTGTTGGGCGCGGATGAGGTTCATGTTATACGAGCCGCACAGCCCGCGGTCGGAGGTCGCCAGTACGAATCCGTAGTTGCGCGGCTCGCGCTTTTGCAACAGGGGATGGTCGGGCAGCTCACCTGCGCGTCCGAGTTCCTGCAGCACATCGTGCATGCGCTGGGCGTAGGGACGCGCCGCCAGCACACGATCTTGCGCCCGGCGCAGGCGTGCCGCCGAGACCAACTTCATCGCTCGTGTGATTTGCTGGATGCTCTTTGCAGCGCGGATACGCGCTCGCATGCCTCGCAGCGTTCTCATGCCAGCCCGTTCTCCTTCAAGAATTTCGCTTTGTATTCCTCCACTGCTGCGCGTAGGGTGCGCTCGGTATCCTCGTCCAGCTTCTTCTCGCGCCGAATCTTCTCGCCGAGTTCGGGGTACTTCTGGCGCATGTAGGGGTGGAAGCCCTCCTCGAACTCGCGCACCTTCTCGACGGGGATGTCGTCCAGGTAGCCCTGCGTGCCTGCAAAGATAATCATCACTTGCTCTTCGACGGGCATCGGCACGAACTGTGGCTGCTTCAACACCTCCTGCAGGCGCAAGCCACGCGCCAGCTGCAGCTGCGTGGCACGATCCAAGTCTGAAGCGAACTGCGCGAACGCCTGCACCTCGCGGAATTGCGCCATATCCAGACGCAGACGCCCCGCGACCTGCTTCATGGCGCGAATCTGCGCGTCGCCCCCTACGCGGCTCACCGAGATACCCACGTTAATCGCGGGGCGGATACCGGCGTAGAATAGGCTCGGCTCCAGGTAAATCTGCCCATCGGTGATGGAGATGACGTTCGTGGGGATGTACGCCGACACGTCCCCCGCCTGAGTCTCGATGATGGGCAGGGCGGTCAGTGAGCCGCCGCCACGCTCGTCGGACATCTTCGCAGCGCGCTCCAGCAGGCGCGAGTGCAGGTAGAACACATCGCCGGGATACGCCTCACGCCCGGGCGGACGGCGCAGCAGTAGCGACACCGCGCGATACGCCTGCGCGTGCTTGGAGAGGTCGTCGTACACCACCAGCGCGTGCATGCCGTTGTCGCGGAAGTATTCGCCCATCGCGCAGCCCGCATACGGCGCAAGGTACTGCAAACTGTTCGGGTCGCTGGCGGACGCCACCACCACGATGGAGTATTCCATCGCGCCGTAGCGTTCCAGCGTGTCTACAAAGCGCGCCACCGCCGCCATCTTCTGACCAATCGCCACGTAGATACAATATACGGGTGAATCGGTCTGATGCGTCTGCTTCTGATTGATAAAAGTGTCCATCACGATGGCGGTCTTGCCTGTGGAGCGGTCGCCGATAATCAGCTCGCGCTGCCCGCGCCCGATGGGAATCATTGCGTCGATGGCTTTGATGCCTGTCTGCAGGGGTTCCTTTACAGGCTGGCGGGTAATCACGCCAGGTGCGATCACCTCGATACGGCGGTACTCTTCGGCGACGATGGGACCCTTGCCATCGAGGGGGCGTCCAAGCGCGTCGACCACGCGCCCCAGCAGCGCTTTACCGACGGGCACCTCCGCGATGCGTCCTGTGCGCTTCACAGGGTCGCCCTCTTTGAGTTCCTCGTCGGAGCCTAACACGATGACACCGATGCTGTCTTCTTCGAGGTTCAACACCATCCCCATCACTTCGTGGGGGAACTCCAGCAGCTCGCCCATTTGCGCGTCGGGTAGCCCGTACACGCGCGCGATACCGTCGCCCACTTGCAAAATCGTGCCGACGCTTTCGGCGACGGGCTTGCCGTCGGCGGTCTCTATTTCCTTCGCTAAGATACTCGTAATCTCTTCGGGTCGGATAGCCATAATTGCACCTCGCTTTACTCTGTGCTGGCGACGCGCGTGCCGCGCCGCTCGATTTCGAGCATAATCTGGTCGCGCAGGCGGTCTAACGCGCCGCGCAGGGTACCGTCTATCTGGTAGTCGCCCATCTGCACGCGCACACCGCCAATCAGCGCGGGGTTGACCTCAAAGGTGGGGATAATCGTCTTGCCCGTGCTTTGCTGGAGTTTCTGAATCAGCGCGTTCTGCTCGGTTTCGGTGAGGGGCGTTGCCGATTCGATGGTGGCGCGTACAACGCCCATGTGCGCCTCTTGCAGGCGTCGAAACTCGTCACAGACCGCTTCGAGAAACTTCTCACGCCGTTTCTCCACTAATAGCTCGAGCAGGCGCATCGTGTGGGGCTGAAGGCGTGCGCTCAGCGCCTCGCGCAGACGGGTGATTTTGCGGTCGCGCGGAATCAGTGGGCTGTAGAAGAAGGCGCGCAGCTCGCTGGACTGCTCCAGCAGGGTGCGCAGGCTGTTCAATTCATCCGCCGTTTGCTGGAGCTGCCCCTGCTTGAGTGCGACTTCGAACAGGGCGCGGGCGTACCGTCGGGCGACGCGAATATCGACCATTTAGCGCACCTCCGCCGTTTGAATGAACTCCTGCACCAGTTTGCGTTGGCGTTCGTCGGTCATCTCCTCGCGCAGTAGGCGTTCGGTGGTGCGCAGCGTCAGTTCCGCCACGTAGGTTTGCAGTTCGCTGCGCAGTTTCTCGCTTTCGAGTTGCGCTTGCTCCTGCGCGCGTGCGACGAGTTCATCGGCTTGGCGTCGGGCGTCGGCGACGATTTGGTCGCGTAGTTGCTGTGCTTCGCCGACGGCTTGCTGGATGCGCTCGCGCGCTTCGGCTTCGATTTGCGCCAGTCGCGCCTCGTACTCGCTGCGTAGTTGCTCCATCGCGCGGCGGTCAGCTTCGATTTTGTCGTAGGTGGCGTTGATATCCTGCCGTCGCGATTCCAGCATCGCGCCGAGCGGTTTCCAGAAGAACTTGGTCATCACCCATAGCAGCAGCAGGAAGCCGACGATTTGGATAATCAGGATATTGAAGTCGATTCCGAGCAGCTTGAGCAAGCCGCCTCCCTCGCCTTCCGTTGCCGCTATCAGGTTCGGTAGTTGCGCATAAAGATCGAACATCGCTTATAAACCTCCTGCGGGGGCGAGCGCGCCGCCCCCGACTAATCGTTTACTGACCGATGGTGGGCAGGCGTCCCTGCAGCAGGAAAAAGATGACGAACGAGAACAGCACGAGCGACTCGATGAACGCCAGACCGATAATCATACCAGTTTGGATGCGTCCTGCCATTTCAGGCTGTCGCGCCATCCCTTCCATCGCGCCTGCGACCGCGCGCCCCTGACCCAGACCTGCGCCGATAACCGCCAGCGGCAGACCAAGTCCAACTGCCAACGCCAGTCCCATCAGATACAGTCCTGTACCAACTTCGATTTGCATGTCTCTTAACCTCCTTGGTTTAGTTTATTATTTCTGGCTCCGCGTTTCCGTGCGAAGCTGCTCCTCTCGCGTCGAGAGGAAGTCTTCCTAATGCACGGACCGTCTTGTCCATGCATTCAGATTGGACAGGATGGTCCAACCTGCTAATGTGCGTGAGCATGTTCGCCGTGATGCTCTTCGTGATGCTCGGTTGCCAGAGACAGGTAAATCAGGGTCAGAATCGAGAATACAAATGCCTGCACAAACGCCACGAGCAAGCCAAGCAGCATCACGGGGAATTGAATGGGTAATGGCAGGTAGATTGCCTTGAACACGGGCATCGCGAGCGCCGTAATCAGCGCCATCGTCACCTGCTCTTTGCCGAACATGTTCGCGTACAAGCGAATGGAAAGCGAGACGGGCTTGGCCAACTCGCTCACGACCTCAATCACGAACAGCAGCGGCGTGAGTAAAACGGGCACTTCGCCCCAGCGCGCAAAATGCTTCAGATAGCCGCCAATCCCCCGCGCCCGAATCCCTTCGTATTGCACATAGAGAATCACAATCAGTGCGAGTGCGATGGTGGTGTTCAAGCTCGCGGTCGGGGCGATCCCGGGCGGGATTAAGCCCATCAGATTACAAAACAGAATGAAGAGGAAAATCGTGCCTGCGAGGGGAACATACTTGCGCCCATGATCGCCAACAACGCTCACAGCGAGGTTGTCGAAGAATTCGTAGATGATTTCTGCAAGGTTCTGCAGGCGTCCGGGGCGTTTTTGCATGCTGCTAGTCGCCGCGAACGCAAACATCAACAGCGCGAGCGCGGCAATCCCTGAAAGCACCGAAAAGACGGGCGGCGCAATCTCAGCCGCGGTGCCCGTCTGCGTGAGAACCCAAATTGCGTTCAGCCGTTCGTCCACTGATGCGCGTCTCCTTCGCCTTCCTTAGACGCAGGTATTATACCCGCTGGTTAACTCACGCGTCAAGGGGGTTTTAGGCTACTCAGGAACAAGGGGAGTTCCGATTCGCCCGTAGGCTCACAGCGGGAGAGCACCTCCAAGGAAACAACCTGAGTTAGATTCGCAATATCGGCTTAAACACCTTCTGTTCCTCCGCATCGACGAAGGCGGATTCGATCGCGTCGATGGAGCGGGGCTGGATGAGCGGGTCGAGCGTGAGACGGTTCGTGTGGAGCAGATGCAGCGCGTACTCCCAAGCATGGTTGCTGGAGCGCGAGCCGATGATGGTGAGTTCCTTCACGAGAATCTGATACCAATCCACTTGCACGGGTTCGGGGCGGTAGCCGAACACGACAACACGCCCTGCTTTGCGCGCGAGTTTGAGGCACCAGTCGGCGGCGTCGGCAGAGCCAGCGGCGTCGATGACCACGTGCGCCTCAGTGGGGTTAGCCGCCCATGTGTCAGGGCTGAGAGGCGTGGCTGCGCCGATATGCGCCGCGACCTCGCGCCGCGCGGGGCTGAGTTCCAGCGCAATCACGCGCTCTGCACCCCACAGCCGTGCTAGTTGCGCGTACACTTGCCCGAAAAAGCCCAGCCCCACAATCGCGACGGTCTCGTCGGGCTGTGGGTTGGCAAGGCGCATGCCTGCCACACAGGTCGCGATAGGCTCGGCGAGGGCGTAGCGCCACAGTTGCTCGCGTGGGGCGTCGTCGGGTACGGGATAGAGGTTGCGCACAGGTGCCGCGAGGTACTCCGCAAAGCCACCGTCCACACTCAAGCCCAGATGCTCCAGTCGCTCGCAGAGGTTGAGCCGTCCACGCCGACAGAAATGGCACTCGCCGCACACGAGTTGCGGGTCCACCACCACAGAGTCGCCCACCTGCAGCGCGCCTGTATAGTCCAGCGGCAGCTGCACGATTTCGGCGACGATTTCGTGCCCCAGGGTCATCGGCTGGTCGTTCCAGTAGTAGTGCCCTCGCGCCTTGAGGTGCAGGTCGGTGCCGCACAGCCCGCAGGCGTGAACACAAAGCAACGCCTCGTCCGCGCGAGGTTGGGGCACGGGCACGGTCTCCCAGCGCAGCGCGTTCGGCGCGACGAGGCGATAGGCACGCATCGTCTCAGGTGCGGTAGTGCGCGTTGATTTTGACATACTCGGCGGTCAGGTCACTGCTCCAGAACTGCGCTTTGCCGTCGCCCTCGTGCAGCGTTAGCGTGATTTGCACCTCTTCGGCTTGCATTAGGTCGATTAGGGCACGCTCGTCGTAGTCAGTAGGGCGTCCGTTCTGGAACACCAGCATGCCTTGCAGGCGCAGCTCGGTGCGGTTCACATCGATGGGCGCGCCAGCGCGTCCTGCAGCGGCGATAATCCGTCCCCAGTTCGGATCGCCTCCGTGAATGGCGGTTTTCACCAGCTGCGATTCGGCAATCGTGCGGGCAATCCGACGGGCAGTATCGGCATCGGCTGCGCCCGACACCTGTACTTCAAAGATACGGCTCGCACCCTCGCCGTCTTTCACGATGCGCTTCGCTAGATACTCGCACAGCTGATAGAGTCCCTGCTCGAACGCTGTCAACGCGTTGCCCTGCAGCACTACGTCCGATGCGCCGTTGGCGAGGGCGATTACCATGTCGTTGGTGCTGGTGTCACCGTCGACCGTTATGCAGTTGAAGGTGCGGTTCACCACGCGGGTCAGGCAGGCTTGCAGGTCGGCATGGCTGATTTGCGCGTCCGTTGTAATGAACGCCAGCATGGTCGCCATATTGGGGGCAATCATGCCTGCGCCTTTGGCGATTGCGCCGACTCGCACTGCGCCTGCGGGTGTTTGCAGTTCCATGCTGGCGCGTTTGGAGGCGTTGTCGGTGGTCAGAATCGCGTCGGCGGTGGCACGGTCGTCGCCGTTGGCAAGCCGTTCGAACGCCAGCGCCACACCCGATTCGACGGCGTTCATAGGCAGCGGCACGCCAATCACACCTGTGGACGCCACAACCACCTGCGTCGGCTCACAGCCCAACCTTTTGGCGACCAGCTCCGCCATACGCGCGGCGTCGCGTTCGCCTTGCTCGCCTGTGAGGCAGTTCGCGTTGCCGCTGTTGGCGATTATCGCCCGCGCCTTGCCTGCAGAAACAACCTGCTTCGACCAGCGCACAGGCGCAGCACACGCTTGATTCGTGGTGAACACGCCTGCAACGCTCGCTTCCTTTTCGGACACAATCAGCGCAAGGTCTAATAGTCCCGGTTTTTTGATTCCGCAATACACGCCCGCGCTTTGGAACCCGCGCGGGTAATTCACGCCTAACTGAGTGTTCAAATCTGCCATCGGGTGAATTGTACCTTTCAGCCGCTAAAAGGCGCACATAGCGGGTCGCCCACCACGAGGTCTTTCCACAGAATGAGGGGGCTGGCTGCCCAAAGGCTCTCGGCGATGTTGCGCCCGCGCGTGTAGAGGTCGAACATCACTTCAGCACGGCACAACGCGGCCGTATACGGCTCGGACACATAGCCTTTGACGCCCGTCGCCCCTTGCGCAATCAAATCGGCAATCAGCGACTGCCCTGTGTCGGTGACTCGAAACGTGCGTGCGCTGGTGGAGACGGCGGTTTCGACGAGTGCGCCGGGGCGGAAGCGCAGGCTGCGGTAGCTGAGCTTATTGAACTTGTGGTCGTTGCTGCCCCATGAGTAGTAGCCCATGATGTCGCGCACCGCTCCAACGAACGCCTCGTCCTCGTCCAGTATCACTTCGAAGCCGCGTTGACGCAAGATTCGGGCGGCGGCGCGGATGCTGTCGTTGATGATGCGATAGCCCCCGCCGCTGCGCTTGGGGTCGACATCCAGCACGAACACGCCGTTCGCGCGGCGGGCGTTCAGACTGTTGTCCACCAAATCGCGGATATGCTGCATCGTATAGCCGTCTAGGCGCGTCGCCAGATAGAAACCGTACTTGCGCCTCGAGAACCGCTCGTTCTTGCCGAAGTATGGGTTCAAGTTCGACTCGCGTGGCTCGTTGTTGAAGGGGCGTTTCAGCGGGCTGCACATCAGTGCGC
This sequence comes from uncultured Fimbriimonadales bacterium, assembly GCA_964451985.1. Taxonomy (GTDB): domain Bacteria; phylum Armatimonadota; class Fimbriimonadia; order Fimbriimonadales; family GBS-DC; genus GBS-DC. Next base: position 6,063 of record CAYVKB010000064.1, on the reverse strand, counting down.
TGTCTACCGAGAAGCCGCCCTCGCGAATGCGCAACGGGATGCCTTTCGTCAGCACCAGGTAGTCCACGCTCTCTTCCAACTTACGCTCGCGTAGCAGGTTCATTACGGGACGCTCAATTGTGTCGCGGTACTCCGCCAGTGCGACCTCTTCCTGAGGCACGCAGTCGATGGTGAAGATGTGTGTATTGGGCAGGCGTCGCTTCTGCGCGTAGTACTGCGCGATAGAGACCGAGTCGGGGCTGCGGCGCGTTGCGATAACCACCACGTTCATAGCACGTTGCATAACAGCCTAATTATGGCATGTTGCGTCCCCTGCCTGTGGTGAGGATTGCGCCTGTACTGGCTTGAGGTAACGCCCATGCAGCGAGGGCGAGCGCGATTACGAGGTCGTCGTGGACGCCATGGGCGCCTTGTAATCGTGTGCAGTGCTCGGTAGGCATGGCTTCGAAGTGGTACAGCTCGTTGAGCAACGCAGGGTCGGGCAGTGGTTGCAGTCTGCCCTGCTCCAACATCAGCGCGAGGTTCTCGAGAAGGTTCCGCTTGAACGCCTGCGTGAAGGCGACCCCCTCGGCATGCGGAACACCTGTTTCTTGCAACGCCTCCAGCAGCGGGTCGCCCACGCCCGTGCGGTCGCACAGCACGCGCACAGGGTCGTGCAGGCGCAACAGCTGCGCGACGGCTTCAATCTGCTCTGTCCACGATAGCCCCTGCCAGCGGCGTAGGGCAATCAGTTTTGCCCCATCGCGTGCGCCTCGCAAAACAGCGACTGCCGTGTAATCCTGATAGCGTGCCCAGTCCACGCCCGCCACGCACAGCCCCTCGTCAGGCAGGTTCAGCAGCAGGGCGCGGTCAATCCATTCCGTGCGGAACAGTTGCCCCGCTTCGTCCATAAACTGTGCGCCGTACTCAATCTGGAATTGTCGCGTGGTCATCAGGCTCGCCTGCATTTGCAACACGGTGGGGGAAAGCAGCGGATTGTGCCACGAGGGGCTGCGCATGCTCCAGATTCGCACGCCGTCTTCCTGTCCTTGCTGAAAGAGGCGATAGAAATAGTTTTTGCCTCGCGGGGTGGAGACCAGCGCGAGTTTGCCGCCTGTATCGGCAAGCATAGGGGTCAGCACTTCTGTGACGACGCTTTCGGGCACATAGGCGGCTTCGTCCACGATAATCAGGTGCGCCTTGCGTCCACGCAGCAGCGTGCCCCCACGCGCTGCAGAACGCGCCCAGAGTTTGGAACCACCGAGCGTGAGAGTGGGCGCAGGCGTGCGGCGCACAGTCGGGCGCGCCCCCGCGCGGTGCAGAAACTCCAGCGCCCGCTCGAAGCCCAGCATCGCTTGCTCTTGCGAGGGGGCAACCAGCAGCACTTGGCGGGAGGTATCGCTCAGTAGTGTGCGGACTATCTCCGCTGCAATCACTTCGGTTTTGCCCCAACGCCTGCCGCACGCCAACACACGCACGGACGCGCTTGAACTCAGAAATGCTCGCTGCCCCAGATGGGGACGCCAACCTGAAAACATAGACACTCACTGCCCCCGCCGAGTCTGTCAGCAGTGGTGGTGTGAGGCAACCTGCAGAGGTTGGCGCGGGGAGTTTGCAAGGATGGAGACGCCCGTGCCACAATATTAGTATGTGGTTGGCGGGCGTGGATGAGGCAGGACGCGGACCAATCGCTGGACCTGTGGTGGCGGCGTGCGTGGTGCTGCCGACGCGCCATACAATCGCGGGCATCGCTGATAGCAAGCGTCTCAGCGCAGCGCAACGCGAGCGGCTATTTTCCCAGATTCAGCGGGAAGCGATTGCTTGGGCGATTGGTGTCGCCAGCCCGCGCGAGATTGAGAAACTGAATATCCTACAGGCGAGTTTGCTGGCGATGCATCGCGCTGTGCTGAGGTTGCCTCTTGCGCCCACGCGCGTGCTGGTGGACGGCAAGTTCTGCATTCCGCGCCTGAGTTTACCTCAGCAGGCAGTGGTGGACGGCGACGCCACAGAGGAGTGCATCGGCGCCGCGTCGATACTCGCCAAAGTTGCACGAGACCGTATGATGTGCGAGTTAGACCGCCTGTATCCGCAGTACGGCTTCAGTCAGCATAAGGGCTACCCGACGCCGCTGCATCTGGAACGGTTGCTCCAATTCGGCGCGTGCCCTGCGCATAGGCGTACCTATGCACCTGTCGCCCAGCGTAGCCTACTGATAGCCTTTACCGAGATGGAGTGACTTCCTACGCCGCGCCAACCAGCGTCGACTCGGGTGCCGATTCCACAATTGGTGGGGTAGGGAAGGTGCAGATAAACACCGTGCCTTTGCCCAGCTCCGATTGCACCTGAATCGAACCGCCATGCTTTTCGACGGCGCGATGCACCAGCGTCAGCCCGATGCCGCTGCCTCCTTGCTTGGTCGTGATAGCGCGCTCGAACAGATGGTCGCACACTTCGGGAGGCATGCCAGGACCAGTATCGCGAATGACTAAAATCGTCTTTTCGGGATGCTTCAGCCACTCGAACTCGATGCGCCGTTCGCCATGCCAATCGTGCATCGCCTGAATGGCGTTCAGGGTGAGATTCAAGAAAAGTTGCGATAGATAGCGTCGGTCGGCGTGCATGCGCAGCGTGAGTGGGATGTGGTTTACCACCTCTACAGGTGGATTCAGCAGCCGTGCACCGGACAGACGCTCTACCTCGCGGGCGATTTGCGCGGGCACAACCTCGCTCAGCTCCAGGTCGCCCTCCTCGCGCGTCATCGCCAGCAGATCCATCAGGTACTGATGTGCCTGCTCGGTGGCGTTACGGATGTTCTCAAAGTAACGCGTCGGGTCGGAGTGTGGGTCTTTGCGCGCCCGCATAATTCCCACATCCGAAAGCGCCTGCACGTTGTTGAAAAAGTTTTTCAGGTCATGCACGATTCCGCGCACTATCTGCCCGATGGTACTGAGGCGCTCCTGTTCCACCATCTGGCGGTAAGCGTCTTGTAATTCGCGGTTCGCCTGCGCGAGGTCGCTGGTCAGTTGATAAATCTGCGCGTTTAGGCGAATCGACAACGCCAGCGATATAATCCAATAGTTGTAGTTCCATGTGGGCAGAAGCGAAAACACGCCATAGTACACGAGCATATCGGCGGTGACTAAGGGAACCATCAGACTCATCGCGCCTAACATCCAGCGGTCGATCGCACTATGTTGACGCCAGCGTCGATAGGCGGTGAGAAAAGTTGCTAAGAACGCGCTCAAGTAAACAACCGAGTAAGTCAGTCCCAGTGGTGTGCTGACGCCCTGAATGTAGTAGCCACCCACAACAATCGGACGCGCCTCGAACGAGGGTTGCACAACCCAGCCCAGCAACGCCAGCAGTGGCAAGGGGAGAGTAATTCCCCACAGAACGCGGGTTAGACGTTCCAGCCCTAAGCGCAGTAGGTTGTTCAGAATTTGCACAAACAGCGCGGCGCAGAAAGCAGAGACGACAAACTGAACCTGCGCGTAGAGGTGAGCATAGCGCGGCGGCTGTGGGGTCAGCTGGTACATACGCACGTCCACGAAACTGAACGCCAAACAGCAGATAAGAAACGCAATTAGGCACAGGCTGCGCGCCCGCTCCTTAGAGAGCATCGCCTGGAGCGCGTGGTGTACAATCAAATAACCATACAGCCCCACGCTCAGCCAAAGAACTGCCTGCGTCCAGCTGTGCATAACGCCGCTCCGAAGCGGTTATTCCATACTTTCGCGCTATAATTAAGCCATGCGGACTTTGCTGCTTACCTTTGGTGTGGTGCTGAGCGCACTGATGGCGTGGGCAAGCGGTGACGGGTGCGCCCTCTGTGGACGAGCGAACCACGCCGCTCTGAAACATCCCGAACTCTACCTGCCGTCGTTCCCCGCAATGATACAAGACCCCCAGCTGACCGATGTGCAGCATTACGACCTCACCATCGAAGTCGTGCCCAGCAGCCGAACGTTGATTGGCTCCTGCACGATGACTGTGAAAGTGACTCAGCCGACGCTCAACGGTTTCCGTTTCCGCTTGCGCGAGAATTTTCTCATCACTGGGTTGCGCCTAGATGGACGCCCGATTAGCTTCGTGCGCGAGAGCATCACCACCGTCCGCGCTGAATTCGATAGACCCTACACGCTGAACGAGGTGTTCCAGTTGCAGGTGGACTATCAGGGCGTACCTGTGTCGGTCGGGTGGGGTTCCATCGAGTTCACCACGCGCCCATCGGGAGCAGTGGTGGTCGCCACGCTCAGTCAGCCTTGGTATGCCTACACTTGGTGGCCTGCCAAAGACGAGAACACCGATAAAGCGACGCTTACCTTCACCCTGATTACCCCGCGCGAAATGGTGGGAGTCGCCAACGGCGTGCTGCAAGAGATGCAAGACCTGCCCAACAACCGCCGAAGTTATCGCTATCAGCACAACTACCCGATTGCGCCCTATCTTGTGGCGTTCGCCGCTACCGATTACCGTACATGGTCGCGCTCGTTCACCTACAACAACCAGACGATACCTGTGGATTTCTACATTTATCCTGAGGAAGACACACCTACAAACCGCGCTGCGTGGGAGCTGTGTATCCCGATGCTGCGCGTGTTCAGCGATCTGTTTGGCGTGTATCCGTTCATTCAGGAGCGATATGGCATTTATCAGTTCCAGTTCGGCGGTGGGATGGAGCATCAGACGGTAAGTGGTCAGGGCAGTTTTGGTGAGTCGCTCACGGCGCACGAGCTGGCGCATCAGTGGTGGGGCGATATGGTAACCTGCGCCACTTGGAACGACATTTGGCTGAACGAGGGCTTTGCGACTTACTCGGAGGCGTTATGGTTAGAATATAAAAACGGGAGTAGCAATCCCGCCGCGTTGCGCACCGCCATGCTGAACCGTCGCCCCAGCAGCGTGAACGGCAGTGTCTATCGGTACGATACCAGCAGCCTTAACTCGATTTTCAGCTCGAACTTTTCCTATCGGAAAGGCGCGTGGGTCCTGCATAGCCTGCGCTGGGTGTTAGGCACGGAGAACTTTTTCGACTTACTGTCGCGCTATCGCCAGCGATTCGCTTACAGCCACGCCACCACCGCCGACTTTCAGGCAGTCGCCGAGGAGGTCTGGGGCGGTTCGATGGACTGGTTCTTCCAGCGGTGGGTGTATGGCGTAGGCGCGCCCAGCTATAATTGGGGCTGGACAACCACCACCGTGAACGGCAAAACCTACCTGCTGATGTCTATTCGGCAGACGCAGCAGAGCAGCTATGGGATTTACATGATGCCCATCGGTGTGCGGGCGACGGTCAGTGGTCAGACCCGGAACCTGCGTTTATGGAACAGTGCACAGACGCAGTACTATGTGATTCCTGTATCGGGCGTGGTCTCGAGCCTCTCATTTGACCCGGATGAGTGGATTTTGAAAGGCAGCAGCACGCAAGAGAGTTATCGACCCGGTCCGCCCGTAATTGTGGAGATGAACCCTGCGCTGGGCATAGCGCAAAACCCTGTGAGCCAGATTGATATCTATTTCCAAACGCCTGTTCAGATTAACGCTTCGCAGGTGCAACTGGTGGGTGCATCGCGGGGTGCAGTGAATGTCGGTTTCGCGTATGATTCGAGCGCGCAGCGCGTGCGCCTGACGCTAACGCAACCGCTTAAGCCCGACGCCTACACAGTACGCATCGCATCCAGCGTGACAGCGACGAATTCGGGGCTATCGCTGGACGGCGAGTATCTGGACCAGTTGCCTACAGGCGACGGTGTGCCGGGTGGTGAGGCGCGATTACCTCTGCGCGTACTGGCAGCCAACGGCGATGTGAACGGCGATGGCTGCACTGATGACTCGGACTTACTGAGTGTACTGTTCGCTTTTGGCGCGACGGGCGGACGCGCGGAGGATGTGAACGGCGATAATGTGGTAGACGACGCCGATCTCTTGACTGTGCTGTTCAACTTCGGCGCGGGGTGCTGATTACTGGCTAAGGTTCGTCGGCGGGGACGCCGACGCTACGAATGGGGTGGGTTTCGTCGGCGGGGACGCCGACGCTACGAATGGGGTGGGTTTCGTCGGCGAGGACGCCGACGCTACGGATGA
>CAYVKB010000063.1:0-14390 GCA_964451985.1 uncultured Fimbriimonadales bacterium | reverse complement strand
GTGTGTTCGTCGGCGGAGACGCCGACGCTACGAAGGGATGTGTGTTCGTCGGCGGGACGCCGACGCTACGAATGGGGTGTGTTTCGTCGGCGGAGACGCCGACGCTACGAAGGGATGTGTGTTCGTCGGCGGGACGCCGACGCTACGCGCGGGGGTGGGTTTTGTTGGCGGGCGCCACGAACTCAAAACCTCAATTAGCGGAGCCTACACAGGGAAGCCAAACGCCTGTAGCATCTGACGCCCCTCCTCCGATATCCGCTCGGGAGTCCATAGCGGGTCAAAAGTGAACTCTACATGCACATCCTTCACGCCCGTAATGCTCATGGCGCGGTCGCGGATTTCGTCGGCGAGCATATCCCCGACGGGGCAGCCGGGTGAGGTGAGCGTCATCAGAATCGACACCTCGCCCTCATCAGAGACCTGCAGGTCGTAGACCAGCCCGAGATCCGCGATATTGAGCGGAATCTCGGGGTCGTATACATCGTGTAGGATTTCCCACACCTGGTCGCGCAGGCTGTTCATACGATGCGCACCCCTGAGCTCATTGCTTCGAGTCGGCGCACACGCTCCTGCACGGGCGGGTGGGTACTGAACAGTGCCGCGATGCCACCGCCGCGCAGCGGGTTCACAATATACATATGCGCGGTTGCAGGCTGGGCGTGCGCGTTCGGGATGCGCTGTGCCGCCGTCTCGAGTTTGCGCAGGGCGTTCGCTAAGCCGATGGGCGTGCCTGCAATCTCCGCGCCGGTCTTGTCCGCTTCATACTCGCGAGCGCGGGAGATGGCGAGCTGCACAATCATCGCGGCAATCGGCGCAACAATCACCAACGCCAGCGCCGCCAGCGGGTTGGGCGCGTCCTCGTCTCGGTTGCCGAAGAACAGTGTGGCGTAGTAGAACATATGTGCCACTGCCGAAATCGCGCCCGCGATCGTTGCTGCCACCGCCATAATCAGTGTGTCGCGATTCTTGATGTGCGCCAGCTCGTGGGCAATCACGCCCTTCACCTCGTCGTAATTCATCAGCTGCAGCAGCCCCTGTGTGACGGCAACCACGCCGTTTTGCGGGTTGCGCCCCGTCGCGAAAGCGTTCGGCTGCATATCGGGAATCAGATACAGGCGGGGCATCGGCATATTCGCGCGATGGCACATCTCGCGCGTCATCTGGTACAGCTCAGGTGCCTCGTGCTCGGAAAGTGGCACCGCACCCGACATCTTTACGACCAGCTTATCGCTGAACCAGTAGGAGCCCAAGTTCATCAGCGCGGCGAACACCAACGCAACGATAATCCCCGTCTGTCCGCCCAGTAGATTACCAAGCCAGATGAGAATCAGTGTCAGACCTGTGAGCAGTAGACCTGTTTTCAACATATTGAGCATACTGGATACCCTCCGATGCTATTATACCAGGTGAAGGTGTTGGAGGTTCCCACGCCTCCCTGTGCGCTATAATTAAGATATGCCTGTACTGGAAGTACCTGAAACCGAATCGCTGGAGCAGATTGACGACGGCGCATCGCACGAGTGGAAAGTGATTCTGTACAACGACGACTACCACCTGTTCGACGAGGTGGTGGCACAGGTCCAGAAGGCAACGGGCTATTCCTACCAGCGCGCGTTGGAGATTACCTACGAAGCGCATACCAAAGGGCGCGCTATCGTGTGGGCGGGTGGCATCGAGGAGTGCCTGCGTGTAGAAGGCGTCCTGCGCGAGATTAGGCTCCATACAGATATTGTGGCATAACTCCTACCGTTATTCCGATGGAGTTGCCAATCACGCTGATTAGGCGTCGTCGCATAGTTCAGGCTTCAGAGGCGCGCAAGAGCAGCAGGTTCACCCGCTCGCCCACCGCAAAATGGTACGATACGCTGCCCAGCGAGAGCCGTTCAATCAGCGAGTGCCCCTTCGCGCCGAGAATCAGTAGTTGCGCGTTGGTCTCGCGCATCGCCTCACGCAGGGAGGGGATGGGCAACCCTTCCACTACCAGCGACTCGCACGCGGCTTGCAACGGGCGCAGGCGTTCGCATACCTGACGATTGCGCTCATGCAGCTGATCGATAATCCAGTCCACGCCCGATTGCTGCACAGCGGGCGCGTTGCGGGAGAGAATTTCTAATGTCTCCTCGTCCAGGTCAAATGCGGTGGTGATGGCGACGCGCTGCAGTTTACGCGGGACGAACTGCAGCAAGAGGTCAAGGCAGCGGTAGTTATACTCTGAATGGTCGGTGGCGACGACGGCGTTCAGGGGTTGCTCGGTGTTGGGGGGTGTGTGGGCGATGAGTAGGCTCTGGCGGGCGTTGGTGAGCGCAGTGCGGGCTGCGCTACCCACCAAGAAAGCCTGTAACGCACCTTTTGAAGTGCCGCCCAGCGCAATCAAGTCCGCGTTGCGTTCGTCGGCTAACTCCAGCAATTTGGAGCCTGCCTGCCCGAACAGTACGACACTTTCCGCCGAAATGCCCTGCGCCTGCAGTTGCACCTCCAGCGCGCTAAGCCGCTCGTGTGCCGCCTGTTCCTGCGCCTGCAACGCTTGCGCGAATGCCTCATCTGGGAACGGCGCAACCACACCGACCACAGGGGGGCGCGGCGGCTCAATTACCGATGCCAGAATCAGGTGGGGCTGCTCAAAGCCCAGTGCGTCAATCCATGCTAACGCGCGCTGATATGCGCCCTCTCCGTCCACGCCAACAACGATACGCATCATCGGTATAAGTATACCAAAGAGTGGAGCTACGGGCTATCCAGCACCTCACGTACCTTTTGAGCTAATTGCGAGGGCGTATAGGGCTTCGGTAGAAAGTGCACGCCTTCATCCAGCACGCCGTGATGCACGATGGTGTTCTCCGTATAGCCCGACACGAACAAAATTTTGAGATTTGGCTGCAGTCGCAGCATGTAATCAGCTAACTCTCGTCCGCTCATCACTGGCATTACGACATCAGTGATGAGCAAGTGAATGGGTTGTTCCCGTTTCCGTACAATCTGTAGTGCTTCATCGGGTGATTCTGCAGTAAACACCTCATAGCCTCGCTGGCGGAGTGTCACAGCAGCGACTTCCAGGACGCCGGGTTCATCTTCCACCACCAGAATCGTCTCGTGACCGCGTGGTGATTCGATGGGCACAGGGGGCGTGGCAGCCGCAAAAGGCACCCGATCGTGGGCGCGCGGCAGATAGATTTTGAAAGTGGTACCTTTGCCAACTTCGCTATAAACCCAGATATGCCCGCCCAACTGGTTCACGGTGCTATACACAATTGACAGCCCCAGACCAGTACCATGTCCGTGCGGCTTGGTGGTGAAGAACGGATCGAAGATTCGTTCGCGCACATGCGGGGGTATACCGACGCCCGTATCCGTGACCGCCAGCATCACGTAGTTGCCCGGCACGACTCCGTAGTGTGTACGAGCGTACTCCACATCCAGCTGTACGTTCTGTGTCTCGATTGTAATCACGCCACCTGTATCGGCGGGAATGGCGTCGCGTGCGTTAAGCAACAGGTTCTGCAGCACCTGCATCAGTTGCGCAGGGTCGGCTTCGGTAAGCCATAGCACGTCGCTCAGATAGGTTTGCACCTGGATACTGCTCGGCATCCAAGTTTGAGCAATTCGAAGCGACTCTTCCACAACTTCGTTTAGGTTTAGCGGGCGTCGTTGCATCGGTTGTTGTCGCGCGAGTGTCATCAGTTGGCGCGTAACTGCAGAGGCTTTCTCAACAGCTAAGATTGCACTGTCCAGAAACCCGTATGCAGGATGGTCTTGTGGTACTGTGCTCTGCGCCAGCTCCACATAGCCCATCACAGCAGTGAGCATGTTGTTGAAATCGTGTGCCAGTCCGCCTGCCATGCGCCCGATGCTTTCCATCTTCTGTGCCTGCTGGAGCTGTTCGCGTAGGCGTTGCGCTTCGGATTCCAATTGGTCGCGTAGTAGTTCGTGAGAGGCGCGCACGGTCATCACCTGAAACATTTCACGAATGGAGTGCAGGTCTGGCAGTGGTTTCACATCGGCAATCCAGAAGATTCCAATGACGCGCCCGAACGAGTCACGCAGCGGTGCACCTATATAGCTCTCCAGCCCCAGTTCCTGCAACTCTCTATCTTGGGGAAATAGTGTCTGTACACTGCGCGGGTAGAAGCATGTCCCCGCCGCCACCACGTTCTCACAGGGTGTGCCAGGCAGCGTGTAGTCGAGCGGTTCGCGCAGCTCGCCGCCCACTGCATACACCACGCCTTCCACACGCATCGCCTCGACCAGCCGACCAATATACATGTGCGCACTGCCCAGCACTTGCGATATCAGGCGCGCGGCTTCACGTAAGAACTCTTGCCCCGTGGCGGTCGGCGGGATGACAGAAATTGTGCGCCAGGTGCGGTACGGCAAATGAAGCCCCGTCAAGTCGGCGAAGCTGAAATGGAGGAGTTCATACTCAGGAAGCTCATGAATGACACCTTCCAGAATACGCTCCTCGCGGTCAGCACGGCGTGCCATTAGCACAAACGGCGGGTCGGTGCGGGCGCGTTTAAGGGCGGCGTCTACGGCGGTTTTCTCTTCGACCAGCAGGTCGTACAGGGTCATCTGGCTCAGCTGTTCGTGGGTGTAGCCGAGCAACCGGGTCGCTGCGTCTGTTGCGCGGTAAATCTGTAAACTATCGGGCAACAGCAGCAAGCTCGGCATAAACGTTAGGTTGAACAACGGCGTTTCAACCAACGCGCGGCGTTTACTTTCCAGTTGCCTCTCGGGACGCATGGATAATACCCCTTTTTAAGAATTCGCTTCAACAGTTAAAATTCCTACAGTAAAAATAAGGAGTTGGGTGATGAAAGGGTGGTGGAGCGGAGGGGATTCGAACCCCCGACCTCTAGAGTGCGATTCTAGCGCTCTCCCAGCTGAGCTACCGCCCCACGAAGCGAATTAGATTATACCACGCCCCGAACACTGAATGCAAGAGGGCAGGAATCCACCAAGCAACGACGAAAGTGTCTTCTTACGATGGGACCCGAAGAACGCGCGCAGGATGTACCCCCACTGCTGAATGTGGGGTTTTATAACTTTGTATTGACGGATAAAATCGTTGCGCTGGTGCGTATTGACTCCGCGCCAGTGAAGCGGTTGGTGCAGCAACTCAGGCGCGAGGGCACAAAGCTCATCGATGCAACGCAGGGGCGACGCACCCGCTGCGTGGTGTTCCTCAGCAGCGGGCAGATTGTGCTCTCTGCCCTCACGCAGGAGACGTTGGCAAAACGGCTCAGCCGTCCTGAAGCGATTTTTGCGGCTGAACCTGCTGAGGAGGAAGAAGCAACCGAAACCGAGCCTGTTGAGTAATTGTGCCTGAAGAAGCTTTACCGAGTCATCGTCCAGGGCTGTGAGGCGCGCCGACTCGAGCCGCACTCAGACCAACCACACGGTGGTTCAGCAGTAGCTACAGATGACCTGCGCCTAACAACTTGGGAAAAGTAGTTGTCCTCGCGCTTTGGTTGGGTACACTCATGCATAATGTCGCGCACGGCAAGCAGGCAAGGGATTGCGCCGCCTGTCAAGCGGAAATCCCGCATGAGGCGGATACTTTGGGCGCTCTTCTGGGTGATGTTCTGGCTGAGCGGGTTATTGCTGGGCAGCGCGTTAGGCTATCTACATTTTGCCAGCGAGGGCACGGTCAGTCGTGCCGTTGTTGCCTACATTAAAGGCGAAACCAAACCTGAAAACGCCTTCCCCGGACGCAAGAAACTCACCATCCTTGTCGTCGGCGCAGACGAGAACCGCGACAACCGCAAGCGCATCGTGGACACGATGGCGCGCACGGACACCATCATGGTGGCGCAGGTGGACTTCGTGAACCAACGCATCAGCGCGCTTTCCATCCCGCGTGATACGCTGGTGCGTATTCCCCGACACGGCTGGGGCAAAATCAACTCCGCACATGCAGTCGGCGGACCGAAACTGCTCGTGGAAACCGTGAGCATGCTGTTGGGCAACTTGCAAATTGATGAGGTGGTGATTATCAGCTACAAAGCCTTCGAGGAAGCCATCGACGCGCTGGGCGGCGTGACGATTGAAGTGGAAAAACGTATGCGCTACCGCGACAACTGGGGCGACCTCCATGTGGACTTGCAACCCGGCGTTCAGCACCTGAACGGTAAGCAGGCGCTGGGCTATGTGCGTTTCCGCCACACCGATAGCGACTTCCACCGAATCGAACGGCAACAGAAGTTCATGCGTGCGGTCAAGGAACGGCTGAAAGACCCCAGCGTGTGGATGCGCGCGCCGCAAGTGTTGGCAGCAGGGCTGCGCCACACCCGCACCACGATGGACTTCGAGCAACTGCTTGCGCTCGCGCTGTTCGCACGCCAGCTCAGCGATGAGCAAATCCGCACCGAAACGCTGCCCGTGCGTGAGGGTGGCGGCACAAGCCTCATCGTCCGACGCGAAGAAGCCACCCAGCTCATCCGCGAACTCGGATTCTGGGAAGAAACCTACTCTTACGCCCGATGAACCGCTACGGACTGACCCAACTGGAGAAACTTGCCATCGCTGTCGCTGTGCTGGCGGTGCTGGCGATTATTATCCCGCTCTATCGCCAACTGGTGGACATCAAGCGCACCGCCGACTGCCTATCGAACTTGAAAGACATCGCGACGGCGATTAACCTATATCAGCTGGACTACACCAATACGCTGCCGCTGGCGTACTACGCGAACCCTGACGGCTCACCACAGACCGACTCGGCAGGGCGACCGCTGACTTGGGTGCTGTGCATCAGCAGCTATATGAAGCGCGATTTACAGCGTGCCCTGAAGTGCCCAGCCGACCCCACTGGTGGCAGTACGGTGATTACCGATCCACGCGACAGCAGCAAGATGCTCACGCTCTCCTACGGCTTCTACGCGCCGCTCTCTGGGGTACGCATGGAAGATTTGCCCAATCCTGGACTGAACGTGTTAATTGCCGACAGCCTCGCAGGGGGGCAGAATGGTTCGCTGAACCCAAACCCGTTGGTTGGGGGCAACGACGGATTCGCGCTGACCTTCGACGATGCGCGCTTCACGCCCACAGAGAACTCCAAATATGTCGTGCGTCTTGCTGTGTGGCAACGCCGTGTAGAGAGGGGCTGGGAACCCGACAACCTGCGCAGCTTTCACGGTAAGGGTGTGAACGTGTTGCATGCCGACGGGCACGTGAGTACCCGCGTGCCGAGTATCATGATTCTCAAGCGCGACGCACAGGGCAAGCTGGAACCGCCGTGGACGCTGCCTGAACCGCGCAAGGAAGACGAGTGAGGGACGCCATGACCGAACAGCTCACGCTGGGCGATTGCTATCCGCGGCTCATCCGCGAGGCGCAGGTGCGCGAAGTTCTTACCATGCCCCTTGCGATTGAGGTGCTGGAGTCGGCGTTTCGAGACTGGGCGCACGGCAGGGCGACCAATCAGCCCCGCCAGCGCGTGCATACCCCGCAGGGCATCCTCCACCTGATGGGCGCGGCGTGGCATAGCAGGGGCTACATCGGGTATAAGGCGTACTTCTCGTTCCCCACAGGTACACGATTCCAAGTGGCGCTGGCGTCGGCGCACACAGGCGAATTGCTCGCGCTGATGGAAGCCGACTGGTTGGGGCGCATCCGCACGGGCGCGGCGTCGGGGCTGGCGACCAAGTACCTCGCCCGCGAGGACGCCCATACGGTCGCAATTCTCGGCGCGGGCGAGCAGGCGGAGACGCAACTCCAAGCCATCTGCGCTGTGCGGGAAATTCAGCAGGCGTTTGTGTTCAGCCGCACGCCCGAAAAACGCGAGGCATTCGCCCAGCGCATGCGCGCGCAACTCGGTATACCTGTCCAAACCTGCGAAAGCGTGGAGCAAGCCGTTGCCGACGCCGATGTGATTTGCACTATCACTACCGCTCGCGAGCCGATTTTGACAGGCGCGATGCTCAAGCCTGGCATGCATATTAACGCCGCGGGCGCAAACTCGCTGGCGCGGCGCGAGCTGGACACCTTTGCCGTCGGACGCTGCGAGCGCATCGCTGTCGACGACTCCCAACAGGCGCGCCTCGAAGCTGCTGAGCTCATCACGCCCATCGAGCTGCGCAAACTCAGTTGGGAGCGTGTGCAGCCACTTTCATACGTTGTCGGCGGACTACTGCCCCCACGTCAATCCCCTGAAGAGATTACGCTGTTCAAATCGCTGGGCATCGCGCTGGAAGATGTGGCGGTGGCGTCAGTGGTGTACGAGGCATTAGCAACCTAGAAAGTCCTTTCACGAATGCACCAGAAAACATTTATGCTTGCACCGAACGCGCGCCCTCGGAGGACGCCACTCCTGCCAATCGCTCGGGTGCGATGTCCACAGCGACGACGCGCCTTAGGACTTGCGACTCGCCTGCGCCGCTCCTGCCAATCGCTCGGGTGCGATGTCCACTTGGAGGGCGAGGCTCCTGCCGAGCCATTTTCTGACTGAGCATGGTGAAGGCGAATAAGTTAAAGGCTCGGCAGGAGCCTCGCCCTCCAAAGGCGTGTGCATATAAACGCTCATCGACGACGCTTGCGCCTTGTATTCTTAGATGGTCTCTTCCATCATTTTGCGCAGTACCATCGGCAGAATGCCGCCGTGCTGGTAGTATTGCACCTCAATCGGGGTGTCCACGCGGGCAAGCACCTGGAAGGTCTTTTCGGAGCCGTTGGGCTTGACGGCGCGCACGGTGAGCGTTTTGCGCGGCGTGAGGCTCTCGATGCCCTCGATGTGGAATACCTCCTCGCCCGTGAGACCGAGCGTTTGAACATTCTCACCGGGCATAAACTGCAGCGGCAGCACGCCCATGCCCACGAGGTTGCCGCGATGGATGCGCTCGTAGCTCTCGGCAATCACGGCGCGCACGCCCAGCAGCGCGGTCCCCTTCGCTGCCCAGTCGCGCGAGCTGCCTGAGCCATACTCCTTGCCTGCCAACACCACCAGCGGCGTGTTGCTCGCCTTATATCGTTGGCACGCCTCGAAGATGGTAGTGCGCTCGCCCGTGTCCCAGTGGATGGTGTAGCCGCCTTCAACGCCGGGCAGCAGCAGATTCTTGATGCGGATGTTGGCAAAGGTGCCGCGTATCATCACCTCGTGGTTGCCCCGTCGCGAACCATAGGTGTTGAAGTCGCGCGGGTCGACACCGTGATGTATCAGGTACTGCCCCGCGGGGCTTTCGACAGGGATGCTGCCAGCAGGCGAGATGTGATCGGTAGTGATGCTGTCGCCGAAAATCGCCAGCACGCGCGCGTTCTGAATATCGCTCAGAGCAGGCGGCTCGGCGGGCATGCTGTCAAAGTAGGGCGGACGCTGGATGTAGGTGCTGCTGGCGTCCCACTCGTACACATCCGACTCGGGAACAGGTAGCGACTGCCAGTGCTCGTCACCGTCGAACACCTGCGCGTAGCGGTGCTTGAACATCTCCGACTGCAGCGCGCGGGCGATGGTCTCACGCACCTCCTGCGGGCTGGGCCAGATGTCTTTCAAGAACACAGGTTCGCCGTTGGGGTCCCAGCCGAGGGGGTCTTTCAGCAGGTCGATGTCGACTGTGCCTGCGAGGGCGTAGGCGACGACCAGAGGCGGCGAGGCGAGGTAGTTCGCCTTCACCTGTGGGTTGATACGTGCCTCGAAGTTGCGGTTGCCCGACAGCACGGCGGCGACCACCAAGTCGCCCTCTTTCACGGCTTCAGAAATCACAGGGGGTAGGGGACCGCTGTTGCCGATGCAGGTAGTGCAGCCGTAGCCCACCACATGGAAGCGCAACGCCTCCAGATAGGGCAGCAACCCGCCGTTCGCGAGGTAGTCCGACACCACGCGGCTGCCTGGCGCGAGGCTGGTCTTCACCCACGGCTTGGTGCGTAGCCCGCGCTCGACGGCTTTTTTGGCAAGCAAGCCCGCTGCCACCATCACCGCCGGGTTGGAGGTGTTCGTGCAGGAGGTAATCGCGGCAATCAC
This sequence comes from uncultured Fimbriimonadales bacterium, assembly GCA_964451985.1. Classification (GTDB taxonomy): domain Bacteria; phylum Armatimonadota; class Fimbriimonadia; order Fimbriimonadales; family GBS-DC; genus GBS-DC. The sequence goes on along the minus strand of CAYVKB010000063.1, from coordinate 4,444 downwards.
CACATCACCGTGCTTGAGGAACGCCTCCTCGCCTTCCAGCATCACGGGCACGCCGATATGCCCGCGCTCGGCGGGGGCGTCGTGCGTGGGCGACTCGCCCTCCCACTCGCTCGATTCGGGCGTGGGTTCCTGCAAGCCGAAACCGCCCTCGCGAAGAGGCGTATACAGCGACTTACGGAAGCTCTGTTGCATCTCGCGCAGTGGCACGCGGTCGTGCGGACGTTTGGGCCCGGCAAGGCTCGGTTCCACTGTGCTGAGGTCTAACTCCAGCGTGTCGGAGTATTCGGGGTCGGGTGTGTCGTCGGTGCGGAACAGCGCGTTCTCCTTGCAGTAGGCTTCCACAAGACGCACGAGGCTCTCGTGCCTACCCGTGAAGCGTAGGTAGTCCAGCGTGCGCTGGTCGACAGGGAAAAAGCCCATCGTTGCACCGTATTCGGGCGCCATGTTGGCAATCGTGGCGCGGTCTTCCACCGTGAGGCTGCTCAAGCCGGGTCCGTAGAACTCCACAAACTTGTCCACCACACCTTTCTTGCGCAGCATCTGGGTGACGGTTAGCACCAAGTCGGTGGCGGTTGCGCCCTCGGGCAGCTCACCTGTGAGTTTGAAGCCCACCACCTGCGGAATCAGCATATAGTAGGGCTGCCCCAGCATCACCGCTTCCGCCTCGATGCCTCCCACACCCCAACCGAGGATGCCCAGCGCGTTAATCATCGTGGTGTGGCTGTCTGTGCCTACCAGCGAGTCGGGGAACGCCATCAGGTCGCCGTTCTCCTGTTTGGTTTGCACCACCTTGCCCAGATATTCAAGGTTCACCTGATGCACGATGCCCGTGCCCGGCGGCACCACGCGGAAGCCATCGAAAGCGCGTTGTGCCCAGCGCAACAGCATATACCGCTCGCGGTTGCGCTCAAACTCCTTCTCCACATTCAGGAAGAAGGCGTACTGTGTGCCGAAGTAGTCCACCTGCACGGAGTGGTCAATCACCAAATCGGCAGGTACAACGGGGTTGATGCGCTGGGGGTCTTTGCCGCGCTCCTGCATAGCGTTGCGCATCGCCACAAGGTCCACCACGCATGGCACGCCTGTAAAGTCCTGCAGTACCACCCGCGCAGGCATCAGAGGGATTTCGCGGGCTTCGGGCTGCGGCTGCCAACTCGCCAGGGCGCGCAAGGTCGCTTCGGGGTTCTCCAGAAGCGTTGCACCCTCGGGCGACTCCGCAACGCGCAGCATGTTCTCCAATAAAATGCGAATCGAGAACGGCAATCGGCTGATACTGCCCAGTCCGTGCTTCTCTGCGGCAGGCAAACTGAAGTAAGTGTAATTCTGTTCGTCCACTTGCAACGTGGTTCGTGTGGTCATACAATGTCTCCTCCGCTGATGAAGTGTACCTCACTGAAGTATTCCGCAGGAACCGGCACACGCTCCAGCATCGTTTTGGTGAGGTGTGGCGTGAAGTCGCGGTACAACGCCTGTAAATACATCTGTATCCGCTCGCTATTCAGGTATCGTTCCAACGCCGCCCAGTCTACCTTCACGCCTGCGCGGGGTACAAGGTGATACTCCTCGCGCCACGGGTAGCACCGCCAGTCCATCGCGCACACTAAGCGCACGCCCTTCGTGTGCCCCACCACCAGATGGGGCTGAGCGTAGAACTGGCGGAGTTTTGGCGCATCCCCCTGGCGCATCCACCAGCCGCTGTAGCAGGTCTCGTAGTCTATGCGTCCAGCAGAAAGGTTCCGCCCCGTCAACAGGGGCACATATCCTGTTTGTGGAATGTCGCTTATCAGCCCGCTCTTGCGGAACTCTGGGCTGCGTGCTGCGAAGCGGATGTGAAACAGCTCGCCCAGCGGTATGCCCGATTGCTCAAAGACGAGCCACTCGGGGGTTTCAAAGCGGATGAGTTCGCCGGTGTAGGTAAGCTTAGATACCTTGGGTGAGGGGAGAGGTACGGCGGTTATGGGTAAGGTTGTCTCACTCCTACTGATGCTAAATGGGTTTTCAAGTGCTGCAGAACCTTCGTTGAGAGCGTGCCCGCTCGCCCTCACCCCCAGCCCCTCTCCCACTGCATAGGAGAGGGGGGTCGCGTGCGTGCGCCGTGCGGCTGGTTCCCCTGCTCTCGCGTCGCTCATCCGCCATTCCCCGTTTGTTAGGTCATGTAACGCCAGCCCGCATCCGCCCAGAGTGAACCGCAGCACCACCGCAGATACATTCACCTTTGGGAACACTTTGCCGACATAAAACACCTCTAATCGCCCTTGTTGGGCAAGGAACTGACGCAGCCGCACGAAATCGTCGAGAATCAGCCACGTGGTGGGCACAATAAACACGAGTTTACCGTACGGTTTCAGCAGACGCACGGCTTTTTCTATAAACGCGCCATACAGGTTGTATTTGCCCTTCCAAGTGGTGGTGCGTCGCTTGTATTCGGCTTTGCGCTCTTTGAGCAGATGGATGGGGTAATGCGAAGCATCGCCGACGATACCGTAGGGCGGATTGCCGAGAATAATGTCGAAGCGTTCAAGTGTATCCCACAGTAAGAAGTCAGCGATAATCACCTCACCCCTCTCGCTTTCCTCTCCGTAAGCGGGAATGGGGGGTAGCGCAGCCTTGGGATTCACTTCCACGCCCACCAGTCGGTGCTGTGCGCCGTAGGTTTGCCGAAAAGCATCCAGGAACCGTCCGTCGGCACAGGCAGGTTCCAACACGCGGCAGGCGGTGTTCGGGAGCGGGGCGGCGAGACGAGTCATGAACGCCACCATCTCCGGTGGAGTGGGGACATGCCCCAAGGCACGAGCATGCGATTCAGAAAACCCTGCCATTCCGAGCGAAGCGAGGAAACTCTCAGGGATTACCCAAACCACTCAAAGTAGTCTGAGCTTATGTCCACTTGCACGTTTTTGACTTGCGTGTAGAGTTCCAGCAGGCAGTGGAGTCCCAGCTCGCGCCCGAAGCCACTCAGTTTGTAGCCGCCGTAAGGGGCTTGGGGCGGAATCATGTTGTAGCAGTTAACCCACACCTTGCCCGCTTGAATCTGATGTGCGAGTCGGAGGGCTTTGCCGATGTCCTGTGTCCACACGCCCGCCGCCAAGCCATAGTCGGTCATGTTCGCAAGGTGCAGTGCTTCCTCTTCGCCTTCAAAGGGCATCAGCATCGCCACGGGTCCGAAAATCTCATCACAGGCGACGCGCATGGTGGGCTGCACGTTCTCCAGCACAGTCGGCTGGAAGTAGAAGCCTTTCTCGTAGGGCGGTTCGGTGATGCGCTTACCGCCCGTCAGTACCGTTGCGCCCTCCTCAACAGCGTTGCGCACATAGAATTCGGTCTTCTCCAGTTGTTCGCGCTTATGCAGAGTAGCAAACTCGGTGGTGGGGTCTAACGGGTCACCGATTTGCAGGCGTTGGGCGCGTTGCACGAAGGCGTCGCGGAACCGTTCGTAGATGGGCTTCTCGATGAAGATGCGTGTGGCGGCGGTACACATCTGTCCCTGTGCGAAGTAGTTGGCAAGCAGCGCGTGGGCAAGGGCGCGGTCGAAGTCGGCGTCAGCGAACACTATAAACGGTGACTTGCCGCCCAGTTCCAGCGAGACGGGCGCGATGTGCGTGGCAGCGTTCTGCATCACGCGCACGCCGACGCCTGTCGAGCCGGTGAAGGAGATCTTGTTCACTTTCGGATGGCGCGTGAGCAAGTCGCCAATCGTGCCGGGCGTCGGGTCAGTGATTATGTTGAACACGCCTGCGGGCACACCTGCCTGACGCATCACCTCCGCCAGCATCAGGGCAGTGAGAGGCGTAGTGGGGGCGGGTTTGAGCACCATCGTGTTGCCCGCCGCTAATGCAGGGGCGATTTTGATGACCGCCAGCCACAGTGGGAAGTTCCACGGGGTGATCGCACCGACCACGCCGTACGGTTCGCGCCGCGTGTAGTTTAGGTACGCGCCAGGAACAGGGATGGTCTCGCCCAGTGTAGCGGGTGCAATGCCCGCAAAGTATTCCAGTACGGCGATGGTGGAGGGCACGTCGTGCGCCATCGTCTCGCGAATGCAGCGACCTGTCTCCTGCGATTCTGCGAACGCGAACTCCTCGTAGCGGGCTTTGACGCCCTGCGCGACGGCGCGAAGAATCTCGCCTCGTTCCTCATATGAACGCGCTGCCCAGTCAGGGAATGCACGTTGTGCCGCCTCCACCGCCGCGTTCAACTCTGACTCGCCTGCTACAGCACACTGCGCGATTGGTTCACCGTTGGCGGGGTTGCGCACCTCGTACTGTTCAGATGTTGTGTGCCATTCGCCGTCGATAAATAGCCCGTAGGTCTGCATCTTCGCCTCCACATCAGAAGTTCAACAGTGGGAGGGAAAATCCTGTTATTCTGAACGGGGTTTTGGGGATGTGTTCGTCGGCGGGGACGCGGATGCTACGAAGGGGGGTGTGTGTCGTCGGCGAGGACG
>CAYVKB010000062.1:0-14481 GCA_964451985.1 uncultured Fimbriimonadales bacterium | reverse complement strand
AGGGGGGAAAGGGAAGATAAAAAGCCGCTACAATGGTCGCCAGTAGATGTCGCGTGTCTCGATAATTGTGAACGGGTCGTGGCACTGGATGGCGATATGCCCCGCCTTGAAATCACTATTACGCGTATCCACCACCTTCTGCCCGTTCACAAAAATCTGGATGTGGTCGCCCTTGGCGCGAATGCGCATCGAGAACCACTCCCCGTCGCGCGTGAGCAGGCGGCTCGCCATCACGCGGTTATACAGTGAGCCTGTGATATAGTCGCCGCGCGCTGCGTGGTTGTACACTTGCGCCTCGTAGCCCACAGGCCAGTTGTTGCGGTTCTCAGGGTTGGGCTGAGCGCGGAAGTAAATGCCGTTGTTCGGGTTCATCGGCGAGTTCTCGCGGAACGGACGGATGCGAATCATCGCGCGTAGCTCAAAATCGCTAAAGGTCTGCTCGGTGAACAGGTGTCCCATACCTGCCTCGCCGACAATCGCGCCGTCTTTCACGCTCCAGCGCGCCATCCCTGTGGCGAACCAGCCCGTGAGGTCTTTCCCATTGAAAAGCGATTGCCAGCCCTCGTCGCACTCGCGCGGGCTGAGCCGCTTGAGGCGCAAGTTGCGATACTTCACTGTGACGCCTGGGTGGTGTTGCTGCAAGCCTATCACACCACGCTTGAACTCGTGCAGGTCGCAGTCCTGCACCCTCTCACCGTTGATGGTGATTTGGATGTGTGAGCCGCAGGCGCGGATTTCGAAGGTGTTCCACTGTTTTTCGGGAGCGATTTCACGCATGCGCGTCAGGTTTGTGGGCACGCGGTTATAGATGCTACCGGTGGGATTGCGTTCGTCCTGCAGGCTGATTTGCATTTCGTAGCCGTCGTTCCACGGGGTGGTGGTTTTCTGGGCGCGGAAGAACACGCCGCTGTTGCTTTCGCTGGTGTCGCCCCTGTCGATCCAGTATTCGCCGCGAAAGATGAAGTTGTCGTACTCATCCGTTGTGCCAATCCAGCCGGCGCTGTCGCTGGGTCCGATGAGTTCACGATTTTGGACACGCCAGTTTGCGCCTGCGTACACCTTCCAGCCCTGCAGGTTGCGTCCGTTGAACAGCGGTCGGAACCCTTCGCGCCGTTCCTGCGCCGACAGCCCCTGCGCCCCGCAGAGCGCAAGTAGCCCCAACACCCCTGCGTACACTCCCAGTGCCCTAATCATAGCATTCTGATTCGGCTAAGTGGCGTGAGTCCCTATCGGTGTTGAGCGAGACAGAGCCTACGGGTTGAGAGATTGTCAAGCCCTCCCCTCTTCCGCGTACGGGAGAAAAAATAGAAGTCCCCCTTGCCGACGGCTTCCCGCATAGGAATATGTTGCTTGCTATCGAAATCAGAACGGTAGCGATGTCTTTCGAAGCCGATGTGCTGATTGTGGGCGCGGGCGTGGCGGGGCTGGTCGCGGCGCAAACGCTCACGCGGCAGGGCAAATCCGTCATCGTGCTGGAGGCGCGTGAGCGGGTTGGGGGCAGGCTGCTGCGCCACGCGCTTGCGCCCCACTGCTGGATCGACTTAGGCGGACAGTGGCTGGGTCCCACGCAAGAGCGCGCTTACGCCCTCACGCAGCAACTGGGCTTGACGCTGTTCCCCACCTATACCGACGGGGAGAGCCTCGTCTATTATGGCGGTCATGTGCGGCGGTATGCAGGCACTGTTCCCAAACTGGGGATGCTGCCTCTGCTCGATTTCGGCAACGCCATCGCTAAATTGGATAAAATGGCGCACCAAGTCCCCTTGCACGCCCCGTGGGACGCTCCGCACGCGGAAGCGTGGGACTCGCTGACCTTTGCCAGCTGGATCGAGCAGGCGATGCGCACGCGCGTCGGGCGGTGGGGGATGAAACTTTTCTCGGAGGCGGTATTCGCCGCCGAGCCGTACGAGTTCTCGCTGCTGCACGCGCTGTTTTACATCCATTCGGGCGGCGGGGTGGAGCGACTGAGCAACACGCGTGGCGGGGCGCAACAAGATCGATTCACAGAAGGCGCGCAAAGCCTCGCCTTGCGACTTGCCGAGCCGTTGGGGGAACACGTAATTCTAAACCAGCCCGTGCGCCAGATTCTACAACGCGACGACCGCGTGCAGGCAATTACGCAGTCTGGAGCGACCTACGCGGCGCGCGCAGTGATAGTGGCGGTACCCCCCACACTCGCGGGACGCATCGAGTACGACCCGCCCCTACCCGCCGCACGCGACCAACTTACACAACGCTTGCCCAACGGCTCGGTCATTAAGTGCTTCGCCGTGTACGACCGTCCCTTCTGGCGCGAACAGGGGCTGAACGGTTTCGTGACGAGCGACTTGGAGCCGTTGCACTTGGTTTTTGACAACTCGCCCCCCAACGGCGCGTGCGGGATTCTACTGGGCTTTATGGAGGGCGCATCGGCGCGGCGGATGAGCGCGGCGGGACTCGAAGCGCGGCGCGAGGCGACGCTGCAGTGCCTGGTGCGCTACTTCGGTGAGCGCGCCGGCAAGCCCGAACTGTACCTCGACCACGATTGGAGCGCGGAAACCTGGTCGCGGGGATGCTATGGAGCACACTTTCCGCCTGGCGCATGGACGCAGTTCGGGCGTGCCCTGCGTCAGCCCATCGGCAGGATCTTCTGGGCAGGCACGGAGACTGCCACACGCTGGATGGGGTATATTGACGGCGCAATCGAGTCGGGTGAACGCGCCGCCCGTGAAGTGCTGGAGGTCCTATGAAACTGGCCTATCTAGACTGTATCGGAGGAATCGCGGGCGATATGACGCTCGCAGCGCTGATTGAAGCCGGTGTTTCGGAACGTGAGCTGCTCGATACGCTGCGCACGCTGCCCATTTCAGGCTGGCAGTGGCGCAGCGAGCGCGTGGAGATAGAAGCCATCTACGCGCGACGGGTCTATATTACGCATGACGAGGAGCAGCCTCATCGCCACCTGAGCGATGTGCTGGAGATTATCGAGCAAGGTGACTTGCCCCCCGTCGTGCAGCAAAATGCCGCCGCAGTGTTCACACGCCTTGCCGAAGCGGAAGCGGCAGTACACGGCACAACGCCCGACCGTGTGCATTTCCACGAGGTGGGTGCCGTCGATGCGATTCTGGATGTCGTGGGCGCATGCTGGGGTTTCCACGCGCTGGGCGTGGAGCGGATCGTGTGCTCGCCGTTGCCGATGGGACGCGGGTTCGTGCAGGCGGCACACGGCTCGCTGCCCCTACCTGCACCTGCAGTGGTGGAGCTGCTGCGCGGTGTCCCGACTTACGGAATCGCCATTCAGGGGGAGACTGTCACGCCCACAGGCGCAGCACTGGCGGTTGCGCTGAGCCATCGCTTCGGGCTGCAGCCCCCCATGCAGTGGGAACACATCGGCTACGGCGCAGGACACGCGAACCGACCGCTGCCTAACCTGCTGCGCATTTTTGTGGGCGAGTCGACCGACGCGCTTCAATCGCCCGCCGGTGATTGGGAGGGTATCGTGCAGATAGAAACCAACTTAGACAACGCCACACCGCAGCAGCTGGGCTATGTCATGGAGCGCGCGCTCACAGAGGGCGCGCTCGATGTGTTTTTCACGCCTGTGCAGATGAAAAAGAACCGCCCCGGCGTGCATCTCACGTTGCTCGCCTCGCCCGAACGCGCCGACGCACTAATGAATCTGTTGCTGCGCGAGACGCCCACACTCGGCGTGCGCTACCACCTGATGAACCGCCGTTGCTTGCAGCGCGACCACTTGCATGTGCAGACGGCGTACGGCGTCGTGCGGGTCAAACGCGCGTTCGACGGTGGGCGTGTGGCGCATCTTGCACCCGAATATGAAGACTGCGCCGCGCTCGCCCAAAAGCACAGCGTGCCCCTCTACGCGATTATGCAGGAGGCTGTTCAAAAGGCACACGAGGGTGGAGATTAGATACCCTAAAACCTTCATCAGCGGGGACGCCAACGCAACGCGCTCGCGTAGCATCAGCGTCCCCGCTGATGAATTCCTTCGTCTATTTCACTCGCTGTCGTTAGAGCCGTTGCAGCAGTTGCAGCACGGTTTGCGGCGCGGAGTTTGCCTGTGCCAGCACCGACATGCCCGACTGCATCAGAATCTGCTGTTTGGTGAAGTTCGAAATCTCCAGCGCGAAATCGGCGTCGCGAATGGTGGACTCGCTCGCCATCACGTTCTCGCGAGCGACGTTCAGCGAGCGGACATTGCTCTCCAGCACATAGCGCTGGAACGCCCCCATGTCGCCGCGCAACTTGGAGATTTCACCAATCGCCGCGTCGATGATGCGCAGCGCGTTGTCGGTGGAGTTCGGCTGCGTGATATCGATAGTGGCGAGGCTCTGGTTTGGCACGACCGTTGTGCCCAGTTTGGCAGCGTTCACATCCATTAGGGAGAAACGCACGAACTGTCCCGCGTTTGCACCCACCTGAAACTGCAACAACCCTGCCGTCACGACTGCCACTTGCGCCGCTGCCAACGTGGTGTCGTTGCCCGCTTCGGTGAGGGTAATCACATTCCCATAGCCGTCGCGCAGGCGCAGCCCCGAATCGCCTGTTGCCTGCCCGCCCGTGAAGGTTACGGTCTGCACACCGTTCACTGTGTTGGCAATCACAGTGGCAACAGCGTCCGCCCCAGAGTTGGAGGCGTTGCCCGCCGCGTTAAGAATCACGCCTACCGTGTCATGCAGGTTCACCTCGAACTGGCTGCCGTACTCCCTATGGCGCAGCTCAATCCGCCGGGTCGTTAGATTGAAGTTCGCCATCACGCCTGTAATATGCGATACGGCGTTTATTTTATCGATGAAGCTACCAACCGTCTCGTTAGCGTCGGAGGTAATCGTGTATCCGTTGATGACCACATTCCCAGCAGGCGTTCCCATCAAGCTGGCGAGCGTCGTGCCTGCGGCGAAGGTGCGTGTACCAATCACTGTCGCGCGAGTGGCGGCGGTGGTGACCTGTAGCGTCACTGCGCCGCTATCGGTCGCGAAATTGTTGAAAATCCCCCCAATGAAGATTCCGGCAATCCGTGTGGGATTCGTCACCGCCGCGCTGATGCCCGAGGTGCCATCCAGCAGTTTCTTCGTGCCGAAGGAGGTCTGCTCCGCGATGCGGTTGATACTGTCGACTAGCGCGCGGATTTGAGTCTGGTCTGCCTGCAGCGCGGAATAGTCGTTCACACCCGTGTTCGCGGCGTGTAGCACGAGCTGGCGCATCGTGCGTAGCGCGTTATGCACCTCATCCAGCGCGGCTTCGGCGGTCTTAATCATGTTCACCGCGTCCTGTGCATTATTCACGGCTTGCTGCAAGCCCGTGATTTGTGACCGCAGGTTCTCCGAGATAATCAGCCCGGCGGGGTCGTCCGCCGCGCGATTCACGCGCAAGCCCGAAGCCAGGCGCTCAATGGTGCGCCCCATCGTATCGGATGTGAGGCTCACATTCCGCAGCGCATTCTGCGACTGGATATTCGTATTAATCCGTAGACTCATTCCGTCAACCCCCTGTTGGGTGGATTCTCCGCAAATTTGCTGTGGGGATTATCGGCAGGGCTTGATGAGTTCTTTAGGGGGATAGGCGCGGATTTAGCAGGAATGCTCGCCCCTACAGCGCGGATGTACCCTACAGACACTTTCGGTGCACTTGCGTTCGGGGCGTACGCGACACCGTGTGAGCTAGTTATAAGGCAATCACTGGCTGATTAGCGAGTGGCGCTTCGGGCGGTGAGTGTGAAAAAGGCGTGCCTTTCCCATGCGAATGGGCTATAATTAGGCAGGAGGCATAAACGATGGCATTAGCGGATGTAGAGACCCGTCGGATGGTGTTGCGCGAGATTAGCAAGCGCCATATCGACTCCTCGCGGATGGATGTGCAGGTATTTCACGGCGTGGTGTACCTGCGGGGCACGGTGAGCGGGATGCGCGGACACGATATCGATATCAAGGCGGAGATGGAATTGATTCGTCGCATTTTGCGCCAGCGTCCGGGCATTCGGGATGTGGTACTGGATGTGATTTACCGCTGAGGCATGTTCAGGGCGCTGTGGCGCGTGTTGTATCCGTCGCGGTGTGTGGCGTGCGGGCGGTTCCAGCACGAAACGCTCTGCCAAGCGTGTGAAGCACGCCTCGCGCCGATTCTGCCCCCTGCTTGTAGGCGTTGCGGTGCACCCGTGCGCAACATGGGCGACTGCCGTGCCTGTCTGGATTGCGATTATGCGTTTGATACTGCGGTTTGTGGTGGACTGTATGTAGGCAGCGTGCGTCGCGCAGTGTTGAACCTTAAGTTCCGTCGCTGGTGGCGCGCTGCCGAGCCGCTCGCGTCGCTGCTGTGGGATGCCCTACAGGCTCCCGAACGCGCCGCACTGTTGCAAGTAGACGCGATTGTGCCCGCGCCGATTCACCCCGCACGGCGCACGATGCGCGGGTTCAATCAGGCGGAGCTAATTGCCCACTGGCTCAGTGAGTGGTCAAGCGTTCCCGTGCGAACCGACTGGCTGCGCCGACGGTTCTACCGTCGCCCGCAGGTGGGGCTGAGCGGCGCAGAGCGACTGCAAAATGTGCAAAATGCGTTCGAGGTCAACCGCCCCGACGCGGTGCGCGGGCGCACTGTGTGGCTGCTGGACGACGTGTTCACCACAGGGAGTACGCTCGACGCCTGCGCCCGCGCCCTCAAGAACGCAGGGGTTCGCTTTGTGATTGCCCTCGCGGTCGCCCGCGACCTGCGTGAAGACGAATTGACTCTGTAGGTAAATCTCATCCGACGCCAGATACCACCGATCGCCGATTTGCAACTGCACCGTGACGGTGCGCCAGCCCTCGCCCGCGGGCAGCTCACAGCGCAGCCATGCTTGCGGCATCTGCCATTCGCTCCATGCGCCGTCGCCAATCCGATAGCGCATCGCGCTCGCCACATCCGCGCCATGCACATACACCAATACCTCGGGCGAGTCGGTAGCCAGTGCGTCCAGATTGATAATCACAGGGTACACATGCCGCCGCGTGCCCAGCAGTTGCGTCCAGGTAGTACGGTAGCGTGTTCGGTCATCTGCACTGAAGCCCACACCCAGCTCGCGGTAGTCAGGGTTCAGCAGGTTTGCACGATGCGACCGACTGTGCATCCACATCTCGAGGGTACGTTCCCAGCTAAGTTGCCCCGCCGCGAGGTTCTCGCCCAAGTGTGAATAAAAATAGCCTACCTGCGTCGCTCGATGGTCAGCGCGTCGCCCTTGCGAGTCGGCGTGTTGAATCTGTCCCGTCTCCAGCAGCACCTCAGCGTATGCCTGCGCTGCCTCACACAGTTGCGCGTTCAGCTTCAGCGGGGGCAAACCGTGTGTCAGGCGTATCTCGTTCACAGCAACCGTATAGTCATGCAGGAGTTGTTCGCGGGTGGTGATGTAATTACAAGCGGCGATATATACGCCGCACAGTCCCATCAGCGTCGTCCCTAACCAGCGATGGATGGCTCGCTCCATAAGCATCCCTCAGGGGGATTATCGGAGCCGAGCGCGGTGAACTTACCTGAATAAAATTGCGGGGGCAGATTGCACGCGCTACTGTCCTGTGCGGCTGAGCGACTTCGCAATCCGCTCGATTTCGGCTTGGGGCAGGTTGCCCACGATACCGAACGAGTAGTCGCCATCCTGCCAGAAGCGGGTGTTGTGTCGCTCGGGGCGTCGGGGTCGCTGGAACGCTGCATCGCGCATCTTGTACGCCTGAAAGATGCTAAATCGGGCGTTAGGCGTCTGGTAGTACAGGACGACGATGGGCGCGTTGTCGACGGGACGACGGCGCACCAGAATCCGCTCTAAGTTCGCCCCTGCGGGCAGGTAGCCAGGCGTACGGATGGGGAACGACACGGAGCGCTGAGCATCTTCAAGGCTCTTGTACTCGCCGCCCAAGGGACGCGCCACAACGCCCTGTGGCAGTGTGAACATATCGGGTGGGAGACGCGGATTAAGTTCCAACCGCATGATTTCCGTGCGCAGCACTGGCTCGTTCGGGCGCATCGCCACCTCACGCTTGAGGATTAGCCCTGTCTCCTTGTCGATCCACAGCACCACCGAGGCGGGGAACGGCGCACGCCTTTCGGGCGGGGGCTTGCGCTGAAAGTCGGGACGCGCGAGGCTCAAGCGTATCACCACGCAAGAGCGCCCCAGCAGAGTCGCTTCGGGGAGCATCTCCGCCTGTACCACGCCCACTTCAATCAGATCGACCGCCATTTTCAGCAGTTGCACGCCTTGCAGCGGCATGCGGGGTAATTCGAGAACCTCTTTTGTGCTGGGGCGATACGCCATCCAGCGTCCCTCACGCAGCAGCAGCACCTCGCCCTGACGGTCGGCAGGTGCGAGAATCTCGATTCGCTCCGCGCGGGTTCCTTGTCGCCAGAATCGCTCCTCGATGCGCTGCGGGTTGCGTCCGACACGCATCTCCGTCAGGCGCACACCTGCAAGGTTCAGGGTCTCCTCCGCTTGCTGCGCGCGCTGAAGCCACTGGACGGGGCGTTCCTGCGCCTCCCCCCAAGCCCAACACAACGCGCACAGCAGCAGAATCGTTCTCATCGCGTGTAGCCTGTGGTGATGAAGTAGTTTGCCGTGGGCGACCAGTCGGCGACTTCGAGTTGCTCGTGCACCTCGACCCAGTTCTCCGTTGGCTGTTTGGCAATCGCGGAGGGTGTAGCGGTGTCTTGGGTACGTGTGATGTATGCCCACCAGCCGAAGGCAATCAGCAGTCCCAGCGCGGGCGCGAGCGCGACACGCTTCCACCACGCGAAGGTGGGTTTGGGCGTGGACGCCTGCTGGATATGGGTACGCATCTGCACCACGAGATGCTCCGGAGCGCGATGGCGCGGCAGCGTGTGCAGCGCCCGATAGGTCGCTTGTGCCGCTTCCCACTGACGCTGGCAGCGCGGGCATGCCTGCAGATGCGCCCGCATCGCCTGCGACTGCGCTGCGCTCAGACGCCCCTCAATCTCGTCCCACAGCCAGCGTTCAAAACGAGTGCAGTTCATTTCGATTCACCTCTTAAGTACGCCTCTACCTGCTTTTGGATTTGCCCACGCGCGTGGTTTAGGCGCGACTTGACCGTACCAATCGGAATGTTCAACACACGCGCAATCTCCTCATACGAAAGCTCTTCCACATCGTATAGCAGTAATACCGTTTTCAGTTTAGGCGACAGCGCCGCGATGGACTGTTCCACCACCTGCTGCAGTTCATGGTTCAGCGCCGCTTCCATTGGGTTGGGCGTTTGCAGGTCGGGGAAGTCCCACTCGCCTGCCTCACCCTCGTCGTCTTCCCACGCGGAGTAGGAGACGGTCTGCACCCGCCGCGCGCGCTTGCGCTGATGATCAATACACAGGTTCGTAGCGATCCGGTAAAGCCAAGTGCTGAGGCTGGCGCGTCCATCGAAGCTGGGCAAGCCCTGATAGGCGCGCAGGAACGCTTCCTGAAGCAAGTCCTCCGCGTCGGTAGGGCTGCCCACCATCCGCAGAATGTAGTTGTAGAGCCGGTCGGCGTACAGGTGCATAATCTGCTCGAACGCCGCTTCGTCGTGCGCCTGCGCACGCTCTACCAACACTGCTTCAGCGGATAAGGCGTCCACGATGCCCAAGCTCCTTCTATAGGATACCGTATCGCTCACCATCGCATATATGTAGACGCACTACGTGGCGTGGGGTTCAGTCATCCGTCCTCCGAACTTGAAATCGTCCCCTGCCGATGGTTTCAATCGTGAAGTGCTTACTCTACTTGGTTCCGCAACACGCCAATCCCCTCGGCTTCCAGTTCCACCACATCGCCTGGTTGAAGCCATGGGTAAGTTCCGTCGGGGTACTCCAGCAGACAGCCGCCGCCCACAGTGCCCGAACCAATCACATCACCCACTTGCAGGCGCGTGTTGCGCGAGGCGTGCGCGATAATCTCAGCGAACGTCCAGTACATTTCGCCTGCACTGGCGTTGGTGATTGGGTTGCCATTCACGCGGGCTTTCAGGCGCATATCCCAGCGGCTGCCGTGGTCGGGGTCAGGGTTGCGCCATGCCTCCAGCTCGTCAGGGGTCACGACCCACGGTCCCAGCGAGGTGGCAAAGTCTTTGCCTTTGGCGGGTCCCAGCCCGATACTCATCTCGCGGAGCTGGATGTCGCGTGCGCTCCAGTCGTTCATTAGTGTGAAGCCCGCGATGGCAGCCTCCGCTTCCTGTAGACTGAAGTCGCCCCCTGCACGCCCGATAATTACGGCAAGCTCCAGTTCAAAATCGAGCGCATTCGTGTTGGGGGGCTTGCGGATGGGTTGCTGATGCCCGATTAGGCTGGCAGGGTTAGAGAAGTAGAACGCAGGAAACTCATACCATGCTTCGGGCGGGGCGTCGTAGCCGCGTTTGCGCCGTGCGTTGCGCACATGCGCCTCGAACGCATAGAAATCGCGCAGGCTGGGCGGAATCAGAATGGGCGGGCAGTAGCGTGCAGGCTCCACCGCCTCGCCCAAGCCATTCAGGCGCGCCGCCTGCTCCATTTCGGGCAGGTGCAGCCAGTCCAGAAAATCGCGACAGCCCTCGATGCGCCGCCACGCGCCCTCATGCCACACGGCAAGGCATGGCTGGTCGTCGGGCGCGGGCTGCAAGGTCACAAAGCGCATCGCTTACTTACGTATCTCCAGAATGCGCAGGCGCACATCGCCTTTGGGCAGATGCACGTTCACCTCGTCGCCCACCTTGTAGCCAATTAGTGCGCTGGCAAGCGGGGCTTGATAGGAGAGTTTGTGATGTTCGGGGTCGGCTTCCGTTGCACCCACGATGCGGAACTCGCGCTGCTCGCCCGTGTTCACATCCTCCACCTTCACCTGCGAGCCGACGCCCACATAGTCGGTCGGGATATCCTGCTCACGTATAATGGTCGCACTCTGCAGAATGCCTCGAATCTCCTGAATGCGCGACTCCACATACGCCTGGTCGTTCTTCAGGCTCTCCAGTTCGGTATCCTCTGAGCTAAACTCGCCGTGTTCTTTATGGGCACGGAATGCTTCAGCAATACGGGTACGCTCCACCGTCTGTAAGCGGCGCAACTCGGACTCTAAGTGCTTGAAACCTTCCTCCGTCAGGTAAATACGATCGGGTTCAAAGTGCGTCATCGCAGTCTCCTCCTCAAACGGCAGTGGGAATATTGATGCCTAATACGCAAGTTATTCCCTAAAGGTTCCCCTGTAGGGCATATAAGATTCGCTGGGACGGTCGCAATTCCTGCCAAGTGGCGTGAAAAAGCAGGAATAACGCAGTGGCTCTCGAATATTCTTAGCGATTCCGATGAAACTAATCATCGCCGTGATACACAATCGGGACAAAGGGCGCGTGGTGGACGCCTTGCTGGAGAGCCAGTTCAAGTTCACGCAAGTTGCCTCCACAGGCGGTTTCCTGCGCGAGGGCAACACCACGTTGCTAATTGGAATTGAGGACTCGCAACTGGAGGAGTTGTTGAGCCTATTGGAGCGCAACTGCCGCACGCGCGAGCAGTATGTGAACCCGATGCCGCCCGACGCTGCGCCGATTGGCACGTTCCTTCCCACGCCGATTGCTGTGGAGGTGGGCGGTGCAGTGGTGTTCGTGTTGAATGTGGAGCGGTTTGAAAGATTCTGAGGCGGTGCCCAGATATCCTCTCCCCACGACTGTTCCCCGACACAGAAACTTCCCGCAACGCGCCCATCAGTATGCCTATCGTCAGCAGGACTCTTGCGCACAACGGCTAATTAGCCTGTCCTGATGACACGGACGGGACTGCTGATGGCAGGGATGATTCTAACCGCGCAAGTGGGCTTGGCGCAGCATCCGCGCCCCGATCTCGAACGACGCGACTGGCAATCGCTGAACGGCGTGTGGGAGTTTCAGTTTGACCCCCAAGATACAGGGCTACAACAAAATTGGCACAGTCTTCCCAAGCCATATGAGCGTACCATTCGCGTGCCCTTCGCATGGGAGAGCCGGTTGAGCGGGATTGGTGATACGCAGTATAAGGGTGTTGCATGGTATCGGCGCGAGTTCAGCGTGCCCGAAAACTGGCGCGGCAGGCGCATCTGGCTCTGCTTTGGGGCAGTTGACCACCATGCCACCGTGTGGGTCAACGGCGAGCGCGTGGGCGAACACGAGGGCGGCTACTCCGAGTTTCGGTTCGATGTCACTCCCTATGTGCGCTTCGACCGCGCCAATGTGCTATCCGTGCGCGTGGAAGACCATACTGACCGCGAGACGCCACTGGGCAAGCAAGTGCCCGACTGGTACACCAGCGTGAGCGGCATCTGGCAGACCGTCTGGCTGGAGGCGACGGGGGCAGCCTGTATTCAGTACTTCCAAATTACCCCGCTGGCGGATGAGGTGGGCGCACCCACAGGGGTGGTGGAGTTCATCGTGGAGATGGAACGCACCGCCGTGCGTGAACCCCTGCAACTGGAGCTGCGCTCGCGCAACCGCGCCTTCGAAACACAACGGTTCGGCGTGCTGGAAAACGAAAGCGAAAAAACCTTTCGGCTTGTGTTGCGAAACCCGCGCCTGTGGACGCCCGACAGTCCCCATTTGTACGAATTCGAGCTGCGCTTGCTTTCGGAAGACGGTAAGCGTGCCTATGACACCGTGCGGGGCTACTTCGGCGTGCGCACCGTGCGGTGGGGCAAATATGGCGAGTCGGACTTCAGCTACACGCTGCTGAACGGTAAGCCCATCTATCTGCGCGGCGTGTTGGACCAGTCCTACAATCCCGATGGGCTGTACACCGCGCCCGATGATGAGTTCCTGAAACGCGATATTGAGCTTGCCAAGCGCGCGGGCTTCAATATGCTGCGCATCCACATCAAAGCCGACGAGCCGCGCAAACTCTACTGGGCAGATAAACTCGGCATGCTGATACAGGCAGACATCCCCTGCTTCTTCACGCCGTCCGAGCGCGCTCGCCAACTCTTTGAAAAAACCATGCGCGACCAGATTCGGCGCGATTTCAATCATCCCAGCATCATCATCTGGACGGTGTTCAATGAGGAGTGGGGCATCGGTAGGCTCACAGCCGAAAACCGCGCCCACCGCGTGGACTGGACACTGCAGATGTATCGGTTGGCGAAAGCACTCGACCCCACCCGCCTCGTGCAGGACAACACCGGCTGGGCGCATCTGGAGACCGACCTCAACTCATTCCACTGGTATGGGCGGAATGTGGACATCTTTCGGCAGCAGTATCAAGCGGTGAACCGCCTCGAAATCGGAGTGGGTAAGACTTGGAACTACATCGACGGCAGGCGCAGCCAGGGCGAACCGTTCATCAATAACGAGTATGGCTACCTCGCAGCGTTCGACGGCGACGGCGACTGGTCGTGGGGCGGGCTTGCACTGACCAACACGCTGCGCAGCCTGGACAAACTCGTGGGCTATGTCTACACCGAGCTGACCGACATCGAGTGGGAACATAATGGCGTGTACAACTACGACCGCAGCCCCAAAGAGTACGGCTTCGACTTCTGGGCGGAGCGAATGAGTGTGCGCGATTTATTCGCAACCGACTTTCTGGTAATCGACCAGCCCGCGATTAACCGCGCCGCACCAGGCGAGACCGTGCAGGTTCCGATTCTGTTGAGCCACTATTCGGGGCGTTTCGTGGACAAGCCGTTCACACTGCTCTATCGGCTGGACTATATCGACGCGCTGGGCAATCGGCGGCGTGGGCGCGTGCAGCGACAGGTGTTCACAACCACCCCGCAATATCGGCTGATACCGCTCACGATTGCCAATATTCAGTTGCCCAACGCGCCGTGCCTGGCAACGCTGGTCGTGTGGGCGGAGGACTGGAACCGCGTGCGCGTCCACACGAACTACACACAGTGGCTGGTGGGCATGGAGCAGCTACCCGTGTTCGAGACCGCCCGCGGGCGCGTCGTGCTACGCTTCAAGCCCACCGAGTATGTCGTCAGCGCATTCAACCTGCAGAGCCAGCCCGAGAAGCCAATTCAGGGCAAGCACTGGGCGCGTGGACACGGCTATGTCGAGTACGCGGTGGCGATTCCCGAGGGCGTGTCGCTCGGCGAGGTGAAGCGCATCCGCTTACGCATGGAGGTTAGCGCGAAGGCGGGGCGCGAAAAGGTAGACTGGGCACAGCGCGTCCACCCCGACGACTACCCCCAAACCGACGGCAAGAAATATCCCTCGCGCGTGCTGGTGGAGATGGCGGGCGAGCGCGTCGCCACATGGGAGCTGCCCGATGACCCCGCCGACGCACGCGGAGTCCTCTCGCACTGGGCAGGCATCGAACGCGGCTCTTACGGCTATCTCATGGAGGCGACGCTGCCCATGACCCCCGTGCTGCGCACACGCTTGCAGCAAGACCGACAGCTACGCATCCGACTGATTGTGCCTCCCGATTTGCCCGGCGGAATCGCAATCTATGGCGCATCGATGGGCTGCTACCCGATAGAGCCAACGGTCGTGTTGGAGTATTAGAAACCTTTTACACCCTAGCACGGGGGATTTTGGG
>CAYVKB010000061.1:0-15162 GCA_964451985.1 uncultured Fimbriimonadales bacterium | reverse complement strand
GCAGGAGTCCCATCCCCCGACGCGAAATTGCTTGCCCATGAACTGGCGAGCGCGTTGGATTTGGTCGCCGGGCGAGGCTGCCCCGCGCAATTTCTACTGGTGCGTGCGCAAAGAGTTTCAACTGAGCCGCGGATTTGGCAAACTGCTGGTCGCTCTCAGTGCAGACACCCACTACACCCTGTGGTTCAACGGCGAGCTGATTGGACACGGACCTATCCGCAGCTTCTACGGACATTGGTACTACGATTTACACGATTTGACTCAGTACGCGCGCGAGGGGCTGAACGCAATCGCCGTGCTGGTACATCACCTGGGCATCGGTACGTTTCAAAATGACTATGTGCGGGGCAAGGGACGCGGCGGGCTAATCGCGCAGGTGGAATGTGACGGCAAAATCGTCGCTGCTTCCGACGCGAGCTGGCTGAATGTACCGCATCCTGCCTTCGAGCGAGCCACAGCGCGGATGTCGTGTCAGCTCGGATTCGATGAGATGTATGATGCCCGCCGTGCGATGGGCGACTGGACGATGCCCCGCTACGACGACTATGAGTGGAATGAAGCCGTCGAAATCGGTGAAGCGGGCTGCGAGCCGTGGGGTGAGCTGCAGCCGCGCCCCATACCGTTCCTCACCTTAGAGCTGGTTCAGCCCAAAGTGATTGAGCGCGCCCGCGTAGTACAGCCCCCGTTCGCCGCGTGGGTGTTCGACTTGAAGCCCTATCTTGCGCCAGACGATTTATCAGCGAACCCGCGCGTGCTGTCGGGCATTATAGCGACCGAAATCCGCGCCGACGCACCCTGCAGACTGCGTATTGCCGATGTGCATCACGGGCTGCGCGACGAAGATGTGCGCCTCAACGGCGAGGTTGCTCCGCGCGAGGATGGCTTGCACACCCTGCGCCTGCAGGCTGGCTCGAACTTGCTAACCCTCGACGTCTCGCGCTGGTATCACGATTGGTATCGCTATATCGTGGTCGAGGCACCCGCTGATGCGCCCGTGCAGTTCCTCAACCCGCTGATGGAGCGGGCCGACTACCCATGGATTGTGCTGGGACCGTTCGACGGTGAAACCGACGCCTACTTCCAAGTCCGCAACGCCCGCGCTGTGAGCGAGATACGCCATCACCCAAAAGCGCGCAGTTTCGACCCGATGCACACCGCCCGCGCGCCTATCTTCGCACTCACCACGTATCATGCGAAACCAACCCCTGAGACGCCCAAGATTGAGCATACCTACGCCTGCCTGCACACCATCGACGATTACACAACCATTCACCCTGCGCAGACGGGTGATGTAGAGCTGCGCTTCGACTGGCAGCGTGAGGTGTTCGGCTACGTGGAGCTGGAGCTGGAAGCCCCCGCAGGCGTGATTCTGGATTTCAATGGCTTTGAGTACGTTGACCCGATACAGCCCGACCGCGTGCAGTGGACTTGGGGGCTGAATAACACCTTACGATATATCACGCGGCGGGGCTGGCAGCGGTTCTTCAGCGTGGTGAAGCGCGGTTTTCGGTATGCCACGCTGACCATCCGCTTCCCAGACGGCGCGACCGAGCCTGTGCGCCTGCGCCGAATTACATGCTTGCACAGTGTGTACCCGTATGAGAATCGTGGCGCGTTCGTCTGTTCCGACGCGCGGCTGAACCAGATTTACGAAATGTCGCGTGAGACGGTGCGCCTGTGTAGCGAGGACACTTTCATCGATTGCCCTACCTACGAGCAGACCTTTTGGGTGGGCGATGCCCGCAACGAGGCGCTGTTCGCCTACGCGGGCTTCGGCGATTATGCGCTTGCACGACGATGTCTGATCTTGGCGGGCGAGTCGCTAAAGCAGTCGCCGCTGGTGGAGAGCCAGGTACCCAGTGCGTGGCAGAACATCCTCACGGCGTGGTCGCTGCTGTGGGCAATCGCCTGCTACGAGCATTACTTGTTCACGGGCGATATGGAGTTTGTCCGCGAAATCTTCCCCCGCATCGCGCAGCAGAACCAGACGCTGCACGAACGCTATCTCAACTCCGACGGTTTGCTGGAGATTAGTGCGTGGAATATGCTCGACTGGGCACCGATGGACACGCCCGGCGAAGGCGTCGTAAGCCATCAGAATATGTGGCTGGTGCGCGTGTGGGACGACACCGCCAAACTCGCGGACGCGCTGGGCGAAATGACGGTGGCGCAAACCTGGCGACAGTGGGCCGCTGACCTACGCGCGGCGATTAATCAGCACCTCTGGAACGACGCCAAACGCGCTTACACAGATTGCCTGAAGCGCGATGGAGCACAAAGCGAAGTGTTCAGCATTCAGACGCAGACGGTGGCGTTGCTATGCGA
Organism: uncultured Fimbriimonadales bacterium; assembly: GCA_964451985.1. Taxonomy (GTDB): domain Bacteria; phylum Armatimonadota; class Fimbriimonadia; order Fimbriimonadales; family GBS-DC; genus GBS-DC. Next base: position 12,837 of record CAYVKB010000061.1, on the reverse strand, counting down.
TGTGCCCACGCCCGATCGCCGTGCAATTCTGGAGGGCTATCTTGCAAGTCCGCCCGATGGTTTCGTGCGTATTGGCAGCCCCTTTATGACCGCCTTCTATCTGGAGACGCTGCTGAACCTGAACCGTCGCCAAGAGATTCTGGAGCGTATCCGTGAGGACTGGGGCTACATGCTCGATATGGGCGCAGTGACCTGCTGGGAGCAGTTCAAGGGCGCACGGGTATCCAACCCATTGCATGCGCACGAGACGGAGTTCTTCACGCGCAGCCACTGTCATGCGTGGAGCGCTGCGCCTGCCTATATGTTGCCTATCACAATTCTGGGTGCACAACCCTCAGTGCCGGGCTGGAAGCGATTCGAGCTTAGTCCGTTTCTGGGTGATTTGCGTTGGGCTTATGGCAGCCTACCTCTACCCAACGGCGTGCTGCAATTCGCGTTGGAGCAATCCGATTCAGGTGTGCGCGGGCATATCACTGTGCCTCAGGGCTATACAGTGGTAATCGGGGGCGAAGAGTACGGCGTGGGCAGGCATCCTATCTAAGGTACGACGGCGTCCGCCGCCGTCGTACCTGATTTGCGCTCCTACGCCGCCAGGTGGCTCAGCGCGTCGATATCGAAAATCTCGCGCAGGTTGAGCAGAATGACCACGCGCTCGCCCACCTGCACCACGCCGTTCAGGAACCGCTGCGTGGCTTCGGAGGCAATCGGCGGCGTCGGCTGCACCTGCTCCAACGGGATGTCCATCACATCCGACACGGAGTCCAGACGCAAGCCGAAGATTTTATCGTTCACCTGCGTTACTACCACGACGGTCGATTCCTCATCCGGGAGCGGCGGCAGCCCGAAGCGGGTGCGCGCGTCAATCACGGCGATAATATTCCCGCGCAGGTTAATCACGCCCAGCACATAGTTAGGGGCGTTCGGCACGCGCGTGGCAGGCGTGTAGGTTCGAATCTCCTGCACCTGTAGCAGCGGCACGCCGTAGGTCTCGTTGCCGATTTGAAACACCAGATACTTCTCCGCATTTACATCGGTGGTGGTCTCGGTAGTTTCCGTGAGTGGTTTGGTGGTTGTCATTGTTCCCTCCTGTGGTTAGGCGACGGCGGTGAGCCGTTCGCTGGATTGGTGAGCGCGCCGGATAATGTCCGACACATCCAGTATCAGCGCGACGCGCCCATCGCCGAGAATTGTCGCCCCTGCGAAGCCGGGCACGCGCGTGAAGTTTTCCTCAAGACTTTTGAGCACCACCTGCTGCTGCCCCGCGATGGCGTCGATGAGCAGTGCAATTTGCTGTCCTTCCTGCTCTAGTACGACCACCAGCCCGTCGTGCTCGGTGTCGGGCAAGCCCACGAACTGGCGCAGGCGCACCAGTGGGATGAACTCGCCGCGCACATTCACCATCTCGTGTCGGTCGAACAGTGCAGTCCTTTGTAGGTTTTCGTATTGGAACGCTTCCACGACGGCGGTAAGTGGTACGATGTAATGCTCATCGGTGACGGTCAGCCCCAAGCCGTCCATAATCGCCAGTGTCAGCGGCACGCGCAGCAGGAACCGACTGCCCTCGCCGCGCTTGGACTGCACGCCGATACTGCCGCCGAGGCTCTCCACGTTGCGCTTGACGACATCCATCCCGACGCCGCGTCCCGACAGGTCGCTCACTTGCTGCGCCGTTGAAAATCCCGGCTGGAAGAGGAAATCGTACAGCGTCTCGTCCGAGGGGTGGTCGTTCTCGGTAATCCAGCCGAGCTGGATGGCTTTCTGGCGCACGCGCTCGGTGTCGATGCCTTTGCCGTCGTCGCGCACCTCGATATAGATGCGCCCTTCGGACTGGTACGCGCTGAGTTTAATCGTGCCTGTTTCGGGCTTGCCCTGCTGGCGGCGCACATCGGGTGGCTCGATGCCGTGATCGATGGCGTTGCGAATCAGGTGGGTCAGCGGGTCACTGAGCGCTTCCAGCAGGGTGCGGTCGAGTTCGGTCTCTTCGCCCTCGATTTCGAAGTTTACTTTCTTACCGAGTTTGGCGGCGGTGTCGCGCACCATACGCGGGAAGCGGTTGAATAGATAGCTCACGGGCAGTAGGCGGATTGCCATCACGCGCTCATGTAGGTCGCGCACGTGGCGTTCCATCTGCATAATCGCGGCGCGGGTGCGCTCGTCGGTGTTGGCGTTCTGCGCACTGGTGAGCATCGACTGAGCGATTACAATCTCGCTCACGAGGTTCATCAGCGCGTCGATTTTCTCGGTGGAGACGCGAATGCTCTGCGCTTCGGATTTGCCCGCGCTCGCGGCGGCGACAGCGGCGGTGGTTGAGGTGGCTGCCGCGGTGACGCTGGGTGTTTCTGTGGGCTGCGTGGACGGCGACTCCTGGGCGGGCGTCTCAGCAGCAGTTGTAGCAGGCTGTTCGGATACGCTTTGCAACGGTTCGATACTGACCTCTGCGCCCTCAGCGGTTAACTCCAGTAGAGCGCGCACGATGGCTGGCTCGAACGCTGTCTCGTAAATCAGTTCCCAGCTGCCATAGCAAGCATCGGTTTTGAGCTGCGCCACCGGGGGAATCTGCTCGCGGAAGTGCGCCTCCAGAATCTGCCCATACTCCTGCATCTCTATCAGTAGCGCGAGCGGGTCGTGTTCCGCACTCAGAGTCGGCGCGGGTTGATAGAAGACGCGGTATTGGGGCACGCCAGTAGCATGGACACTCCTGTCCGCGCCATTATGGACAAAATCGTCCGTGCTGCTGGGTGAGGTATTGGCACGGACAGGAGTGTCCGTGCTACTGGTGGTGGGCTGCGCATGGACAGGAATGTCCGTGCCACTCAGTGCAGCGTTAATCTGTTGAAGGAGCGTCTCGCAAGCAGGGTCGCCCACATCGCCTTCGGTGCGACTGCGCTCCAACAGGACGCGAATCAGGTCCACTGCTTGCAGCAGTAGCGTCGCCAGCTCAGGGGTTAGGGTACGCTGCTCTTTGCGCAGCGATTCCATCGCGCTCTCCAAGCCGTGAGTGAACTTGCTCAGGTGCGTGAAGCCCATCGCTGCGCTGTTGCCCTTGAAGGAGTGCGCATATCGAAACAGTGCATTCACCGTCTCAGGGTCAGGCTCGCCCGACTCTAAGGCAAGCAGCACCTGCTCCATCCCCTCGACCATCTCGTTCGCTTCGTCGTAAAACAGTTGAATGAGGCTATCCATGGCTCCGCTCCCTTGAGGTTAGGATTGAATCAGCGCGTCCCACACGCCGAGAGTGTGTAGCTGTTGATAGAGATACGGATTCGGCTCGCCGAACTGTAGTTTATAACCTTGCTCCTCAAGCGTTCTGCGTAGGGCGAACAGCGTCTGCACACCCGCGTAGTGGATTCGGTTCAGGTTGCTCCAGTCGATTTGTGTCTCTTTGGGCTGTTGTGCGATCTGTTGTGCAGTGTCCCAAAGTGCGTTCGTCTCCGCAAAGCCGATTTCGCCCGATAGGGTCAGCTTATGTTTCTTCGCTGTGGTTTTGAGCGTCGTGTGCATCGTTCCAACGCCTCCTGCCTCTATTATTGGCAGGCGTATAGATTTTTGCAGGGCTGTGATGACCTTCCATCTTGCGTTTCAAAAGGCGGGTGTGATAGGGTATATTATAAGTACGGCGAGCCGGCGTAGCTCAGTGGCAGAGCAACCGCCTTGTAAGTGGAAGGTCGCCGGTTCGAATCCGGCCGCCGGCTCCACCTGTCTATAGCGATTTCCGCGCCTCTTGCGTACTACCTGCGGTAGCATGCTCACTTGCGCCTGCTGCACACCTTAGCGAAGCGAACGGTCTCCCGTAGCATACTCGATGCTCTACTGCCCATTTCTCGAACAGTCTCTAAGAGAGTTACTATTCAGGCTCGCCCAATGGTGTCTGTCAGCCACTTGCGGATGGTTTCCAGCGCGTCGGGATTGAAGGTCTCCTCGATTTCGGCATATTCGGTGACGAGTCCTGTGCGTGCTTTCTGGAACAGATGGTTCAGCCCCGTCATTCGCCGAATGGTCACGCGCCGGTTGCCTCCCTCGCGCAAGGCGCGCTCGATAGCGGGCAGGTTCTGCTCGGGGTCGACTTGTAAATCCAGATCGCCGTTGAGCGCGAGTACGGGGCAGCGCACTTTACGCAGATAGTGTGCGGGGTCTAACTGGATAAACGTGCGGAACCATGGGCTGACGTAGCTGCGTGCCTGCGCTTGGAAGGCGTTTTTCTGTGCGTCGGGGAGTTGTGCGCCCGCACCCAGTGACTGAATCAGTGCGTCGTAAACGGCTTGCTGCGCTTTTGCGTCGTCTTTTTCGCGCTTGAGGATTTCGAACACGCGTTGCTGCAGGGCACGGTTGCGCTCAATCAGCGTCTCGGCGATGTTGGACTTGCGGGCGATGAGTTCCGCCTGGCGGTACAGGATTTGCTCGCCCGGTACGCCCGTTCCCGCCAGCATAATCAGAAACGCCACATCGCGCGGGGCTTTGGACGCGGCGATTGCACCCACCAATGCACCCTCGCTGTGCCCCAGGATGCCGATGCGTCGGCGGTCGACTTCGCGGCGAGTTTTGAGGTAGTTCACAGCGGCTAAGGCGTCGTCGGCGAAGTCGAGCGTGGTCGCGCGGCTCAGGTCGCCCTCAGAGCCTCCCACGCCGCGATCGTCCATGCGCAGTGTTGCGTAGCCTGCGCGGGTCAAATAGTCGGCGATGACCAGAAATGGCTTATGCCCAAAAATCTCCTCGTCGCGGTTCTGCGCCCCTGAACCAGTGAAAAACACAATCGCAGGGAACGGCGGCTTGCCTTCGGGAATAGTGAGCGTGCCTGCCAGTTCGATTTTGGCTTTGCGGTTCGGGATGCGCACCTCTTCGGTTTTGTAGGGGAAGGGCGGTTTGGGTTCCTGCGGGCGTCGGCGGGCGGGCAGTTCGCCGCGCGTGAGAATTAGCGGGAACGCACCACCACCCTGTTTCCACACACCTGCAAGCTGCTTGCCGTCCTCGCTCAGTTCGCCTACAAACTCTCCCTGCACCAGTTCGGATTTGAGCGTGATTTGCCTGCCTTCAATTTGCACGGAGCTAACCGGGATGCCCTGCGCGGCTTGGTCGGGGCTGTCGATGGTCGCTGTCCATGCGCCGTCGGCGTTACGGCTGAGCCGAAACACGATGCGCAGGCGTTGCTCACCTACCACCAGCACGCCCGACCAGACGCCCTCAAAACTCGTCTGACGTCTCACTCCTCGCCTCCTGTCCAGTAGTTCGGTGGCTCGCGTGTGATGGAGACGCTATGCGGATGGCTCTCGCGCAAACCGGAGTTGGTGACGCGAATGAATTGGGCTTTCTGGCGCAGTTCCTGCAAGTTCCGTGCCCCCAGGTAGCCCATCCCAGAGCGGATGCCGCCCACCAATTGGTGTATCGTTTCCGATAGGGGACCGCGGTAGGGCACGCGCCCCTCCACGCCTTCAGGCACAATCTTGCGCGGGTCAGTTTGGTAGTAGCGGTCACTGGAGCCTTGTCGCATCGCCGCCACTGACCCCATGCCTCGATAGACCTTGTAGGCGCGGTTGCGGTAGATTTCGATTTCGCCGGGCGACTCCTCGCAGCCTGCCAGCAGGTTGCCCAGCATCACGGCATTTGCGCCGCCTGCTAAGGCTTTCACGATGTCGCCGGAGTAGCGGATTCCGCCGTCGGCGATGATGGGCACGCTCAGGCGTTGGGCTTCAGCGGCGCATTCCATCACGGCGTAGAGTTGCGGCACGCCCACGCCCGACACTACGCGCGTGGTGCAGATGGAGCCTGCCCCCAGCCCCACACGAATCGCGTCTACACCCGCCTCCACCAGCGCGCGCACGCCCTCGCGCGTCGCTACATTCCCGCCAATCACCAGCATATCAGGTAGCGCGCGTTTAATCATCCGCACAGCATTCAACACGCCCACCGAGTGCCCGTGCGCCGAGTCCACCACAATAAAGTCCACGCCGGCATCGGCGAGGGCGCGGGCGCGCTCCACTGGATCGCGCATCGGTCCCACCGCTGCGCCTACCACAAGGCGTCCTCTGGAGTCTTTCGTGGCGTTCGGATGCTGGCGGATTTTCAGCAAATCTTTAATGGTAATTAGCCCGCGCAGTTTGCCCTGCTCGTCCACGATGGGCAGTTTCTCGATTTTGTGCCGTTGTAGGATTTTCTCCGCCTCTTCGAGGTTCGTGCCCACAGGGGCGGTAATCAGGTTCTCGGAGGTCATCACCTCGTGGATGGGGCGGTCGTAGTTCGTTTCAAAGCGAATGTCGCGGTTGGTGAGGATGCCCACCAGCCGCCCTTCGGTGTCGGTGATGGGCACCCCCGATATGTGATACCGTTCCATCAGCGTGGTGGCGTCGCGCACGGTGTGGTTCGGCGACAGGTAAATCGGATCCCAAATCACGCCGTGTTCACTGCGCTTCACGCGGTCGACTTCTAAGGCCTGTTTCTCGATGGGCATGTTGCGGTGAATCACGCCCACCCCCCCCTCACGCGCCAACGCCACTGCCATCCGCGATTCGGTGACGGTGTCCATCGGCGAACTCACTATCGGAATCCGCAGCCGAATGTCTCCCACCAACGTTGTGCTGACATCCACTTGATCGGGTAGCACCTCCGAGTGGTTCGGCAGAAGCAATACATCGTCAAAGCTGAGCGCTTCGGTCAACTCGTGCATCGGAACGCCTCCTGTGGCGGTCAATTGTACCTCTTGACGGGCGCAGCCCAAGGCTACACCCATCGGATTTACACCAGGTCCGCAAACAGAGGCACAGAGTCACGCTGCTCCCAGCGGAAGCTGGGATGACCGAAGTGCCCGTTTTTGGCAGTGGGCACATACTGGGGCTTTTGCAAATCCAGGAACTGTATAATCCCGCGCGGGCTGAGGTCGAACGACTCCTGCACGCGCTTAGCAATTTTCGCAGGATCCACCTTATGCGTGCCGAAGGTTTCCAGCAGCAGCGACACGGGCTGCGCTACGCCGATGGCATAGGAGACCTGAATCTCCAGCTTGTCCGCCAGCCCTGCGGCGACGATGTTTTTGGCTAAGTAGCGCGCCATGTACGCCGCCGAGCGGTCGACTTTGGTGGGGTCTTTGCCCGAAAACGCACCACCGCCGTGCCGGCAGTAGCCGCCGTAGGTGTCCACGATAATCTTGCGCCCCGTCACGCCCGTGTCGGCTTGCGGACCGCCAATCACAAACGTACCGGTTGGGTTCACATAGTAGTGCTTGGCGTTGATGTCCACGCGGTCGGCGAACCGCTCCAGCACAGGTTTGACGACATGCTCCAGCACGCGCTCGCGTACCTGCGCCTGAGTCAGCTCGGGGTCGTGCTGCGCGGAGATGACGACGGTATCAATCGCTTTGGGAACGCCGTTCTCGTACAGCACAGTGACCTGCGATTTGCCGTCGGGTCGGAAGCCCAAATCGGGGTTCGCCTTGCGCACTTCGGAGAGCTGGCGCGTGAGCGCGTGGGCAATGGTGATGGGTAAAGGCATCAGTTCGGGCGTCTCGTTGCAGGCGAAGCCGAACATCATCCCCTGATCGCCTGCGCCGCCCGTGTCCACACCCTGCCCGATGTTGGGCGACTGTTCCTGAATCGCCACCATCACGCCGCAGGTGTCACCCTCGAAGCCGTACTCGGTTTTCGTGTAGCCCACCTCGTTAATCACGCGACGCACCACTTCGGGTATTTCTACATAGGCGTGGGTAGTAATCTCGCCTGCGACCACTGCCAGCCCGCGCGTCAGCAGCGTCTCCACTGCCACACGTGACTGCGCGTCTTGCCTTAAGCACTCATCTAAAACCGCATCGCTAATCTGGTCTGCCAGTTTATCGGGGTGACCTTCCGTCACACTCTCGGAAGTAAACGGTTGCAGCATCTATTTGCCTCCTCTTGAGTTAGTGGTGGAGATTATACCTATTGAGCGATTTGTTGCGCGTCTTATCGGAATGATGAGCCTACTTGGCAAAACGCGCCTGTGTTATTCCGATAGGCGTTCAGGTATATCTATAGGCATATCGGAGCCGAAGATGTTTCAGAACCTACCCTCTTTCGTTCGGGTTGTGGAGGTTGGGGCGCGGGACGGTTTGCAGAACGAGCCAACGCCCGTGTCGACGGAAGTGAAAGTGCGCTTTATCGAGATGCTCGCCGAGGCGGGTTTATCTGTGGTGGAGGCGACGGCGTTTGTAAGTCCGAAGTGGGTGCCGCAACTCGCCGACGCCGAGCAGGTGATGACCCAGATACGCAAGCGTGCGGGTGTGCGCTATCCTGTGTTGACGCCGAACCTGAAGGGCTTGGAACGCGCCTTGAGCGCAGGCACGATGGAAATCGCAATCTTCACGGCAGCGTCCGAGAGTTTCTGCCAGAAGAATTTGAACCGCAGTATTGAGCAGTCGCTGCAGGAGTATGAGGTGGTGGTGCGCGAGGCGAAGGTGGCAGGCTGCTGGGTGCGCGGGTACGTCTCAACCGCGCTGGTGTGCCCGTATGAGGGTGCAATCGCTCCCGACGCTGTAAAACCGATTGTGGAACGCTTGCTGGCGATGGGCGTGGATGAGGTGAGCTTGGGCGATACGATTGGCGCGGCAGTTCCCACGCAAGTGGCACGGCTTACGGAAACGCTATTCCCGATTTTACCCCCTGAGCGATTCGCCTACCACTTCCACGATACCTACGGAACCGCGCTGGCGAATGTGCTGACGGCGTTGCAATTGGGGGTGTTTATTTACGATTCCAGCGCGGGTGGGCTGGGGGGCTGTCCCTTTGCGCCTGGGGCGTCGGGCAACCTCGCTACGGAGGATTTGCTTTATATGCTGCACGGCATGGGCATTCAAACGGGCGTGGACTTGGCGAGTGTTGTGGCAGCAGCGCAGTACATTTTGAGCCACCTGCAGCGTGCTACGCCACCGAGCAGCTATCTGCGCACTTGTAGCAAGGGCACCTCGCTCGTGTGTGAAAGTAGTTGAGAGCACGACAGCGTCCCTGCCGTCGTACCACGTGCGTGGTGTTGAGGCTTGGGCGGAGCGCTCAAGCGATCGGTAGGAGGTTTGTATGCGTAATGCGGCGCGCTGCTCTGAAACGGGGGCAGCCCATTCCGTTTAGCGCGATGACACCACTCCAACGCATGTTCCCCCCTCTCCTGCAGTGCAGAAGATGGGTGTGGGCGGAATCGCAACACTCGAAACCCCGATTGGTATTTTCACTCCGCCAGCATCGGGTCGTACAGCAGCCTTCCGCAGCTTTCGCAGGCGATGAGGGCATCCTCGTTTTGCAAGCGTTTGAGAATGTAGGGTGTGAGCAGCGTATGGCAGACCGAGCAGGCTTTTTGCTCCACCACAGCAACCGCTGTGCCGCCGAGTCGCTCGCGCAGTTTCTCGTAGCGTTCCAACGGTTCGAGTTCAATCTGCGCTAACAATTCCGCCCGCTCTTTCATATGAAATTCGATTTCTGTCTCCAGCGCGGCTTTGCGCTGGCGGTAGTCTGCCATGTGCGCTTCGTACAGCCGTTCCAGCTTCTGCAGGTCGCGCTCGGTGGAGTCGATGTCTTGTTTCATCGTCTCCATTTGCTCCCACACGCGCAGCATCTCGACATCCATCTCTTCGCGGGCGCGTTTCGCCTCCTCGATTTCGAACTGCATCAGTTGCAGCTCGCGCGGGTTAGTGATGCGTCCAGAGTAAAGGTCGGCTTCGGCACGACGGATGCGCTCATCAAACTCCTGCAGGCGCAGTTCCTGCTCAGTGGCGCGGGCGTGGGTCTCGTGGTAGTTCTTCTTGATTTCGTCCATGCGTTGGCGCGAGCGATCGAGCGCGGCGCGGAGCTGTTCGCCGTTGTCCAGCTCCGCCACCTCGCGGCGCAGGCGATCCAGATAGTGGTCTAACGCCTGCAAATCGCGCAACAAGCCCATCTGATGATGCATAGGCTACCCCAACAGATAGGAACGCGCTTTTTTGGTGATTGGCTTGCCGATGTCTTCCTCTTTGAGATGCCACACGGGTGAGCCGCGATGGAGTTCGAAACACGGGTACGCGCTCAGCACTGATGCGGTCTGCTCGCGGCGCGTGCGACGGATGATGTTCAGCTCGTTATGCAAGGTCAGGAAGTCCGCCCCGCGTGGGTGGTCATGCATCAATTCAATCAGCAGGTGGTAGGTGGACAGTGTATCCGCCTGCGCTTGCAGGTTCAGCAGTCGCTCGTAGCGCGACGCTGAAATCGCCAGCAGCGGATCCACCTCGCCTGTGTAGCGAAACCGATACACATCGGGCTGCTCGGTGCGCTCCAGCATAAAGATTGCGCCCGAAATGGGGTCTAACGCGGCGAACTTGTCAAACAGTCCGTAAATCAGGCGCGTCTCGTGGTTCAGCCATACCTCGTAAGCCTGGTCGTTTTCGTCGATAAAGGTGAGCTGCTGCAGGGGCGGCTCATCGGGCAGGAAGCCCAACGGAATCTGGCACAAGGGAATCGTGCCAAGGTCTTTGTGCGGCTGGCGCAGTACGATGCGCACGGCGTTGGGAATCTGCTCGGCGTAGGCGGGCGTCTCCTCGTCCAGCACATCCTGCGCGCGGACATCGAGAACCTCATCGCGCAGCGACTTGGGATAGCCCTCTGGGTCAATCAGCACATCGTACCGATCGCCTTCCTCGTTGCGCAGGTCGGGCAGTTCGGGGAACTCGAACACGGACGGCACGGTGCGCACGTATTCGGGCACATCCGTCTCGCGCCCGAAGCGGTCGAAGCCGAACCAGATTAGTCGCCCGTCGCCCCATAGTGCATTCACCAGCGTATCCAAATCCTCGCGGAAGGTGCGGCTCTTGGGCGTAACTTCGAACAGCTCTTCCAGCAGTTTGGACGCTCGCGCCACGCCTTTGGTCTTGAGCAGGTTCACGACGATGTGTTCCACTTCGTCCTCGCGCAGCTCGAGGGGCTGGGTCTCTTCGGCGGGCATGGCTTGCAACCACTCTTGAACCTGCGTTTTCGCGCTGGCGAGCCACTCCTGAGAGGTTGCGGCAGGATACCATGCGCCGTCGCTACCCCACACATATGTGCCGGAGTTCAGGATGGCTTCATACAGCGCTGCGCCATCGTAGGGGAATACCCAGCGCGGGTCGGGGTCAAGCGTAAAGTACCAGCCCAGAAAGCCCACGATGCGGTTGGAAATCGGCTCACCCAGCTTCTGCAGAAATTCAGCAGCGGTTGCGGGTTGCGTCCAGTCCATGTCTTGCCCCAGTTGCACATAGCGCTCCACTTCGTCCCATTTGAGGTCGTTATAGAACAGAGCGTCGTGGATGGCGCGTTCGCGCTCTTCGGGGCGTTCCCACTCGTAGGGAATCGGTTCAATCCAGTCGGGCACGAAGAGCCACTCGCGCAGCCCGATGCGGTGGTCAGAGGTGATGAACAGCGTCTCCGAGCCGCGGGCGATGCGGGGTAGGATGGTCTCGTAATATTCGTAAGAGCGTCGGTATCGCTCGCCCAGCTCCTGTGCGATGGCGGTATGCGACACGGGCGCGCCCACCGCACGCACTATCCGTTCGATCATTGCCAGCACGGGGGCGTGTCTGGGCGCTTTGCGATACAGCGGCTGCCAGCGTCGCTCCTCCTGGAGAAACTTTTCGGGCATATTCAGCAGCAGGGCGCGCAGCTCGGCGGAGCTGAGTTCTAAGTGCACCACACGCTCACGTATCTCGTTAGCGCGGAGCGGCATCGGCTCCCCTTGCATAAACGCCTGCAGCACCTCTCGCGCTAAGTAGTCCAAATCCAGCCGGGTCGTCGTTTCTGTGAGTGCCATAGTCTGTTAGTAAAGTATACCTAACGCGACTTTGCAAGTGGAGGTTCCTCACTCTGCCGAGAATGACAGGGTCTCTTTTTCACCCGCGCGGTCTTCGCGACGACACGCACATCCTGTATGTTTATACAGCCTCCAACTCGCGTGTGCAAGGTATACTCTGTGCGTTATTATGCAACCCGTATCGGTAGGCGAGGTCGTAATTGGCGAGGGGCGGCTGTGCTTGATTGCCGGTCCTTGCGTGATTGAGAGTTTAGAATTGTGCCAGCGCGTGGCAGGGTATATGACCGAAGTGTGCCAGCGTCTGGGCATCCCGTATATTTTCAAGGCGTCGTTTGACAAGGCGAACCGCACGGCGCACGATTCGTTTCGGGGCGGGGGACTGGAGGCGGGGTTGGAGGTGTTAGCGCGCATCCGCCGCGAGTTCGGCGTGCCTGTGACCACCGACATCCACGAGTCGTGGCAGGCGACGCCGACGGCACAGGCAGTGGACTTGCTGCAGATTCCCGCGTTTCTGTGTCGGCAGACGGATTTGTTGCGTGCGGCAGCGCAGACAGGCAAGCCTGTGAATGTGAAAAAGGGGCAGTTCCTCGCGCCGTGGGATACGGGCAACATCGTGGAGAAGTTGCGAGCGTTCGGCGCGGCGGGCGTGCTGCTCACTGAGCGCGGAACCAGCTTCGGCTACAACACGCTGATTGTGGATATGGCGGGTTTGCCGATGATGCGGGGTTTTGGCGCGCCTGTGGTGTTTGACGCCACGCACAGTGTGCAGCGTCCGGGTGGCGCAGGCAAGCAGTCGGGGGGCGACCGGAGCGCGATTGAGCCGCTGGCGCGCGCCGCCGTCGCCGTCGGAATCGATGCATTGTTTATGGAGGTGCATCCCGACCCGCCGCGCGCCCTTTCCGACGCCGCTACACAATATCCGCTGGAACAGGTGGAACTCCTACTGCAGCGACTGCTGGCGATTCACCGCGCTGCGCACGATTAGGCGATTCGTCGGCGCCCCGTATTTGTAGCGTCGGCGTCTCGCCGACGAATGGTGAGTGTATTTGTAGCGTCGGCGTCCTCGCCGACGAA
>CAYVKB010000060.1:9020-15446 GCA_964451985.1 uncultured Fimbriimonadales bacterium | reverse complement strand
TGCGCAGGCGTTTTTGACCCGCGAGGTCGGTTGTGTTGACATCATAACAGATCAGGATGTTCAATCGCATAACATTCCCTCACACAGGTACGGACATGGGTGTCCGTGTTTAATCCTCACCCGCCCTGAAGAGCGGGTGCTACTTTCAGCCGCGCCGGGCAGGATGCCCGTGCCACAAGAGCCAATTGTCAAGGTATCCCTACACCGTTCAGCGTATCTGCAACGGCGGATATTCCAGAATGTCGCCACGCAGCACGCGAGCAAGCAATCGTGCCTGAACATGAGGCACAAGTCCCCACGGGATGCGAGCGTCCAGCACAGGGTGGTACACTTGCTCCTGCTTACGCTTCTGGTAGGCGACCAAGAGTTCGCGTCGCCCGGCATCGTTCAGCATCACTGAGCCGCCGGGACGCTCCTCGAAGTGGTCGGGCGTGATTTGTTTCAAGTTTACCATGCTCAGTGCGAATCGGTCTGCAAAGGCGGGACGCAGTTCTTCGATCAGGTCGAGTGCCAGCGCGGGGCGTCCGGGACGCAGAGCGTGGAGGTAGCCGACCTGCGGGTCTAACCCGACTCCTTCCAGCGCGCTGACGCAATCACTGGTTAGTAAGCTATACGCAAACGAGAGCAGGGCGTTGAAGCGGTCGCGCGGGGGGCGGCGTGAGCGGCTGAGCATCCGAAACGAGTCGCGCTGTGCCGTGATGAGCCAGTCTAACACATTGAAGTAGACCTTACTCGCATAGCCCTCGGCGCCGCGAATGGCATCCAGGTCGCACGCCTCCGCCAGCGACTGCAAATAGGTGCGGATTTGGCTGATGGCGTGGCGCAGGGCATCGGCGGTTTCGGCGCGTTCTCGCGCGGCCCGCTGCAGCACCTGGATCTGGTTCTGCAGCTTGCCCTGCACGAAGCTGCGTGCCAGTGCGCGCGTCATCTCGGCATCGTTCAATGCGCTATGCTGTCTACGACGCAGCAGCACATTGCCCGATACAGGTCCTTCCACTCGGGCGCGGAATCGTCCGGAGTCGTTCAGCCACACCAGCGAGCGTCCGTCCTGAGCGCAACGCTCCATTAGGGGCGGGCTGGCGTTGATATTGCCCAGCATCACAATCGCGCCCAAGTGATGCAGTGGCACTCGCTTGAGTACCTCCCCTTCAAGCACCACTTCCACCGCCTCGTTGTTCAAGCGCAGATACGCGCCGTCGGTGGTCACATACAGGGTGTTGAGCAACTGGTAGGTCATGGCGTCTGCTCCTGTTGTAATCGCGCAATCACCTCAGGCATACACACTCGGAGGAGCGAGCAGTCGCGGCAGCGGGCGTCGTTTACGGGCGGGGGAGTGTGGCCACTAAGCAGCATCGCGCGAGTCTCTTGAATTATCTGCTTTGTGAGCGCGCGTAGCTCGGGCGTGAAGTTAACCTCGCGCCGTCGACGACTGGCATGATAGTAAATTGCCCCTTTGGGCACTGGGCGTTCCAGCATCTCTTCCAGGCACATCGCCTGCGCACAGAGCTGGACATCGTCGTGGTACTTTTCGTAGCGCTTGCCGGATTTGTACTCGATGGGGTAGGGGGTTTCGTCGCCTAAAAAGCCCACGACATCGGCACGCCCGATTAGCCCTAACTCTGTGCTCCAGAGGGGCAGGGCGTACTCTAGCATTATGCCTTCCTCCGTTAGTTGCTCCGCCTGATCCACACGCTCGTGTAGCGCTGTCCCACGTAGCGTGTACACGTTGTCCTCGTAGACCTGCTCGATATGGATTAGCGCACACTGACGCGGGCAGTAGGCATAGTGTTCGAGGGCGGAGATGGGCACAATCTCCGCCTCGTCCCACTGTTCCAGCAAATCCGGGCTATGCATCGTCTGGCTCCTTTGTGTGGGGCGTGCCGATACGGGAAGCTACTCGTGCAGTGGGTTCAGCTGCACGCCGTTGGGCGGGGTCCCTACGACTTCGACGTGATAGTCGCTGAAGGCGCGGGGGGCGTCCACACCGTTTTTGCGCGTGACCTTAATCCTCTCGAACAGTTCATGGGCGGGTGCATTACCGCGCGCCGATTCGTGGCTGAACACATAGAGTCCGCGCAGGTTCATCTCGCCGCGCGCTGCCGAGCGGTCGTGTTCGAACATGTTTAGGATTGCCTCCCACAGCAGGCGCAAATCCTCTTTTGAGACACCTGTCTGCTTCGCCAGCGCAGCCGAGAAGAACCCGTGCGCTCGATACAACCCATACGGCACAACCGACTTGCGCCCCATCTCGGTTTCTTTGGCTTCGCCCTCGCGCGTAATCGCCACGCGGGTAATTGAAAGGTCTAACGGCACGATAGGGTCTATCGAGCGGGCGAAGGTGAGCTGTACCGGACCACGCACTTGCCCCGCATTATAGTCACCTGTGCTCAGCACCGCGCCGAACATACGAATGTCATAGTAGCGTCGGCACAGCTCCGCGCGGATATCAGGGTTCTCACGCTTGGTGTCCTTTTTTGCGTCGAGATGTTCCGCCGCGTCGCGGATTTTCGCGTTCAGTGCCACGCCGCTATCGCGCACAAAGATACCGTAGCCGTTGGTGTCGTGGTCGAACTCGTTATACTGGTCGCTGTATAGCAGGTCGAGGTGATTGCGGATTTTGCGTTTGAGGCAGACATCGGTGACGATGCCCTGCATAGTTTCGGGGTCGACACGAGGCAGGTTGCCCGCATCGGGGTCACCGTTGGGGTTGCCGTCGCGCACATCAAACAGCAGCACGAAGTCGTGCCGTCGCTCGGGATCACAATAGATTGACCGAACATCAAGCGTTCTCATCGGCGTTTCCCTCCTCGGAAGTGTTGGATCTGGATTTGAAGAACTCGCTGCGCTGATGGTAGTAGCCCAGTGCGAATAGCCCTTGCTCCTTGAGGCTGAGGGTAGCAGGGAAGTGGTCGGGCATAGCGTCGTAGAGCTCGCGTTCCAACCAGATGGCTAATCCTTCGCTCTGTTTACGGAGTTTGCTCAGGTGGGGCTGCATCATCCGCATCAGCACGCCGAACACGGTTGCTGGCGCGGTGGATGCGCTGCCGTAGTATCTATCCGTGAGCGTGGTGTTGGGGCTGCCCATCGATACACTCTGGATGCGTTCAATCACTGCCAGTAATCGCCCGCACTTATAGGCGGGGTCGTTCAGTTCCTGAGAGAGCATAGTAAGTACCTCCTTGAGGCGAGTATCTTGCGAAGCAAGGACTGCTTTAATCAGCTTCCCACGTGCATAGCGCACGCCCTGTTCGGCACGATTGCGCTGTATGGCTGCTTGCAGCAGGCTATAAGGCAAGGGTGTGTTCGTGAGCGCACTGCGCATCAGCGTTTCGGGCACATCGGGCGGCACGTCCTTTGCCTCGCGGTAGAGACTTTCTGCCAAACGTCGTACGCCCAGCGGCTGATCGTCGCTTTGCGGACTTTGCACGAGCCGCTGCCACTCGAACCACTGTGCCAGGTTGCGCTGCACCTCGGGCACGGTGAGTTCCAGATAGCTGCGCACCACGACCCGCGCACTGTTGGCGGACAGGGCGACCGCGTAGAAGTCTGGTTCATCCAGCGGCGCGCTCGGTCTGCCGGTTTGTACGCTCTCCAGCAGTTGTTTTACGGCTTCGGGGTCGGGGTCGCTAAGCAGCCGCGCCGGGTTGAACTCGCTTTCCTCGCGTGTCCAAAAGCAGTAGACCAAGTTGCCGAGAGTGAGATGGGTGCGCTCGTCTCGAATCAAGGCATCCAACGCTTTCAGGGCGCGTTCGGAGCATTCCAGACAGAGCGGCACAACAAAGCCCGATTTCAGCCCGTACGACTCGTAGGCGTCGGAGTTGACCGAAATCAGCGACATGCCCGAACTTTGACCGCCGGGAATGCCTTTTGTGGGCACAAAGTGAATTCGTGTGGCAGGTTTGACCGCGCCGCATACGATACATTCTGCAGGCGCACCCGTGATTTCATAGGCTCCAGAGGCATGCTTTGCCCAAAACTGTGCCACTTGCGGAAGCTCGATGAGCCACTTGTCATTCACACGGAACGTGATATTCTCGCTAGGGTCATAATCGTCGGGGATTTGGAGCTTGCTGAAGTGATTTTCGTAGAACGCCACCACTGCCTGCACCTCAGGGAGCTTTAGTTCCGCCCCGCACTTTTGCACCAGTTTCCTAAATTCCCGATGCTGCTCGTGTACGCGCTCTTTCTTTTTCCCCTCAGCGACTCTTCCCAACACATAGCCCCCGTTATCACAGAGTAAGAAGGGCGCAATTTTGCTCGTACGCAGATTGCCCAGGCTGGGCGCAGGGCGGAGCTTTCCCCGTTTTTGCTTTCCTTCACCTTCCCGCAGGTCTACCATCCCAAGCGGCACACCGTCCTGCCTCAAGTCAATTAGCCAGTGAATTTGGACTGGCGCGTAGAGGCTGGGCGGTAGTTGAAGACGACGACTATACTCCACCAGCCGTTGCAGTAGCATGGTATCTTACCTCCGGTAGATTTCGTCGGGCACCTGCAGCACGCCCTGACGCAGGTAGGCGTGGAAAAACACTGGCTCGGTTTTGCCTTTTGGATAGAATCGGATTTCGCCCAGCATGCGTCCCAAGTCATCGTTGAGGGGCAGAGGCTGCTCGTCGCCGCTGGGCTGAGCAAAATAGGCGGTGAACTCGCGACATCCCAAGTAAGGCTGATAGTGGCACTCGCCACGCGCCAACCGTCGTCGGAACTGGTCGCGGTACGCGGCGATGTCTTTGTCTGCGTGCTTTTTCAGCACCATCTCGGCATAAATCAGGTATGCCACATCGCGCAGGGCAAGCGTATGGCGTTGGGTGCGCGTCTCATCGGCAAAGAACGGCTTGGCGTCTTTCGTGGGGATACGCTTATCCACCTCGTTGCGCATGAGCGAAATGTGGCGAATGGGCTTTTGCACATGAATCTCCCGCACGCGCCACTCGAACTCAGGTTTCCAGAAAATGGCTTCCAGTACACCTCGCGCCGCCGACGGCGTCATCACTGGATACGAAACACGCTCTACCTTCATCTCAGGGCGTGTAAAACAGGCGTAATCGCCCCACACCTTCACGCATAGTAATCCCGCTGGATGGCTTTGCATAGTATACCCTCTCGATGTATCAGTGAGCGGTGTTTTAGCAAACACCGTATTTTATTATACACCAATGTCGTTGTGCTGTACGCTTGCTTTCCCTATAAACTTGCCAATCCTTGTTCCAAGTCGATAATCAAGTCATTCACATGCTCGATGCCAACGGAGAGGCGCACAAGGTTGTCGGTAATCCCGCGCTCGGCGCGTTCTTCGGGGGTCAAGCCCTCGTGCGACATCGTGGCAGGGTAGCCAATCAGCGACTCCACGCCGCCCAAACTGCTGGCGAGGCTGAATAGTTGCAGGTTTTGGCAAAATCTGTTCACGCCGTCACGGTCGGTTTTCAGATACACGGCAATCATCCCGCCGAAGCCGCGCATCTGCTGTTTGGCGAGGGCATGCTGAGGATGGTCGGGCAAGCCGGGGTACAGTACGCGCTCCACCTTCGGGTGCTGGCTGAGGAACTGGGCGATCGTGTGGGCGTTCTCGCAGTGAGCGCGCATACGCACCGCAAGCGTCTTCATCCCGCGCAGCAGCAGCCAGCTCTCAAACGGCGACAGCACCGCGCCGCCAATCGCCTGCTGATCCCACAACGGCTCCCACAAGTCGTCGCGATTGAACACCAGCGCGCCACCCAGCACATCGCTGTGCCCACCCAGATACTTCGTGACGCTGTGCACCACGATATCGGCACCCATATCCAGCGGGTTCTGTAAATACGGCGTGGCGAAAGTGTTGTCGATGACGGTCAGTAATCCGCGCTGACGCCCCAGCTCGGCGAGGGCGCGAATATCCAGCACATAGGTCAGCGGGTTGGTAGGGGATTCGAGCCATAGCATCCGCGTGTTGGGCTGAATGGCGTCCTGCACGGCGTCCAGGCAGCGCATATCGGCGTAGCTGACGCTGATACCGCGTTGCGGGGCAAGGTAGTTCCACATCGAAATTGTGCCTCCGTACACATCGCGTGTACAGACCACATGGTCGCCCGGACGCAGCAGCCCCAGCAGGGCAACCTCCGCTGCCATGCCCGAAGCGAACAGCAAGCCATATTTCGCGTTCTCCAGCGATGCAAGGCACCGTTCGGCGGCGGCGCGTGTGGGGTTCGATACGCGGGAGTAGCTGTAGCCCTCCTGCTGGTCAATCGAGTGGCGTTGGAAGTTGGTGGTGGCGTAAATCGGTGTGATGATTGCGCCCGTGGCGGGGTCAGGCTCTTGTCCAACACGAATAGCACGAGTTTCGAATTGCATGCGTGTTCCTCTCCAGCAGAGAGTATACCTTTCCCCTTGAAGGGCAACTCGAGAGGACATGGTCTCAAATGCGAGGTAGTTCCTCTATTTCGTCGGCGGGGA
>CAYVKB010000060.1:0-8920 GCA_964451985.1 uncultured Fimbriimonadales bacterium | reverse complement strand
CTCGAGAGGACATGGTCTCAAATGCGAGGTAGTTCCTCTATTTCGTCGGCGGGGACGCCGACGCTACGAACGGTAGCAGAGATGCTGACATGTAAGGGATGAAATCGTCGGCGGGGACGCGGACAAGCACATCGTTCGTAGCGTCGGCGTCCCCGCCGACGCTATGAACGGTAGCAAAGATGCCGACAGGTAAGGGATGAAATCGTCGTCGGGGAGGCGGACAAGCACATCGTTCATAGCGTCGGCGTCCCCGCCGACGCTGTGAACGGTAGCAAAGATGCTGACGTGTAAGGGATGAAATCGTCGGCGGGGACGCTGACAAGCACATCGTTCGTCGCGTCGGCGTCCCCGCCGACGGAAAAATGTCAACTGTCTCTACTCGCGCCTATCTCGCAAGTGATTTTGTAGGAGCGGATTGCCTCCGCGAACTGCGAATGAAACCCGCCCCTATAACGACCGAGCAATAGGCGTTTTACTGGCAGTAGCGAATCTGGAAGGGTGCGTTCATGCCCCACGGCGCCCAGGGACCGAACGGATAGTTATCGCCGTCAGCGCAACAGGGCGGATAAACCCAATCGCCTGCACGACGACCGTCGCTTCCACCGCGCAGGCTCGGACGCAGCCACTTCACGTGGCCGTCCATCCACAGGATGTTCGTACCGCCCGAGTGCTTGAACCAGATTTCGTTCGTTTGCCCGCAGTCGATGTCTGTATCGGCGGTCGCGTTCGCCAGCTCCGACCCGTCGCGCCCGCGCACCTCGAGCAAGAAGAGCGATTCTGCAGGCTGCTGCCACACGGCAATCGCGGGGTGGTCCAACACATGCTCGCTGAGCGCGTAGCTCATGTGGAAGTCATACGTGCGTGCGGGCGAGAGGGTCAATCCCCACTCGGGCAGCGGGCGGGTGCGGAAGTTCGGCGACATGATAATCGGGTTGCTGGGGCAGCTGAAGAAGTTGTCGCGCGTGCCCTGAATGCTGTTGGGTTTCATCTTGATATAGGGAATCAGCAAGAAGGGCCACCAGTCCTCTTGCCAGTAGCGATTGGGAATCGAGGGATTGGTTGGGCGTGTGAAGAACTGCTCGTCAAAGTCCTGCAGGTACATCTGCTGCGCGATACCCAGCTGCTTCAGGTTCGAGGCGCAAACCGTCTGACGCGCCTTCTCACGCGCCTGGGCAAACACGGGGAACAAAATCGCTGCTAAAATCGCGATGATGGCGATTACCACCAGCAACTCAATCAGCGTAAAACCTTTCCGCATGATGTTTTCCTCCTAAGACATTCTAAGCATACCAGCGTTGAAGTTAAGGTTTCGTTAAGATCAAATTTCTTAACGCATACTTAACGCGCGGAGAGGTAGGCTTATGTTGGAGGCTAATGAAATGAGAGGCTTAGCGACTTTTCTGGCGATTACTGGCTTGGCGTTTGCGGTGCAGGCGCAGGTGCGCATTACTGAGGGCATGGTGAACCCTCCGGGTTCTCCGGATGCAGGACGCGAGTTTATCGAGATTCAGAGCTGCCGACCCAACTTCTCGCTGCAGGGCTACTGGCTGATTGGTATCGACGGCGAGTGGTTGTTCAATCCGGGCAATATCCACTGGGCGATCGACCTGAGCAACTACAGCACAGGCGCGAACGGTTTGCTGCTGGTGCGTGATGCGGAATCGATGCTGCTGCCCGAACCCGCCGCCGAGACAACCGTAGTGAGTATCTTGAATGCTTTCACGGCTGCCAGCATGGGCAACGACAGCTACACCGTGGCGCTGGTGCGCGGCTTCACAGGGCAACCTAATGACGACATCGACATGAACGACGACGGGATTATCGATAACGTGTTGTGGCAGGAGGCAGTGCACGCCTTCGGCTGGACGGACGACGATGTGGCGTCGGGCGAGTTTGACGCTATCTACTCCACGCAGATGAACGGCGTGGACATTCCGCCCTCGCTGCGCCGCCGCACCGATGGTACCACTTGGGAGCCTGATGTGATTATCTTCTTCCAGAACGGCTCGATCATCGCAGCGGATGCGGGACGCGCCACAGGTGCAGGCGACTTTGGTCCGTTCCTGACCAGCACTTCCAACCGCGCGATTATCGGAACTTTGCCCTCGCAGTTCGACCGCCAGGTGACGCCCGGCAACCTGAACCCAGGCGATAAGCCGGCGGTGGCAGGTGATGTGAACTGCGACCGCTGCGTGGATGACGCCGACCTGCTGCAGGTGCTGTTCAACTTCGGCAGCAGTGACGCCGCCTCCGATGTGAACAGCGACGGCATCGTGGACGATGCGGACCTGCTGATTGTGCTGTTCAACTTCGGCAGCGGTTGCTAGTTGCTAAGCATACGGAGTTTAGAACCCGGAGGGCGCGGAGTATTCGCCGCGCCTTCTGTACCTGACAAAGGAGATTCCTCTCCCCGTGCCCTCTGTGTCTAAAAAACGACTCTTTCCAAATCGGGGTTCTCCCGTTTCTCTCTGCCCGCCTTTGCCAGAGGTATCCATTCGCCGTTCACGTACACGCGTACGACGTCGGCGGTGAAGTCGGTGTTCGTGCCCTCTACCGTGCTGTTGCTGAGGAACGCAGAGCCGACGCCGTACACATCGACGGGCGCACCCGCTTCCTCGAAGGCGCGGATACGGGTTTCGTTGAAGCCACCGGTTGCTACAATCTGGATGGCGCGGCAGTAGCGTTGCGCCTCCTCGCGCCAGCCGGGGGGCAATCGCCATGATTCCCACGCGGTGTCCAACCCCTCGCGCAGTTTAGTAATCAGGCGTGGGTTCACGCCCCGTAGTTGCGCAGCATCAGGTTCGGCTTGTAGGCTTATGTCTACGAGGTTCGCGCTGGTATCGGGACGCACGCCGTGCAGAATGTAGCGTTGCGCAGTCTCCCAATCACCCCGCGCTTTAGCGGCGCGGTACTGCTCAAAAAATGCCTGTGCAACAGCGCGAGCTGTGCCCACGCAGTCATTGTCAAAGTCTACTAACGCCACGCGACGCAGTTCGGGAGGCATAATACGGGCGAATTGCAGCATGAGTTCTGCGACATCACCCAGAAAGACGGCTATCAGCGCGTGCGCCGTCGTGCCGCCTGCTGCGCCGTTCCAGAGCGATGCCTGCATGGGCGTGGAGACCATCGCGGGAACCTGCGCCTGGTAGTCACTATTGTAGCGTTGCACACCTACATAGTAAGCGTAGCCGTCGTAGAGTTGCGTTTGGGGCAGGTCGAACCGCGCGGGGAAGAACAGCACAGGCTTGCCACGGGCGGCTTGCAGAATGCGGTAGGTGTTAGTGGCGATGCGGCTCATGCGGGTCAGCATGCCCAGCAAGGGTGTCTCCAGCAGGGCGAAGTCTCGATACCGTCCGCGTACTTTCAGCACAGGCACAACGGCAAGCGGATCGCCCTCGTACAGTGCGCAGTAGCCGTCGTGAACTGCTTCCACCTCCAGTGTGTGCGTCGTGTTGATAAACTGTTCACCTTCGAAGTAGCCCGTTGCTTGTTGTAAAATCGCCAACGCGGCGTCGATGCCTGCTATGACCGTGAACGGCTTGCGCCGCGCGAAGAACTGCATCTCCACTGCCAAATCCCCGATGGGCACGGGTAAGCGGGGGTTCAGTCCCAGCGTCTCCAACCGCGTCGAGTAGCCCTCGAATCGATAGCCTTCGCGTGCGAGCGTCTCCAGAATCCGCACACCGTTGTAAAAGTAGCGGTCTGAATAGTCGCCTGTGCGAAGCGCCTGCCAATCCAACTGCCAGCGTGAGGGTTCGATTCGGCTACGGTTCCAGATTGCCACAATTTAAGTTGTACCTAAATGATTATAGTCTGCTCGCGTCCAGGCCCGACAGAGATAATCTTTATGGGCACGCCCACGTAGTCCTCAATAAAGTTCAGGTAGCGCAAGGCGTTGGGCGGCAGGTCATCCAGACTGCGGCAGTTGTCGATTTCTTCCGTCCACCCGGGCAACTCGGCGTAGACAGGTTCGCACTGTGCGAGTTGGGGCGCATCGGCGACGAACTCGCGCGTTTCGGTATCGCCCCGCCGGTAGGCGATGCATAGTTTGAGCGTCTCGAAGCCTGACAGCACATCGAGCAGCGTGACCGCGAGTGCAGTGAAGCCGTTCACGTGCGCGGCATAGCGCAGGGCGACCAGATCCAGCCACCCAACACGCCGCGCCCTGCCAGTGGTTGTGCCATACTCGCGCCCGCGATTGCGGATACGATCGCCAATCACATCGTGCAATTCGGTGGGGAAAGGACCCTCGCCGACGCGGGTGGTGTAGGCTTTGGCAACGCCCCAGATTTCGGTGAGGCGGTTAGGGGCAATACCGGTGCCCAAGCACGCACCCGCCGCAATCGGGTGTGAAGAGGTAACGAAGGGATAGGTGCCGTAGTCCAAGTCCAGCAGGGTGCCTTGTGCGCCTTCCATCAGGATTGGCTCGCCTCGCTTTAAGGCGTTCATCAGCAGGTGAGGCACGTCGCAGGTGTAGGGGCGGATGCGCCCGGCATATTGGGCGAATTCCTCGATTAGCGCGTCAGGATCGAGAGGTTTCGCGCCATACACGCGCTCGATGGTCGGGTTGCGCCGTTGCAGAGCGCGACGCACGCGCTGCGCTAGGCGGTCGCGCTCCAGCAAGTCCGCTACACGCACACCAATTCGCCACGCTTTGTCCGCATAGGTGGGTCCGATACCGCGCTTAGTCGTGCCGATTCTGCCCTCAATCTGCGCCTCTTCCAGTTCGTCCAGCAAGCGATGGTAGGGCATGGTCAGATGCACACCCAGCCCGATGCGTAAATGGGACAGATCGACGCCCTGTTGCTGTAGCGCAGCGACTTCGATTTCGAACGCGCGCAGGTCCATCACCACGCCGTCGGCGATTACGGCGGTCACGTTCGGATGTAAAATGCCTGATGGGATGAGATGGAACTTGTAGGTGGCTCCGTTCACACATACGGTATGCCCAGCGTTGCTGCCACCGGCGTAGCGCACGACATAGCGCGCGCGTTGTGCAAAGAGGTCGACAATCTTGCCTTTCGCTTCATCGCCCCACTGGGCGCCCACGACGACAGATACTGACATTTTGCCTCCAGAGTGGGGAACAGGCAGGGCGACGCCGCTATATGTGGGTGCATCGCCCTGTGAAAACGCCGCTCAGCTGCGCTCCGCCAGCCAGCGGGGGATGCGCTCTTCGACGGTCTGCACTTGCTTGACGCCGCGCTGGTAGGCACGCTCAGCGCGAAATTCGGGCTGCGCCTGTTTCTCTTGCAGCTTCCGAATAATCGCCACTGCGGTCACCGTCGCGGAGACCAGCGCCGCACCAATCAGCCAGCCGTAGTGACAGCGAGTGTTAGAGTTCATAGCGCCCATCACCGTCTTCGCCCGTATCGCGCGAGCGGAAGATGCGCTTCACGAACGTGATGAGTTCCTGCGGGTTAAACGGCTTAGTCAGGTACATATCCACACCCTCTTGCCAGCCGCGAAACACGTCCTGGTCTTGTGCTTTCGCAGTGAGCATAATCACGGGCAGCTCAGCGGTCGCGGGGTCGCGCCGCAGGTTGCGCAGCACCTCAAAGCCGTCCATATACGGCATCATCACGTCCAGCACTACTAAGTCAGGCTTTTCGGAGGCGACTTTTTCCAGCGCCTCTTTGCCGTCGTGCGCCGTGACCACGTTGTAGCCCTGTCGCTCTAGGTTCACCTGAATCAGGCGCACGATATGCCGCTCGTCGTCGACTACCAGAATCTTCCTCATGCGTTCTCCTCCGCGCGTATGATGCCGATATTGTACCTCATTAGGCGCGTGGATGCGCGGATGTGTTCCAGAAAGGATTATCGGTAAGTTAGTCGCGATAATTCAGGGCGTTGGGGGAAATCTGCTGCTGAAAATCTCTTCAGATATGAACGTGTCTTGGGCAGTACTTGTGTTTCTGAATAGACGCTGAGCAAAACAGCAAGCACGTCCTCGACTGATTGGATATGGAGTTGGCTTAGTAGCAAGAAGTATTGGATTATCTCCGCGCGTTTTCATTCGGTGCTTTGGTATACCTACGCTTTGTTGCTGAGATTGTGTGCCACACGCGGGTTCACAATCTTGCCTCCGTGGGCGACCAGCGTCTCGCGGGCGATTTCGTCTTCGATATTCGGGTTAGGTTCGGGTAGCATGCCCACTTTGTGCAGGTGCGCGATTAGGTTGTACAGGTTGCGGCTATACAGCATACTGGCGTCGATGGGCGCGGTTGCGGGTAAGTTCACCGCGCCAACGATGGTGACGCCCTTGTGCTGGATGGTCTCGCCGGGTTGAGTGAGTTCACAGTTGCCTCCCCATTCGGCAGCGAGGTCAATAATCACGCTGCCGGGTGGCATCGCGTCCACCACGCGTTGGGGAATCACCAGTGGGGCGCGTTTGCCGGGCACGGCGGCAGTGGTAATCACCACCTCGTGTTGCATCAGATACTCGCCCAGCAGGTCTTGCTGGCGACGCAGGGTCTCCTCTTCTAAAGCGCGTGCGTAGCCTCCTGCGGTTTCCGCCTGAGCGACCTCCAGCGGGATTTCGATGAACTTCGCGCCGACGCTTTCCACCTGCTCGCGTGTAGCAGGGCGCACATCGTAGCCCGACACCGCAGCACCGAGACGCTTAGCAGTCGCCATCGCCTGTAAGCCCGCCACGCCCGCGCCAATCACGAACACACGCGCGGGGGAGACTGTACCCGCCGCGCTCATCAGCAACGGGAACATACTGGGCGACAAGTGCGCCGCCAGTAATACCGCCTTATA
This sequence comes from uncultured Fimbriimonadales bacterium, assembly GCA_964451985.1. Lineage (GTDB taxonomy): Bacteria > Armatimonadota > Fimbriimonadia > Fimbriimonadales > GBS-DC > GBS-DC. The sequence goes on along the minus strand of CAYVKB010000060.1, from coordinate 2,158 downwards.
GCCTGCTACCGTCGCCATCGAGGATAGTGCATCCATGCTCTGCGCGCGGGTGATGCGCGGAATCAGCTCCATCGCGAAGACGGTTGTGCCGCACTCCGCCAGTTGCGCCACGCCCTGCGGACGGTACAGCGGCTCCATCAAGCCTATCCATACTTGTCCTGCACGAACGTGGGGCAAGTCTGCCTCGAAGTTGGGGTTCGCGCCCGCCGTGCGCACAGCAAGGATCACATCCGCCGCCTGCAACACCGCCTCGCGTGTGGGAAGCACTGTCGCGCCTGTGCTGGTGTACGCCTCATCGGAAAGGTATGCGCCTGCCCCCGCGCCTGTCTGTACCAGCACCTCATAGCCCAGTTTGGTGTAGCTAGCAACCAGCGCAGGGATTAGCGCCACGCGCCGTTCGTTCGGATAAGTCTCACACAAAACGCCGATTTTCACGAGTTTAATTCTACCTGGCTAATCATAAAGCGCGTCCAGATACCGGCGCAGTACCTCGTCCACTACGCCACGAAACGGCAGTGAGTTTGCCATCCCGTAAATCGGTGCCATCTCGCCTTTCTCTTCGGGATGCGCTTTTACATAATCGACGGCTTCGCGTAGGTCGTTCAGGAATGCTTCGGCGACGCCGGGCTGCGCGTGGCGGATGGTGACGGCTAAATGCATGCCGGGCGGACGTTGCAGGGCGTTCAGTCGCCAGCCACGCTGCGCCAGCTGGTCTAATACCTGATAGATGTTCAGTTTCTCCTGTGCGCTGGTGAAGGCAATCAGGAACAGCGGCTCGCCCATCAGTTTCAGCTCAGGCATTTGTTCGATGCCTTTGCGGATACGTAGCGCCGTCTCCATAATCTGGCGGGCGCAGTCCAGATAGCCCTGCTTGCCGATGGAGACCATCGCCGCCCAGCCCGCCACGCTCAGCGCGCCCGGACGACTGCCTGGCAGCGTGGGGGAGGCATATAAACCGCCTTGCCACTCCGTCGCAGTGAAATACTGATATCGTCGCAGGTGTCGCCCACGATACAGCACGACCGACAAGCCCTTTGGCGTGTAGCCGTACTTATGTGGGTCGATAGAGACAGAGGTTACGCCCTCCACGCGGAAGTCCCACGGGGTCACGGGGTAGCCCAGCTGCTCAACAAACGGCAAGAGGAAGCCCCCTAAGCATGCGTCGGTGTGCATGCCGATTCCGTACTGTTTCGCCATCTGCGCGATTGGTGGGATGGGGTCAATTACGCCGTGCGGGTAGCCCGGCGCGGAGCCGACCAGCGCAATCGTGTTGCGTGTGATGGCTTTGTGCATCGCCTCTAGGTTCGCCTTGAAGTCGTCACCGACAGGCGTGCGGATGAGTTTAATACAGAACAGATGCGCCGCCTTATCAAAAGCGGGGTGCGCCGTTTCGGGAGCGACCACTTCGGGTTCGGTAATGCCTTTCTCGGCATATGCCCAATCGCGGTAGGTCTTCATCGCCAGCAGGATGCTTTCGGTGCCGCCGGAGGTCGTTGTACCTACCACTTGCTGGGCGGGGTCATCGGTTTCGGGCGCGTGTAGCAGGTTCGCTGTGATGCGTACAATTTCTGCCTCAAACTTAATCGTGCTGGGAAACAGGTCGGCGTGTAGAGGGTTGCTTTGCGAGTGCAGTGCATACACTTGACTCAGGAATGCGCTATGCTCCTCGCCCCCGTGATACACTGTGCCCGACACACGCCCCTGTTTCCATGGGGGGAGTTCCTGCTCGCGCAGTTGTTGCAGCCAGTTCAGAATCTGCTCGCGCGGCACGCCCTGTTCAGGAAGTGTGGAGAAATCAGGTAGCGTCTCCAGTTTCGGGCGCATTTTCGTGCGCACCATCGCCTCCACCTGGGCGTACTCGGCTTCCAGTCGCTTTTGCACGGCGGGGATGCGTTGCGCCGCTTTCTCAGCGCCTTTCAGCACACCCTGCCAAACACGCTTCAGCCCCATAGCAACGGGATTGTACCTGAAAACTTTGGCAGGGCAGTCAATCACCCGTTCGTTAGCAGTCGCTTAATGAGAGACTGTTTGAAGCTTGCTGCCCTAAACGCACCGATACTGGAGGGCGAGGCTCCTGCCGAGCCATCTTCCGACTATGATGGACATGTTGTGAAAGTGAATTGGTCGAAGGCTCGGCGAGAGCCTTGTCCTCCAAAGG
>CAYVKB010000059.1:0-15530 GCA_964451985.1 uncultured Fimbriimonadales bacterium | reverse complement strand
TGGAACGCATCGTGAAAGTGCTGGACGGCTACCTCAAGTTCAGCACGGTGAAAGATGCCTACAAAGCATACATCGTCGGCATAATCGACGGTGCTGGACGGCTACCTCAAGTTCAGCACGGTGAAAGAGTATGTGTCCATGCAGGAGCGGGTGATGGTCAATGACCTTTAATGGAGCACATACTACATCTTATGATGGTGAGGTTTTGCAAAATCTCACCACTTGAACTCGCCTTGCGCCCCTAAGTTTTGCAACACCAACACCCCAATTTTGCAAAACCTCCCCCTACTCCTGCTCAGCACCCCGCACAGTTTTGCAAAATTCCCGTATGGACTCGATTTTGGCGATGCCTACCAAACTGATGGAACAATCTTGATGAGAGTGGGAATTTACCCAAGCTCAGCAGGAATTCCACCATCCACTTCGAACTCTCATGCCTGCGAGGTGGATGCGAAATGCGCGCGGCATTGTGTTGGCTGCTCTGCAGCGTGCTGACAGGCACGTTTGCGGAAACGGAGATTTTTCTGGCGACTTTAGCCAACTTTGACCCCGAAGGCAACACGATTGTCCTCAGGCGCACGGGCAAGCCCGATATGAACGCAACACTGCACAAAAAGCCCCGCCTGTGGATAAACAAGCAGCCCGCCGATATTGAGCAGTTCCGCCAAATGGAAGGCAAACAGGTGATGGCGCGGGTGAGCGTGGGCACGCAGGTGCGCCCTGTTGTGCGTGAGATGGCAGACCCCGACACTTGGAAGTGGCTGGAGAAGGTGCGCCGCGGGGTGGTGAGGGGTGTGCTGCAGGGCGTGGAGGATAACTACCTCGTAATGGAGCTCCCCGATAAGACGCGCTTCGCCTACCGATTCACCCCGAAAACCCGCTTTGAGCGCGACGGCAAGCCCGCCACGATTGAGGACTTTGCGGTGGGCGAGACGCTGTACCTTGCGCCGCGTCTGCTGTCGAACCTCGATGTGATGTTGCTTTCGGTGAGCAATACGGAAAAAGACGCCAACATCGGGCGCGAGCGAGCGTTGCCCTCCATTCAGGGCACAATTCAGAGCATCGACCGCCAGAAGAAGACACTGAAAGTGCTGACCCGCGCGGGCGACCTACGCGAGATACGCTACGATGAGAACACCGAGTTCACATTCAAGGGCAAAGCAGTGAAGGTGGAGCAGATCAAGCCCTCCGCCCGCGCCACAATCCACCGCACGCGCGACGAGGAAGGCAACGATTACGCGTGGAAGGTGACGATACAGCCGAATAACTGACAGTGATTGGGAAACTCTGTCTGGACGTGAATCGACTTAGATGCCAATCTGGGTGATAAGTCCCCCTCCTGATGAGGAGGGGGAGAACTTCGTGATGGGACTACGCCGAGCTGCCCACTTCCATACGCACGAAGCGCACGATTTTCAGGTCGGGACCGACGGCTTTGAGCAAATCGCCGATAGTCTTCGACTCGTCCTTGTAAAACGGCTGCTCCAGCAGGGCGACTTTTTGCACGAAGTTCTTGTTCACGCGCCCGCGGGCGATGTTCTCGGCGACGTTTTCGGGCTTGCCCTCGTTCATCGCGCGCTGCTTCTCGATTTCTAGCTCCTGCTGCAGCGTCTCGGCGGGAATCTCCTCTCGAGAGAGGTACTGCGGCATGCTCCACGCGATTTGGATGGCGATTTCGTGGGCAACGTTCTGCATCGCCGCTAGGTCAGCGCTGCCCGTGAGTACCACCATCACGCCGACGAGCTTGTTGTGGTGGATGTAGATGTCCACCACGCCGTTCTCACCGTCGGGCACGCGGGCGATAGCGTAGTTCTGGAATGCGATGCGCTCGCCTGTCTTGCCGATAGCGATTTCGATTTGCTTCTCGACGGTGATGCTGCTGTCGCTGAGCGCGGGGCGTTGCATAATCGTGTCCATCTTGCCCTCTTCGCCGACCGCCATCACGTGTTGTAGCAGCTCGGCGGCGAGGTTCTGGAACTCCTCGTTACGCGCCACGAAATCGGTCTCGCAGCGCAGGTCGATCAGCGCGCCGGTGCGCCCGTCGTCGCTGACCAAGCCCGCAATCACGCCCTGATTCACTTCCTTGCTGGCGCGCTTGCTGGCGACAATTGCACCTTTCTCGCGAAGAATCAGGCGGGCTTTCTCCATATCGCCGCCCGCTTGCTCCAGCGCACTTTTGCAGTCCATAAATCCTGCGCCGGTCTCGTCGCGCAGTTCCTTAATTAGCTGAGGGCTAATGCTCATCGATATTCCTCCTCCAGATCTTCCAGACGGTGTCGTTTCATCAGTTCCCATTCTTTGCCCATTATCTCCTCATCCGAAGTGGGTACGGGTTGGCTAGTTCCAGCGGAGTTAATCTCCTCGCCGAACATCTTGCCGAACTCCGCGACCTGTTCGGGCGGGAGCGGGGCTTCTACTTCTACGATAGGCATCTCTTGGAGAGGCTCAACCTCCGCGCCCTGCCACTCGAGCTGTTTCTCCTCGATAATCGCGTCGGCGATGCGCCCAGCGATCAGGCGGATGGCACGAATCGCGTCGTCGTTGCCCGGAATGGGATAGTCCACCTCATCGGGGTTGCAGTTCGTGTCCACAATCGCGATGGTGACGATGCCCAGTTTGCGCGCCTCTGCGACAGCGGTATGCTCCTCCTTGAGGTCAACTAAAAACAGCGCGGACGGGAGTTTGGGCATATCTTTGACGCCGCCGAGGTTGCGCTCCAGTTTCTCGTACTCTTTGCGCAGGCGGGACGCCTCCTTTTTGGGGATGCGATCCAGCTCGCCCTCGTGGATCATACGCTCCAGTTCCTTGAGACGCTTTACGCGGGACTGGATAGTGCGGAAGTTGGTCAGCGTGCCGCCGAGCCAGCGGTAGGTGATATGGTACTGCCGGCTGCGGAGGGCGGCTTCTTTGATGACATCGCGGGCTTGCTTTTTTGTGCCCACGAACAGCACGTGCCCGCCGTTGTTCACAATCTCTTTCACCGCGCGCTGGGCCTTGTTGAACATTTCAATGGTTTTATGCAGGTCGATGATATGGATACCGCTGCGTGCACCGTAGATGTAGCGGCGCATATTGGGGTGCCACTTGCGGGTGGGATGCCCAAAGTGGACGCCCGCTTCCAAAAGGTCGCGCATACTTAGTTCTGCCATAGTTAGCCTCCGGGTTAGTTCCTCCCACGCCGTTTACCGCGCTTACAATCTCAACCTGTAGCGCGAATAATCCTGTCTGTGCGGTGCGCTTGAACAGGACTGTCCAAGCCACCGAGGGCTGAGACACCCTCGCGCGTCGGGCGTGGTATGTGATGGCTGAGAGTATACCTGACTCCGAGGTATCGTTATTATGCAGGACAGGGGCGTGGTCATCGCGCCCCTGCTTTTGTTAGACTCAGCACCCGCTTCCGAAGTTGAACAGCACAATCAGCAGGTCGGCGTCGTCCACTGTGCCGTCGCAGTTCACATCGGCTTCGCCGCCAGAACCGCCAAAGACGAATAGCACGCTCAGCAAATCGGCATCATCGGTGCAGCCGTCGCGGTTAGCGTCGCCTTGAGTGGGCGTACAGGCGTTGCCCGCCGCCCAGCGCACGGCGTTCGCCAGCAGGCGCGCGGCTTGTGGATGAGCCAGCTCAGCGGAGCTGCCCGCGCCCAGTGCGATCGAGAGGCTGATGACTCTGCCCGCGCCTACCTGCCAGCCCACGACACCTACGCTGTTTGCAGCGTGGTCGCTGCGGTAGAACACCGTCGCGTTCGGGTGCGCCTGAATATGCGTCTCTTTCAGAACCCCTAAGCGAAGTGTCGCGCCCAAACCCGCGTTGAGGGTGGGGTCGTGGGTCTGCTGAATGTAGCGGACTTCGCGTTGCTGGTTCGACGGTTGAGCGGTTGCTGGCAAAACATCGCTTAGCCCCACGAAAAGGTTCGCTTGACGTCTGAACCAGAGCGTCCACTCTATTGTAATGAGCCCCCCGCCTCCGAGTATCCACAATTCCAGTGCGCTCTGGGCACTAAAGGGCATATTCACCGCTTCCAGAAGCGGTGTCAGAACCACCACATCGCAATTCTGGAGCGCGTTTGTCTGGTTGAACTGATGATAGGGCGTAATCCACACCACGGTTAGCCCGTGCGCCTGCAGTGCGTCTCGATAGGCGTGGTCACGCGAGGTTTCTCCGCAGCCCAGCAGACACACCCGCTGCGCGACGCTCGGTGTCCACAGCATCCCGAAGATTAGAGGGGCTATCCAACGCATAGAAGGTGAATTCGTGAGAAAAACGCAAAATCCTATCTTGAGACAGGAGCGATTTTAAGACCTCACGACTTCACGGTTGCAAACCGCTCCTGTCAAGCGCTGTTTCAGGCTTGTGCCCGTCGGCGTCGCCACAGCGCCGCCAAGCCCACACCCAACGCCGTCAGGCTCGCCGGTTCAGGAACCAGCAGCCCTTCCGCACGCAGGTTCACATCGAGGTCGACGTTGAACTCAATCTCGTCCAGCGTCAGGTCGAAAATCAGGTTCGCTGTACTGCCTGGTGGCAGAATCGTAGGCAAGCCGAACTCGAACGGGGGCAAATCCAGATTCGGTTCGAATGCCTGCGAGAAGTTAATCTGCTGTAGCGAGGTAATCAGCGCATCGTTGCCGTTCACCACCACCTGCCCCTGCAGCGGCAGCACGAACGGAATGGTCTGTCCGAGCGGGTTGCCCAGCAAGTCCGCTGCGATGGTCAAGTCTACCTGCACGCCTGCCGTGAAGTCGTACTGGTCAGGCCCTGTGGGGGTCAGCACGCCCGCACCGACGCCCGTCTGCTCCGCTGTGAATTGGCTCAGGTTCACCGTGCCAATCGGGAAGCTGATGCCTTGACTGGGCAAAATGTAGGTGGAAGTTGGGTTGCGCGTGCGGAAGGACTCTCCCGCTATTGTCAGTGTGACGGGCAATACAGCAGGACCGTTCGCTAGAAAGTTAACCGACAGGTTCTCAAAAGTAATCACGTTGTTGACGCCGTCCACCGTGGCGCGGAAGGTTCCCCCTGCCTGCCGATTGATATTCCCGCCGATTGCTGCGCCGAGCCTCACATTCACGGGCACGTTCTCGGTCGGTCCGAACGAACCGAAGATCCCCGGCTTCGTGCGCGTGCCAGTGGGGTTCGTGTCCGGGTCGTAGTTTCCTACGAGCGTGCCCTGCGTTCGGGCGGAAATAGAGAGGTTTCCGCTAATCCCGCTGGGCGGGGCGACGACGGTGAAGTCATACAGTTGCGCCGATGCGAGGCTGAGTGCAGTCACCGCGCCTGCCAATCCCAATAGAAGCCGACTCCCTTTCATAACAAATTAGGTAGACTCTCAAAACCCCTAAAAACGGACAGACTTCGATGTAAACAGGTATAATCGCCTGCGTGGAGACCTTAGCCAGCGCAATTCGGTTGAACACGGTGCTACCGCCAGAGTTGCAGGCGCGGTATCAGGAGCCAAGCATCATAAGGCGCGTGCTGCGTGAGGCGCGCACGATTGCCATTGTCGGCGCATCAACCGACTCTTACAAAGCCAGCCATATGGTGATGAGCTACCTGCAATCGGAGGGCTACCGCTGTATCCCTGTCAATCCCAAAGCGGACACGATTCTGGGCGAGCGGTGCTATCCCGACTTGCGCAGCATCCTGGAGTCTGTGGATGTGGTGGACATCTTCCGCCCTGCGCCCGAATGCCCCGCGATTGTGGAGCAAGCCATCGAAATCGGCGCAAAGTGCGTGTGGTTCCAGCTGCGGATTATCCACTTAGACGCCGCCGCCCGCGCCGAACAAGCGGGGCTAACCGTGGTTATGGACCGCTGTATAAAGATGGAACACGGACGCTACGCGGGCAGCCTGCACTGGGTGGGCATGAACACCGAAATCATCACCGCACGCAAAATGCAACGCTGGTTCTAAAGACTGTTTAAGCTTGGCGGGAGTCTCGCTCCAGCTGGGCGTGCGGCTAGCAGGCAAGGTGGCTTCACGATGCGTTTTCATAAATTCAACCCCGCAACATACTCGTTCAGCTCGCGTTGGGCGCGTGCTTTTTGTTCGCGCAGGCGTTGCACAGCGCGGCGTGCCTCTTCAATCTCTCGCTCCTGCTGCGTGAGTTTTTGCACATATTGGCGGTACAGCTCGGAGTTGCGGTCGAGTTGGCGCATGTTCTCGCGGATGCGCGCCTGGTCGTCGGTGATGGCGCGGATGGTCGACTCCTGCTGCTGTATCTCGGCGTCGAGGTTGGCAATCGCGCGTCGGCGGTTCAGGATGCTTGCCAACGCCTGCCGAATCGGTTCGCTGAGTTGCTGATTCTGCAGAAACACGCGAATCGCGGTGTCGTCGGCTTGCAGCAGCGCGATGGTCTCCTGCTGGGTAGTCTGCTCCACGACTTTGAGAGTTTGCGTTTGCTGCGGCTGAAGGCTGACTCGGAATCGATGGAAGTTCGCGGTGCGCTCGGCGTCGCGCGGCTGCACCAGCTCCCACTCGCCGTCGTAGGGCTGCTCGATGATTAGCGTGCGCGGTTTGGTATCACGGTTCTCGATTCGGTACTCGTTCTCGCGGCGCAACTGGATGCGTTGCTCCAGCACGCCGCTCACGATTTTGACCGAGACCTGCTGCGAGGTGAGGTTCTCACGGTCGCGCGCAACTTCCACGCCCAAATCCAGCGCGAAGGTCAGCACACGCTCGCCCTTCGCCTCCAGCGTGGTCAGCTGAGCGTCGCCTCCGTAGGAACCGTTCAGGTAAACCGTGACGGGTCCCTCCATCAACGTCAGGTCGGTGGTGTTAGTGAGTTTGACGCCGAAGAAGGGGTGGCGCGGATGGTCGATGGGGTTATAGAGCGAGATGGTTTCAGCCTGCACTGTGCGGCTGATGACGGGCAGCATCGCCGATTGTTGGCGCATAATCGTGACGGGCTGGTCAATGCGGTAATCGAACAGTGCGCCGCGCTCTTGCCCGGTCGCCATCTCGATAATGCTTTCGCGCAGAGCGGCGTCAGCGTCGGGCAGGGCGGGCAACGGCGCACCGGCACGGCGTCCTGAGCCGCCAAACCCGGGAGATTCTAGGGCTGCGCCGGGCATCGCCATTTGAAGCGCTTGCTCCTCCTGCTTGCGCATCGCGGCTTCGGGCGCGTTGGGCAGTAATGCCGCATCGGTTTGAGTCTGTACACGCGGGCGTTGGGGATACACCGGCTCATACAGGTTCTGAATGAAGCTCACGGGGCGTCCAGAGACCAGCTCCACGCGCACGTTGCGCCAGTCCTCGTCGGTGGTGTTTTCGACAATCGCCCAGCCTTGCAGCAGCGGCTCGCCCTCGCCGATGACCAGCCGATAGGTCATCTTCCACAGAGGCATTTCGGTCAGGTAGCCGACCAGCACGCGCCGTGTGCCCTGCCCGCGCAGGCGTAACTCGACAGTCTTGCGCGTGTTGTCCAGCCCCGCACCCAGCGCGGCGAGGGCGTCTTGCAACTCTTTCTGCAGCCGTTCGTCGCGCACACGCAGGTTGCGTATCTCGCTCAGCGCGACGCTGCGCATCCCCTCGCGCGTCATCAGGTTCACAAACGGCTGGTCCATTGTCGTCTCGTCAGCGGGGATTTTACGAGTCTCCACGCTCAGAACGGTGCCCTGTAGGGTCTCTTTCTCGGTTCGAATCTCCACTGCTGCGCCGCGTAGGCGGCTTAGCAGCGTCGCCATGCTGGGGTTATCAGAGATATTAATCGCGAACGCACTGAGAGTGCGCGCCAGGGGGTCGCGCGGGGCGTACTGCACAGGCAGTATCTGCCCCCCGTCAAAGTCGACCAATACCAGCGATTTGAGTAAATCGTTCATCTGATTCTCGCGCAGGCTCAGTGTTAGGCTCGTCTCGCCTTGCACTTGTCCTAAGCGCTCAATATAGCCCACACCGCTCCGAAACAGCACCACGCGCGTAATCGGCAAAGCGTCTTGCGCCAGCGTGCTCGTAACCATCAGTGATACAAACACCGTCCAAGCGTGTCGCGTCATTGTCATCCTCCGCTATATTATGACGAATGAAACGGCGTTGGGACGCACTTAGGTATACTCTTGTATACCATGTCGGCGGTGCGAGGCTACGTTTTGGAAACGGAAGTGAAGTATCTGAAAGGCGTCGGACCAAAGCTGGCGCAGGTACTGAGCAAGCTCAACATCTACACGCTGAGCGACTTGCTGTTCCACCTGCCCCGACGCTACGAAGACCGACGGCAGTTCCGCAAAATCGCCCACGCTCGACCCGGGGAAGCGATTACCGTTGCAGGCAAACTCCTGACCGCGGACAATATCAAAGTGCGCAATCATATGACCATCACCAAAGCCTATATCGACGACGGCTCTGGCGTGATGGAACTGGTTTGGTACAACCAGCCTTATATGAAGGACGTGCTAACCAAGCTGCGCAACAGTATCATCGTGGCGTACGGCGTGGTGAAAGAGAACCCCTACGGCTTGCAGATGGAGACACCCGAATGGGAAGACCTGCCCGACGGCGCAGACCCTGACAGCCTGCTGAGTGTGAACCGCATTACGCCAATCTACCCTCTGACGGAGGGTATCCGCCAGAGGCGCATGCGACAAATTCTATGGAACGCCGTTCAATACGCTCACCTTGTGCCCGAAGTGTTGCCCCGCAGCGTGCGCGAGCGCGTAGGGTTGCCCCCTATTCAGCAGGCGTTGCAGCAAATCCACTTCCCCGACGAAGAGACACAGATTGAACCCGCCCGCCGACGACTCGTGTTCGAGGAATTTTTCCTGATGCAACTCGGCGTGGGCTTGCAGCGGCGGCAGAATCAGCAGGAGCGCGGCATCGCCATGCGCATCGACGCCGACCGCCTGAACGAGCAACTCCACCAACTCGTGCCCTTCGAACTCACTAACGCCCAGAAGCGCGTGATAGGGGAAATCTGGAGCGACATGGCGTTGCCCCATCCGATGAACCGCCTACTGCAGGGCGATGTTGGGTCGGGCAAGACTATCGTGGCGGCAGCGGCGATACTGGCGGCGGTCGATAATCAGTACCAAGCTGCGCTGATGGCACCCACCGAGATCCTCGCTGAGCAGCACTACATCAATTTGCATCGCCTGTTCCAGCCGCTGGGCATCAGCGTGGAGCTGCTGGTGGGCAGGCTGACCAGTCGGCAGCGCCAGCAGGCGCGCGAGCGCGTCGCTACAGGGCGCGGCCTGGTCGCTGTCGGCACGCACGCGCTGATACAGGAAGAGGTTGCCTTCGCTCGGCTGGGGCTGGCGATTGTAGACGAGCAACACCGCTTCGGCGTGCTACAACGCGCCGCCTTACGCGACAAGGGCGTGATGCCCCACCTGCTGGTGATGAGCGCAACCCCCATCCCACGCACCCTCACCATGACCCTCTACGGCGAACTCGATGTGTCCATCATCGACGAGCTACCACCCGGACGCAAACCCGTCAAAACCCACTGGAAAACGCCCGAAGAGCGACTGAAAGTCTACGCTGGCGTGCGCAAATTAATCGAAGAGGGGCGACAGGCGTATGTGATTTGCCCACTGATTGACGAATCGGACAAACTCCAAGTGCGCGCCGCCGAGGAGATGGCGGAACACCTGCAAAAGGATGTGTTCCCCGACCTGCGCGTCGGACTCCTGCACGGGCGCATGAAACCCACCGAGAAAGAGGCGATTATGGAACAGTTCCGCGCGGGCGAGTTGCATATCCTTGTCTCCACTACTGTGATTGAGGTGGGCGTCGATGTGCCCAACGCCGCTGTGATTGTAATCGAGGACGCCGACCGGTTCGGGCTGGCACAGCTGCACCAGTTGCGCGGGCGCGTCGGGCGTAGCGAGCATCAGTCGTTCTGTATTCTCATCGCCAACCCCAAGTCGGAAGATGGGCAAAAGCGCATGGAAATCATGGCGCGTACTACGAACGGTTTCATCATCGCCGAGGAAGACCTCAAGATTCGCGGACCCGGCGAGATTTTCGGCACGAAACAGAGCGGTATGCCATCGTTCCGCGTGGCAGACCTGGTGAAAGACATGCGCCTGCTCGAAGTGGCGCGTCAGGAGGCGTTCCGCGTGCTGGAGCAAGACCCCGACCTCAGTAAGCCCGAACACGCCACACTCAGCGACGCCGTAAACCGCTTCCGCCACCGATTCGCGCTGGCGACGGTAAGTTAAAATCTCAAGTTTCTTGCCAAATTTCCGATAATTCCTCTACGAGGCGACGCGATGTCTGAACCCGTGCGTGCGCCAGAGCGTGTGGCGATGGTTCCGCAGGTCAAGGAGCGTTCCCCGCGTGAGGAGCGCGAGCAGCAGGCGGCGCGCAAACCCCCGCGCAAGCCGCCGAATACGCACGAGCCTGCGCCCGACGAGGAGCCGCACGCGCTGGATGTGGAGGTCTAACCGATGTCTGAGTTGATGGTGCTCTTGCAAGCCCTGCTACTGATTGCGGGCTGGCTACTATTTTTACGCGCCCAGACCGAGCTGCGCGCCCAAGCAGCCCGCCAATCGCTTACAGGCGAGCTGGAGGAATTGAGGCAGTCCGTGGACGCTCTCCTGCAGAAGCTGGCAGAGGAAGCTGCCCAAGCAGAGGCACGGATTGAGGCGCGTCTAAAAGAACTGGAACGCCGTAGCACGAGCGGGATGCCCGTGCAAACAGACATTCACGCAGCACAGCTTGAGCATTTTGCTCACGGGTCACCCTTAGTGCCTGAGCGAGATGCGCAAGCCACGAATACGCTTGCCCCACAGCGGGACGCTCATGCCACGCCCTCTGAAACTTTCACACCTGATTCGGGGTATAACTTTACGGAACCAGAAGCTTCGCCTTACGGCGCGGTGGCGATGCTCGCCGAGCAAGGACTCAGCGTGCCCGAAATTGCCCGAAAGACTGGCTACGCACCTGGCGAAGTGGAACTGATACTCAGTCTCAAACGACGCAGTACGGAGGAGAACGGATGAAATTATCGAGTCTTTTTGGAGCAGGTATTGCGGCTGCCCTTGTAGTGACGACCTTGAGCGCGTGTGGCGGACGCAACCAAGACGCCGCTGTCGCCAAAGTGGGCGAAACTGCTATTGATAAGGATATGTATCTACGCCGCCTCGAACTGATGCCTACCCCTATCCAAATCGCGGGCAACCAAGCCACGACCGCTCCTGCTGGCTATACAACCCTCGTGCAAATGATTCGCGAGCAGGTGATGCTGGATATGGCGAAAGAGGAAGGTGTGCTGCCCACCGACCAGCAGGTGGAAGAGCGCGTGCAACGCGAGATGAAAAACAATCCCCAGATTAAACAAGCCATCACCGAAGGACGCCTGACACTGGATGACTATCGCCAGCGTGTGCGCGTTGCGCTCGCCGAGTTTAATATGCTCACCAAGGGCGTCACCGTCACCGAGCAGGAAGTCAAAAAAGCGTACGAGGAAAACAAGCGGGCGTTCTACCGACCTGCCAACGCGAGCGTGCGATTCATCATCGTGGGGAACCCTGAAGTACGCAGGCAAATCGACGAAGACCTGAAACGCGGGTTCAACTTCGAGAGCGTCGTGAACAAGTACGCGCAGAACCCCGTACAGGGCGTGCAGGCAAATCAGGGTGAAATCCCGCTGGAAGGCGCATTGCCTGATAACCCACAAGAACGACAGGCGACCCTGCGCCTCCGTAATGCGCTCAAAAATGCTAAACCGATGGAAGTCACAAGCTGGTTACTTGTCGGTCCAGACACAGTGGCGCGGTTCCAAGTGATGGCGAAAAGTGAAGGACGCCAACTCCCCTTCGAGGAAGTCAAAGACCAGATTCGCGAGGCATTAATGCTCCAGAAAGGGCGACAGACGAACCGCGACCTGAACCTTGAGATGGCGAAGCGCATGGCGAACACGCCGGTCGAGATTAAGTCGGAGGCTTGGAAGAAGCAGTATGAGAAAGACATCGAGGATTTGAAGAAGACCCTCGCGGAAGTTGAGAAACAGTTGGGTAGGCAGCCGTCGCAACCTAAGAACGCCGCGGCGCAGCAGCCTGCGCAGAACCGCTGATGCTCTATTTAGTGGGTCTGGGCGCGGGTGGGGCGCAGGAGCTGAGCGATTCAGCCCTGCAAGCCCTGCGCCGTGCCCAGCGTGTATTTCTGACCGCGCCGGAACACCCTAGTGCACGCGCCCTGAACCTTGCAGGCATTAAGTTTGAACCTTGCCCTGCAGACGCCAAGCGTGCCGTTGAATCGCTGTTGAATGCCCCCGAACGCATCGTCGCGCTGGCGACACCCGGACACCCGCTGATTGGAAACTCGATTACGCCTGCCCTGCTGCACGCCATCGCTGAACGCAACCGCCCCATCCGAATCGTGCCAAGTCGCAGTGTGCTGGAACCCATTTTGGAAACCGTACCACTCGCTGCGCCCGACGGAATCCAGCTCCTAAGCGCACGCTGCCTGCCCCACCTGCGCCTCGAACCCACGCTGCCCGCCCTGTGGGTTGACATAGAGACTTCAGACCGCCTTCAAGCGTTACAGGCGCAGCTGCTACGCTACTATCCCCCCGAGTTCGAGGCGTACCTCATTCACGCGCCGGGCGACGACGCACTCACCGAATACCGTCGCATCGCAATTCACAAACTCCACCAGATGCCTTGCGACGCGATTACCTACCTGCTCGTACCGCCGTGTCCCCGACGCGAGGGAGCGTATAGCGGTTTTGAAGGACTCGTGCGCGTGGTCGCTGCCCTGCGCGCCCCCGACGGCTGCCCTTGGGACCGTGAGCAAACTCATGAGAGCCTCAAACCTCACCTGCTGGAAGAGACCTACGAAGCGCTTGAAGCCATCGATTCGGGCGACCCCGCCGCCCTGCGCGAGGAACTGGGTGACCTGCTGCTGCAAGTGCTGATGCACAGCCAGATTGCCAGCGAAACGGGCACGTTCGATATCGAAAGCGTGGCGCAACACCTCACCGAGAAGCTCATTGCGCGCCACCCCCACGTGTTCGGCGACGCCCACGCCGAGACCGCCGAACAGGTGCTGAAAAACTGGGATAAGACCAAGCGCGACCAGAAGCGGCGCGACTCGGTGCTGGAGGGTGTGCCCTGTGCGATGCCTGCGCTTGCCCGCGCCCAAGAGATTTCCAAACGCGCTGCCCGCGTGGGATTCGAGTGGGAGAATATCTACGGCGTGCTGGACAAGCTACGCGAGGAAGAGTTGGAACTGCGCCAGGCAATCGAATCAGGGGATGCCTTGCGCATCGAGAGTGAGCTGGGCGATTTGCTGTTTACAGTGGTCAACATCGCCCGCCATGCGAACATTGACGCGGAGGACGCCCTGCGCGTGATGGTGAATCGCTTCACTCGCCGATTCCAGTGGATGGAAGCCGAAGCCGCCCGCCAGAACCGCTCCCTCGACACCCTCAACCCCGACGAGTGGGAAGAGTTGTGGCAGCAAGCGAAGCAAAAGGCGAATGCTTAACCACCCCTTAATAAAAGGGCAGGTTTAATCCCTATGCTCGTATGGAGCAGGAGGCTAACTGAAATGAGAGGTTCTGTAATAACGCGCGCACTTGTCGCGCTGACTGCTTTGTCCGTTACGTTCGGCATTACACAGGCGCAGCCTGTGCAACTCTCTTTCTGGAACTTCAATGACGATAACACTGTCGTGGACGGAGGCGTGAACGGCGGCACGCTCGCGCTGGTGGGCGGTACAACGGCCACTTTTGCGACTGGCTCGCCGTTGGACACCAGCTCCCCCAACCGTGGCTATAACACCACTACCTATCCTGCTCAAGGGCAGGGCAACCTCACGGCGGGCATCGTGTTCAACACGCCGACCACGGGCTACATGAACGTCACGGTTCAGTTCGACGTGCGCTGGAGCAACACCTCGTCGAGGTTCCTGCGCTTCCAGTACACTTACGACGGCGTGAATTGGAACAACGGTCCGCAAATCGTTGCGCCTGGCGGCGACCAATGGTGGAGTGGGCAGAGCATCGCCAATCCCAACGGCAACTTCCGCTACTATGTGAGCTTCTTCGCCGATACACAGGCAGACAACAATCCGAGCTTTGCGTTCCGCATTCTGACGGAGTTCGCGCCCGGACAGAATGCTTATGTTGCAGCCAATCCGAACAGCAACTATAGTACGAGTGGTACCCTCCGCTACGACCTCGTGGAGGTGCGCGGCGAGGTGGTTCCTGAGCCTGCTTCTATGATTGCGCTGGGCGTAGGCCTGGCGGGTCTGGTCGGGTTGCGCCGCCGCAATAAGCGCTAAGACGGTTGTATCTTGCTTCGCCAACGCCCCGGAAGCTGAGGCTTCCGGGGCGTTTTGCCCTCACCCCAAACGCCGCTACATCTGCCCAAAGACAACGCCCCACGCTGCTCCCAACAGTGTGATCCCCACGCCGAACGCCAGTGCTGTCACGCTGCGGAGCGAGTAGCCGTTTCACCGTGGAATCCTCTTTTTCGGGTGAGGCATCCATTCGGCGACAAGTAGGGGTGCATTCCAGGCAGGATTTTGCATCTGTGAAACGAATTGCTACCTTGCAACGGAGGGCTATGACTATGCAATATACACACTTGGGTCGTTCAGGGTTGCTGGTGAGCCGATTATGTCTGGGTACGATGAACTTCGGTCCCAACACCAGCGAGGAGGATTCCTACCGGATTATGGACCGCGCCCTTGAGCTGGGCATCAACTTTTTCGACACGGCGAATGTATACGGTTGGGTTAAGGGCGAGGGCGTGACGGAGCAAATTATCGGGCGTTGGTGGTCGCAGGGCGGTGGGCGACGCGAGAAGGTGGTCATCGCCACTAAAGTGTACGGCGTGATGGGAGACTGGCCCAACGAGTCGCGCCTGTCGGCGTTGCATATCAAGCGTGCCTGCGAAGACAGCCTGCGACGCCTCAAAACCGACTACATCGACCTGTATCAGATGCACCAC
The DNA here is from genome assembly GCA_964451985.1 of uncultured Fimbriimonadales bacterium. GTDB lineage: Bacteria > Armatimonadota > Fimbriimonadia > Fimbriimonadales > GBS-DC > GBS-DC. Next base: position 641 of record CAYVKB010000059.1, on the reverse strand, counting down.
GTCGATCGCGAGTGTCCGTGGGAGGAAATCTGGCAGGCAATGGAGCAACTTTACCGTGAAGGCAAGATTCTGTACGTGGGCAGCAGCAACTTCGCAGGCTGGCACATCACACAGGCGCAGGAGATTGCTAAGCAACGCCACTTCATGGGACTGGTCTCCGAGCAGAGCCTGTATAATCTAAACGCCCGCATGATTGAGCTGGAGGTGATTCCTGCATGTTTGCACTACGGCGTGGGGATTATCCCTTGGAGTCCGCTGGCGAGTGGCTTGCTGGGTGGCATCCTAAAGGGCGTGCAGGAGGGGCGACGCGCCTCCGAAGCGATTCAGCAGCGACTGGCACAATACCGCGACCGCATCGAACAGTACGAGGCGTTCTGCGAGGATCTGGGCGAGGAGCCAGCGAACGTCGCACTCGCATGGCTGCTGCACCAGCCTGCCGTAACCGCGCCAATTATCGGTCCGCGCACGCTGGAGCAGCTCGAGCGCAGCATACGCGCGCTGGAAATTCAACTTGATGAGGCTGCGCTCAAACGTCTGGACGAGATATTCCCCGGTCCGGGCGGTCCCGCGCCAGAGGCGTATGCGTGGTGAGTGACTCCACGACACCGTCTCACTCAAGCACGAATCGCCAAACCTGGAGG
>CAYVKB010000058.1:0-15603 GCA_964451985.1 uncultured Fimbriimonadales bacterium | reverse complement strand
CCGACGCTACGGGGTGGGTGTGTTTCGTCGGCGGGACGCCGACGCTACGCGCGGGCGGGTGAGGATTGAAACGTCGGGTATATTAGGGCTATGTCGCCCTACTATGCCCATACGCCAAACACTCAGGGGCACTGGCACGACCTAGTCGCGCACTTGCGGTCGACTGCGGAAACCGCGCGCACCTTTGCCGAACGATTTAAAGCAGGTGAGCTGGCTTACTATGCCGGGCTGTACCACGACTTGGGCAAGTTCCACCCGAAGTTTCAGCAGTATCTGCAGGCATGTGCTGCGGGTCAGAAAGCGTCTAAACAACCCCATGCGGTGTTCGGCGCACAGTACGTGAAGTGTTACAGCGAACTGCTGGCTTTTGTGATCGAGGGGCACCACGGCGGGATGCGGAATAGGGCAGACCTGAAAGCGCGCCTACAGCCCGACCCTGCGCTGGAGGAAATCCGACGCCTTGCCTCGACAGTATTGCCCAAACCAGATCGAGCGCTCGAACTGCCCAACCTCTTGCCCCCTTCTGATAAGCTGGCGTGGGAGATGCTGACTCGAATGTTGTTTTCGTGTCTGGTGGACGCCGATTTCTTGGATACCGAGCGGCACTTTGCGCCCGATCGCGCCGCGCAGCGGGGGCAGACGCCCGATTTGGCGACGCTGTGGTCGCGGTTCGAGGCGAATCAAGATGCCCTGCTTCAGCGCGTGCCCGATACGCCCGTGAACCATGCCCGCCGTATGATTTATACTGCATGCCTTAATGCCGCCCAGCAACCGCCCGGACTGTTCCGCCTCACGGCACCCACAGGCGGGGGCAAAACCCGCGCCGCGCTCGGGTTTGCCCTCAAGCACGCCCTCACCAACAAGCTCGAGCGCGTTATAGTGGCGCTGCCTTACACCAGCATCATCGATCAGACCGCCCGCGTCTACCGCGAAATCCTGGGCGAGGACGCCGTGCTGGAGCATCATAGCGCACTGCAATGGGATGATATCGACGAAGACGCACTGCACCGCCAGAAGCTGCTCAGCGACAACTGGGACGCGCCGATTATCGTGACGACCTTTGTCCAGTTGTTCGAGAGTCTGTTTTCGAACAAGCCGTCGGCGTGTCGGAAGGTGCATCGTTTGTCACGCAGCGTGATTGTGCTGGACGAAGCGCAGACACTGCCGGTGGAGCTGCTCGAGCCGACTGTGCACGCGCTGCAGCAGTTGACTGACTACTTCGGTGCGACGGTGGTGGTTTGTACAGCGACACAGCCTGCGTTAGAGCATGTGGGTTTTAGCAAACCGCTGCAGGAAATTGTTCCCCAATCCGAGCAGTGGTTCAACGTCCTGCGCCGCGTGGAGTATACAATCGAGCCAGAGCCGCTTAGCTGTGAGGCGCTTGCCGAGCGTGTTGCCGCCGAGCGACAGGTGCTGGTCGTGTTGAACACCCGGCGCGACGCAGTGGAGTTGGTTGAGGCACTCCGCACGGACTACTGCCCTCTGGAAGGCGTGTATCACCTCTCTACCCTACTTTGCCCTGCGCATCGCTGGAGAGTGTTAGCCGAGATTCGCGAGCAATTGGCAAATGGGCTACCCTGCCGACTGATTGCCACGCAGGTCGTGGAAGCGGGGGTGGATTTGGACTTTCCTGTGGTGATGCGGGCGATAGCACCCCTAGATCGAATCGTGCAGGCGGCAGGTCGGTGCAATCGCGAAGGTCAACTGGAGCACGGGCGTGTGGTGATTTTCGATGTGCAAGGCGGACGTGCTCCCCGCGGCGCCTACCGTACAGGTATTGACGAGGCGCGTATCATACTCAGCCAAAACGCCGACTTGCATAATCCCCAAACCTACACCGAGTACTTCCGTCGCCTATTCAAGGATGTCTCGCTGGATAAACACGGGATTCAAGCGAAGCGTGAAGATTTTCAGTTTGAGACTGTTGCAGGCTGCTATCGGCTCATCCCCGACGACACCTGCCCTGTCGTTGCGCTACACTACGACGCAGACGCCGTCCAACACCTGCTCAAGGAAGCCCGGTGGCGCGTGGCTCGGGGTTTGCTGCCACCTATCCGATGGTTTCAGCAAATTCAGCAATACACGGTGAGCCTGTATTGGTACGAAGTCAAGTCGCTGCAGTCTCAAGGGCTACTGCAAGAGGAGCCTGAACTTGGAATAGTGCTCTACACAGGCGACTATGACCCTCTGCTGGGCGTTGCAAAAAACGCAGCAGACCCCGCAGACTTGGTGGTGTAGGGGTGCGGGCGTCTATTCCGCCTCTACGCGCTCCATCCGTTCGGGCGCACTGACGCCTAGCAGGCTTAACGCGCGGGCGAGGGTGAGGCGCGTGGCTTGCGTGAGCAGTAGTCGCGCCGATTGCAGCGCAGGCTCCGCACCCAGCACGCGGCACTCAGTGTAGAAGCCGTGAAACGCCCGTGCCACATCCAGCGCGTAAGCGGTCAGGCGGTGCGGCGCGTCGTGTTTCACTGCCAACGCAATCTCCTCGGGCAAGTCGGCGAGTTTTTTCACCAGCGCAATCTCCGCTTCGTGGGTAAGCACGCTCAGGTCAGTTGTCGCTGGGTCGGGCATCGATACGCCTCGTTCCGCTGCCGTGCGCTCGATGCTGCAAATCCGCGCATGCGCATACTGCACATAGAATACGGGGTTCTTGTCCGACTGCTCCTTCGCGAGTTCGATATCGATATCCAGCGTGCTGTCGTGCGAGCGCAGGAGGTAGAAGAAGCGTAGAGCGTCGGTACCGATTTCGTCCATCACCTCGCGCAGGGTGATGAACTCCCCTGCGCGCTTGGACATGCGCACAGGCTCCGTGCCTCGAAACAGGTTCACCAGCTGGTAGATGAGGATATGCAAGCGGTTTGGGTCGTAGCCCAGCGCTGCCATCGCCGCCTTCATGCGCGCCACATAGCCGTGATGGTCTGCCCCCCAAAGGTCGATGAGCAAGTCGTAGCCTCGCTCGAACTTGTCGCGATGGTAGGCAACGTCGGCGGCTAAATAGGTCGGTATGCCGTTGGCGCGTACCAGCACGCGGTCTTTCTCATCGCCGAAGGCAGTCGATTTTAGCCACAGTGCGCCCTCGTGTTCGTAGGCGTAGCCGCGCTCGCGTAGGGCGTTCAGAGTTTGTTGCACTTTGCCCGTGTCGTACAGGCTCTGCTCGGAGAACCAGCGATCGAAGCGCACGCCGAAGTCCGCCAGGTCGCGCTCCTGCTCTTGAAGCATCTGCTGCTTGGCGTGCTGTTCGAAGCGTTTCAGCACTTCCTCTGGCTCGCCCTCAGCAAACGGGTCGCCGTACTGTTCGCGGATTTGCTGGGCGATTTCCTTCACGTACTCCCCGTGATAGCCGTCTTCAGGCATCTCGACAGGCTCGCCCCGCCGTTGGCGGAATCGGGTCAGCACCGAGAGCGCGAAGTTGCGGATTTGCAGCGAGTTCTCCCCGTCGTTAATGTAGAACTCGCGCTCAACAGTGTAGCCTGCGGCTTCGTACAGTCGCGCCAGCGCGTCGCCGACGGCGGCGTTGCGTCCGTGTCCCAGCGTCAGCGGTCCTGTGGGGTTCGCGCTCACGAACTCAACCAGCATTCGCTTCCCTGCGCCGAGCGTCAGGTTGCCGTACCGCTCGCCCTGCTCCAAAATGTGGCGCACGACTGCGCCCGTCCAGCCGGGCTTGAGGTAGAAGTTGAGAAAACCCGCACCAGCAGTCTCCACGCGCTCGATCCACGCCTCTCCGTCGGGGGGCAAGTGTTGGCGGATGGCTTCAGCGACCTCACGCGGGTTGCGACGCGCCTGCTTGGCTAACAGCATCGCGAGGTTCGTGGCGAAATCGCCGAACTGTGGATTACGCGGCGGCTCTACTTCAAACTCAGGCAGCGATTCGAACGCTAATGCGCCCGCAGCTCGTGCATCCCGCGCGGCGCGTTCAATCCACTCGGCTAACTGCTGGCGTATCATGGGGCGTTAAGTATACCGCGTAGAAAATGATGCCCGCACACCCACTGAACTTACGGCAAGCGATATCGCTGTTAGCCTGGTCGTAGGCGTACCCGGCTGATTGCGCTTGTGGTGTTCGCGCTGCCAGTGGTGTTTGTCGTGCAGACAGTGCAGAGTGATGCTTGCTCTCAAAGGAGGCAACCACAAGCAGGGATTTCCATGCGTTTTGTAGTCTATTAAACTGCGGAGGAGTGATAACGTGTCAAAGCGAGGATTTACGCTCATCCAATCCCGTTTCCTGAGTCGTCGCTGTACGCAGGCGGCTGTGAACAAGCGCCCTAAGGTATACTCGCCCCGATGTTTCGCAAAGTGCTCATAGCGAATCGGGGCGAGATTGCGCGGCGCGTGATTCAAGCGTGCCGCGAGCTGGGCATCGAGAGCGTAGCAGTCTACTCGGAGGCAGACGCGGGCGCGCCGTTCGTGCGTGAAGCGGACGAGGCGTATCTGCTGGGCGGTGCACCCGCGCGTGAGAGCTATCTAAATATCGCGCGTATTCTGGAAATCGCCCGTCAGTCGGGTGCGGAGGCGATTCATCCGGGCTATGGTTTCCTCTCCGAGAACCCAGAATTCGCCGCCGCGTGCGAAACGGCTGGAATCGTATTTGTCGGTCCGCGTCCTGAAGTGATTCGGTTGCTGGGCGACAAAGGCGCAGCGAAACGCGCCGCCGAGCAAGCGGGTGTGCCGATAGTGCCCGGATACAATCCCGACCATGCCGCTACACCCGAAGCGCTGCTACGTGCGGCGCAGGCGATGGGCTTCCCTGTGCTGCTAAAAGCCGTCGCAGGCGGCGGCGGTAAGGGCATGCGCATCGCCGAAAGCACAGACCACTTTTTGGAAATCGCCGAGAGTGCAGCGCGCGAGGCGCAGAACGCCTTCGGTGACCCGCGCCTGATGCTGGAACGCTACATCACCCGCCCGCGCCATATCGAAGTGCAAATCCTCGCTGACCAGCACAGGCGCGTGATACACCTCCACGAGCGTGAGTGTTCTATCCAACGACGCCACCAGAAGATTCTTGAAGAAAGCCCCTCGCCCGCGTTGGATACAACGACCCGCGCTGCTATCTGCGACGCCGCCGTGCGCCTTGCTGAAACCGTCGGCTACACCAACGCGGGCACGGTGGAGTTTCTGTACGAACATACACCCGAAGGCGGTAGGTTCTACTTTCTGGAGGTGAACACCCGCCTTCAGGTGGAGCACCCCGTCACGGAGATGGTCACAGGCGTGGACTTAGTCCACTGGCAGTTGCGCATCGCGGCGGGCGAGCGGTTGGAGCTGGACACACCCCCTCAGCGCGGGCACGCAATTGAGGCGCGCCTCTACGCTGAAGACCCCGAAAACGACTTCGCGCCGTCGCTCGGCGAATTGCATGTCTATCAGCAGCCCCACCTGCCCGGCGTGCGCTTCGACTCGGGCGTGGAGACAGGCTCGGCAATTACCCACCACTACGACCCGATGCTTGCCAAAGTTATCGCCCACGCGCCCGACCGCCCCACCGCCATTCGTCGCCTGGTGAATGCGCTGGAGCAGACCGTCGCACTGGGCGTGCGCACCAATCAAGCGTTCCTCATCGAATTGCTACAGCACCCAGCGTTCACAGCAGGCACACTGCACACTGGCTTTCTGGAGGAGCATTCCATTCGTGCCTTACCAGACGCGCCTCCGGAAACCGTGATGATTGCACTTGCGCTGATGGAGCCGCTCACGCGTGGGCAAAAACGGGTGGTTGCTACGCGCGACGGCGGGAATGTCGTCGTACCCTCGCCGTGGGAGAGTTTCGGGCGATGGCGATTGTCTTGAAACCGCCGGTTTCTATCCAAACACTCTCCTATGGCGCAGCAAGAGCAACATCGCCAGGCTCGGTTCGAGGCGCGAAAGCAGCTTATCACACGGATGATGGCGCGTGGGTATACTCCTAACCAGCAGGCACAGAGCTTGCGCCTGCTGGAGTAGGTGCTTATGTCGCCAGAGACCTCAGAGCGTGAAGTGGAAGAGCAGGTGGAGGAGTACAAGCGCGAGCGAGGCACGCCGTTTGTCTCTCGCCTTGAGCGACGCGCGATTGCTGAAGGATTGCTCAAGGGGCGCGCAGAAGGCGAAGCCAAAGGGCTGGCACGAGGTCTAGCGACGGGTCGTGCGGAGGGTGAAGCCAAAAGGCTGGTGAAGGGTCATGCAGAAGGACGCACAGGAGGGCAAATCGAAGCGCTTAGGCAAGCGATTATGCATGCCTAAGTCGCCGCAGAGTCAGAAAGCGCGATGATCGACCGCTACACAACCCCTGAGATGCGTGCTCTCTGGAGCGAAGAGGGCAAATTCCGTGCTTGGCTGGAAGTGGAAGTTGCCATCTGTGAGGGACTGGCGCAGTATGGCTATATCCCCGCCGATGCACCCCCCATCATACGCGAACGCGCCCAATTTGATATTCAGCGTATTGCCGAGCTGGAGCAAGAAACCCGTCACGATGTGATGGCGTTTGTGCGCAACCTCGCCGAAAATGTCGGCGAAGCGGGGCGATGGATTCATTACGGCGTGACCTCCTACGATGTGGTGGACACCGCACTCGCTCTGCGCCTGAAAAAATCGGTGGAGTTAATCCTCGCCGAGTTCGACGCGCTGCAGACCGAAATCCGCCGCCTCGCACTGGAGCATCTGCACACCCCGATGATTGGGCGCACACACGGCGTCCACGCTGAACCCATTACCTTCGGCTTCAAACTGCTGGGCTGGTACGCCGAGATGGACAGGCACATCCAGCGACTGGAACGGCTATTGCCCGAAATCAGCGTGGGCAAAGTGTCGGGCGCGGTGGGCATTCATGCCAACGTCGACCCGCGCGTGGAGGAATACGTTTGCGCCAAGCTTGGACTGACGCCCGACCCCGCCTCCACCCAAATCGTGGCGCGTGACCGCCATGCCAGCCTGCTATGCGCTCTCAGCGTGCTTGCCGCCTCGCTTGAAAAGTTCGCCACCGAAATCCGCAACTTACAACGCACCGAGATACTGGAAGTGCAGGAGCCGTTCGCGCAAGGACAAACCGGCTCGTCGGCGATGCCCCACAAGCGCAACCCGTGGAACTGCGAGACCATCACCGGGCTATCGCGCATCGTTCGGGCGAACGCACACGCGATGCTCGAATCGGTCGCCACCTGGCACGAGCGCGACCTGACCAACTCCAGCGTGGAGCGTATCGTGATCCCCGACACCTGCACGCTGACTCACTGGATGCTGCGTAAGTTCACCAGCATCCTGCGTGGGTTGGTGGTGCTGCCCGAGAATATGCGGCGCAATCTGGAGTTGCTGGGTGGCTTGCCGTATAGCGAGCATATAATGCTGGCGCTGATTCAGAAAGGTCTCTCGCGTGAGGGGGCATACAAACTCGTGCAGCGCAACGCCGCTCGCGTGTGGGACGAGCGCGTGGCGTTCCTCGATGCCCTACTGAGTGACTCTGAGGTACGCGCCTACCTCAGCGAGGATGAGATTCGCCAGTGCCTAAGCCTCGAACACCACCTGCGCCACTTGCCCACCACTGTGCAGCGCGTGCTGGGGGAGGAGTGATGCGCATGCCGTGGGGACTGCTGGCGTCGGGCGTAGCCAGCCTCGCGTTGTCGGGCTGTCAGCGTGAGGTGCAGGCGCGCGCCGATGGACGTACCGCGCTGCGCGTGTGGAGCATGTGGTCGGGCGACGAGGAGCAGGTGTTTCAGGGGGTTGTCGACCACTACAACCGCGTTCAGGAGAAAGTTTATATTCAGAATCTCGGTGCGGTGGAGGATACCAAGATTATCCGCTCCATCGTCGCAGGTGCGCCGCCCGACTTTTTCACGCTCCGCGAGCCGGGCTACCTCGCGCCGTTAGCCGCGAACAACGCCCTGTTGCCTTTAGACGACTGGTTCCACGAATCGGGCTTGCGCGAGGTGGACTTTATCCCCGCCGCGCTGCAACAGGGACGCTACAACGGCAAACTCTACTCGATGCCCTACCTACTGGACGCGCAAGCGTTGTTTTACAATCCTGACCATTTCAAACGCGCGGGCATCCCACCCAATCAGCCGCCGCGCACGCTGGAGCAGATGCTGGACTACGCACGTCGGCTCACGGTCAAGTCGCGCGCGGGATCCATTCAGATGCTGGGCATGCGCCCCCCCGATTTGATTTACATCATCGGCGCGTTCGGCGGACAGTTTGTCGACCCGCGTACGGGCGTGCCTACTGCAGACCATCCCGTGAACCTCGAAGCCGCCCGCTACTACCGCGCCCTGATTGAAGTGATGGGCGACGGTAAAGAGGTGCAGGCGTTCACAATGAGCTTCGGCAACGAACAGGGCACGAACAACCCGTTCTTTCTGGGCAAAATTTCGATGATGATTAACGGGCAGTGGAACCCCGCGTGGTTCCAGAAGTACGCGCCGCACGTCCCCTACGAGGTTGCACCTGTGCCCCACCCTGCCCGACGCCCCGACCTGCGCCTGCCCACTTGGATTGGGCAGAACATGTTCTGCATTCCACGTGAGTCGAGGCATCCGCGCGAGGCGTGGCAGTTTTTCGTGTGGATGCAGAGCGAAGAGGCACAGTTGCTGTTCGCCGAAACGATGCGCGGCATTCCCAACATTCGGCGCGTGTTGAAACATCCGCAACTGCGCACGGTACGCAACCCGAACGAGGTGTGGAAGCGCGGCTATTCCAAGTTTTTGGATCTGGTGGACAGCCCGAACGCGCAGTTTTTCCCCATTACGCCCTTCGCTACGCTGTACCTGCATGAACTCTACACGGCGCAGGATTACATCATCAGCGGCAACAAGACCCCCGAACAGGCGTTGCGCGATGTGCAGGGGCGCGTGGCAACAGAGTTTCGGCGATGGAACGCGTGAAGGTATACTTGCACACGATGGCGTTGTCGATACTTGCGAAACTCAAGCGGCGGTTCACGCGCGCTGACCTCTATCAGATGGAGGCGGTGAGCGTCATCGCGCCGACGAACGGATAGAACTCATTGATGGCGAGTCCCCACGCAGCGCACACGCTACGGCTACGCCTACCAGATTCAGCAGATACACCGCCCTGAGGGGTTCCTTGCCCCGCTGGTTATTCCTGACGCCGTTATCTCCGCATCGGAGCTACTGCCAAGCTCAAGATAGGTAAACTCTTGGTGTATTCGCGGCTCTTAGCGGACAAGATTTCTCGCTCTACCCGAAGCAACAGATCTTTATTCAAAAGGCGTTTTCATTCCGAGTGAGATGAGGAATCTTGCATTCAAAGAAACCTATGGGCATCATTATTGGTATCGAGGGCGGCGGTACGAAGACGGGCTGCGCTGTGCTGAGCGAGCAGGGCGAGCCGCTTGCTTACGCCGAGGGCGGACCCGCAAACCTCAATTTCGTGGACGAAGCGACCCAGCGCGAGTCGTTTGAAACCGCACTGAACGATGCGTTGCAAGGTATTGACGAACCTATCCTTGCACTGGGCTACACCGTGGCGGGCACGCGGGCGAACTGGGACTGGCTAATGGAACGACTGGGCAACCCGCCCGCGTTCGCTATTGAAGAGTCGCGTATGGCGATGCTCTGCACAGGTGTCGAGGTTGCGCACGGCGTTTCAGTTGTAGCGGGCACAGGCTCGTTGGTCGGGGGATTTAAGAACGATGAGTTAGTCAAACAGATGGGCGGCTGGGGTGCGCTACTGGGCGACGAGGGCAGCGCGTATGATGTGGCGATGCGGGGTATCCGCGCGGCCGTGCGCGCCTGGGACGGACGCGACCGCGAGAACGGGCTGATTCAAGCCGTGCGGGAGTTTTTCGGCGTACAGGATTTGCGGGAGCTTGTGCCCCTGTTCTATCAGAAGGGCGTGCCGCGCCACAAAGTCGCCGAGTTCGCTCAAGGCGTGGTTGCTACCGCTCGAAAGGGCGATTCGACTGCCAAAATGATTCTGGCGCGGGCGGGCTTCGATCTCTCACGCGATGCGCAAGCCTGCGCCGCCCTGCTGTTCACGCGCGACGACGCTTTCACCGTCGCGATGACAGGCGGGATGTTCAAAAGCCGTATCTTCCGCACCGCGTTCGAGGAGTTCTTCGCGCTGATTTTCCCGCATGCCGAGTTTCTAACGCCAGTTATGGAACCTGCGACAGCAGTGGCAAAGGCAGCGTTGCAACGGCTAAGCAGGCGGTAGCCATACGAAATCGCCGATAGCGGCGCGCACTTGTATGGGTGTCCCACTTGGCGGCAGGGGTGTAATCACGCGCGTCGGCAAATTGGAGCGCATGCGCAAGCGCAGCGAGATACCCACATCATACATCACGTGCCCGTTGCCTGCGATAATCACAAACGCGAGGCGCGGCGAGGGTACGGTCGTCTCTAAGTAGCACAGCGCCGTGTCCGCCATGCCAGTATCCCACACCACCTGCGCGGCGTAGAAGTTATCGCTTTGTGCCTGCCCGCTTGGATGCCCGCCGCCCAGCAGCGCGTAGAACAGCTTGCGATGCTCCTCCACACTCAAATCGGGGTCGGGGATGCCCAAGCGTTCGGCTTCGGGAATGCTCTGCCAGCCCTGCCGCGCCGTCTGACGCACCAGAGCGCGGGGCACATTCAACCCTACCAGTCGCAAGCGATGACGATACACTACCTCGAAAATCGGGCGATACAGTGCGAAATCGAAACCCCACTGCGTTTGCCACTCACTTTGCTGAATGAACTCCGCTTCGCTTAGGCGGTTCAGTGTCCATAGGTTCAGCGGGTACTGCTTGGTGCGGTCGAACATCTCCATGCCCACAATCACGCTGCGTCCTGCCTGTACCAGCGCTTCAATCACCTGCGCCTGAAACTGATGGTGCTGGGCGTTATCGTGCTGCTCGCCAATCAGGATAAAAGTCGCAGGTTCCAACAGGCGCACCATCTCTTGCATACTCACGGGGCGGCGCCTATGGGTGTCTACAATCTGATTTGGGCGCACAGTAAGCAGATACTGGCGGCGCGGGTCACCAATCGGCAGAGTGTACACCGAGTCTTGCTGTCGGCTCATCGGGAATTGTTTCGCACAATTAGGAGCGAATCCTGCAAGTCGTGGAGTCCCCGTGCAGTACCGACGCGATCACGGTCTATCGACTCCCGCGTTGGGTAAGCGACAATCCCTCTTTACATAGGGGGCACTCGTCGGGTGCGTAAGTTTGGGCGGGCAGGCGGAGCGCGCTTGCCAGCGGCGTGCCGAAGTCGGGTGGCGTCTCGGAACGATCAATCAGTACGCCGATACCGACCACCTGCGCTCGATAACGCTGCAAAAGCTCCAATACCTCTCGGATGGAAGTGCCCGTAGTCAGCACATCGTCCACAATCAGTACAGGGCTACGCGGCTCCAGCACACTGTCTCTACGGAAGGTGCGTCCGTCGCCCTCACGTTCAGCGTAAAGAGCGCGCACGCCTAACTGCCGCGCCGCCTCATACGCCACAATCACACCACCCAGTGTGGGACCCACCACCGCCTGCACGCTCGTAAGACCTTGCATCTGCCTCAGCATCGCTTGCACGGTGGGGATTAGTAGATCGGGCTGCTCCAGCAGGCGGAACTTCTCAAAGTAGATGTCGCTGTGTCTGCCAGAAGTGAGCAAAAAATGCCCGCGCAGCACTGCGCCGATGCGCTCAAGGTCGTGAAGGGTCATTTCTCCACCTCGAAGCTGTGTTCGGGCGCAGGGAACCGACGCTCGCGCACCTCGTCGGCGTACTGTTGTAAAGCATTAGTGATAATCTCGCGCAGATGGGCGTAGCGTTTGGCGTGCTTGAACTGCTGTGCGCTTAGCCCTAGGAGGTCGTGCCACACCTGGATTTCACCGTCGCAGTAGACGCCCGCGCCGATGCCAATCGTGGGGATTTGCACGCTTTCGGTGATGCGCTGCGCGAGGCTGGCGGGGATGACCTCCAGCACGAGGCTGAACGCGCCTGCCTCTTGCACGGCGTGAGCAGCTTGTAGCAACGCCTCCTGCTCTGCCGCGCTGCGCCCCTGCAGCCGATAGCCCCCAAACTGATGAATCGATTGCGGAGTCAGCCCCAGATGCGCCATTACGGGGATACCAACGCCGACCATAGCGCGAATGGTCTCCAGCACGCGCGGACTTGCACCTTCTAATTTCACAGATTCCGCGCCCGCCTGAATCAGCGCGCCCGCGTTATACATGGCGTCATCCACTGACGCGCCATAGGTGAGAAACGGCATATCGGCGACCAGCAGCGCGCGTTGCAGCCCGCGCCGCACGGCTTTCAAGTGGTGCAAAATCTCATCCAGTTGTACAGGTAGGGTGGTCTCGTAGCCCAGTACCGTGTTGCCCACCGAGTCGCCCACCAGCACGACATCCACACCAGCGGCGTCCGCCAGTTGCGCCGAAGGGTAGTCGTAGGCGGTAATAGCGACGATGCGTTGCCCGCGCTGTTTCATCTGCTGCAGTGTGCGTGTGGTGACCTTCTCAGCCATCGCCTCGTATTGTACCTGCCTGCTGGGGGTATCCTATAACTTATGATGCGTTGGGTTGGGTTGCTGACGCTGTGGCTGACGCTACTAGGCGCGTGGGCGCAGGACGCGCCGCGCATTCTGCCAGGCGATTCACTAAGGATTACTGTTGAGGGCGACGATTCGCTCTCGCGTGTGTACGTGGTGGACTCAACAGGTGCGTTTCGGATGCCGCTGATTGGCTTGGTACAGGCGGGCGGACGCACGCCTGATGAACTCGCTGCGGAAATCACCAAACGCCTGCGCGATGGGGGATTCTATCGCGACCCGAAGGTGACGGTAGAGATTGCTCAGCGAGCGGAGGCGAAGGTCACTGTGCAGGGTGCGGTGCGGCGTGGGGGCGAGTTCACGCTGCAGCAGGGCTGGCGCCTCAGCGACGCCCTCCGCGCAGCGCAACCGACTGATACCGCCGACCTGAGCGCAGTGCGATTAGAACGGCTAAACGGCGAACGGCTCACGATTAACCACCTCAAGTTCATTCAGGAGAATGACGAAAGCGCGAATCCGCTGCTGCAAGCGGGAGACCGAATTTTCGTGCCGCTGCGGGCAGGAGGCAGGAATGTGCTAATATTAGGAGCGGTGCGCTCGCCCGGTTCGTTCGAGCATAGCGAGGCGGGCACGCTGATTACCGCGCTGGGCAAAGCGGGCGGTACGCTGCCCGAAGCTGATACCGCACGCATCCAAATCCGCCGCGCCGACCGTGCTGAGCCAATCACTGTTAATCTGAACACGCTACAGGGCGATGTGGAGCTGCAGCCAGGCGACCAGGTGAATGTGCCGTTCCGCTCGGCGCGACAGTTCATCGTGGTGCGTGGGGGCGTGAACCGCTCGGGACTGGTGAACTACGCCGAGAATATGACCCTCACGCAGGCGATTGAGGCGGCGGGCGGTCCTAAAGCGAACGCGATTCTGGATCGGGTTATAATCCTGCGCCCCACCGAGCGCGGTAGGCAACAGCGCATCACCGTCAACCTGCTGGAGGTGGCAAAGGGCACACGCCCCGACGAAATCCTGCAGCCTGGCGACACGGTGGAAGTGCCTGAACCCGCCCAACGACGCAGCTCCCCTGAAGAGCCACTGCGGATCCTGTGGTTGGTGCTGAGCATTATTTACCTCGTCACGCGCCGCTGAGAGGATCGATGAATCCTTCCGCATACGGCGTGCCTCTAACCATTTAGAGACCGCGTTGTGTGGTCTCATCATATGACAGGAGGTATGCAAACGATGGAAATGAAATACGATATCGAGATAGATGCGCGCGGGCTGCAGTGCCCAATGCCAATTGTGAACGCACGTAAAGCGTTTCAGGAGCTACAATCAGGACAGACGCTGCGCGTGCTGGCGACCGATCCCGGCTCGGTGAACGATTTCAAGGGCTGGGCGAATATGGTCGCCGACGCGGAACTGGTCGCCCAAGAGACAATGGAAGTCGACGGCAAAACGGTGTACGTACACTATGTACGCAAGAAGTAGCAGGGAGGTGGAATGGTGATCGCCAACGGTAATTCGGCGGTAATGGAGCGCGCCGCGCCCGATTTGAGCGTACTGCAAGAGCAGATTCAGCAACTGCAGGCGCAGGTGGACGCGCTGCGCGCCCAATCGCCTGAGAACCGCCTGTCGATGGTGGTGTTCTCGGGTGATTTGGATCGTGTACTGGCGGCGTTCGTGATTGCTTCGGGCGCAGCCGCCAGCGGGATGGAGGTGTCGATGTTCTTCACCTTCTGGGGGCTGACCGCGCTGCGCCAGAAACGCAAGTCGGCGGGAAAGACCTTCTTCCAGAAGATGATGGGCTGGATGACGCCCGTAGGTACGCAGGGACTGGGCGTGTCGAAGATGAACTTCGGTGGCATCGGCGCGAAGATGCTGCGCACGATGATGCGCCAACAGGGCGTGCCTCAACTTGAAGAGATGGCGCAGATGGCGCGCGACTTAGGCGTGCGCATCGTCGCCTGCCAAATGTCGATGGATGTGATGGGCATCCACAAAGACGAGATTCTCGACGGCGTGGAAGTGGGCGGCGTGGCGACCTTCTTGGGCGATGCCACCAAGTCCAAAGCAACGCTGTTTATCTAATCGCTGCCGGAGCGGTGTGCAATCCGTATTCGCGATTGCCCATCGCTCCGGCAAATATAGTTTCAACCTTAGCAGTGCGCCATAAAACCTATGGCGATTACCCTACCTTACACCTGTCAAACGCCTCTTTCAGCGCGGTGAGGGGGTCGCCCTTCGGCACGAACTCCTGACCAATCCAGCCCGTGTAGCCCGTGTCCTTGATGGCTTTCATAATCGCAGGGTAATACAGTTCCTGCGAGTCGTCGATTTCGTTCCGTCCGGGATTGCCTGCCGTGTGGTAATGCGCGATTTTGTCGCTGTGTGTGCGTATCGTGCGGATGATGTCGCCCTCCATAATCTGCGCATGGTAGATGTCGTACAGGATCTTCACGCGGGGCGAGTTGACCAGCTCCACCACGCGCACGCCCCAGCTCATTTTGTCGAACTGGTAATCACGGTGGTCTACCTTGCTGTTGAGAATCTCAATCGCTAGAGTGATGCCTTTCTGTTCGGCATAGGGGGCGACTCGTTTCAGGCAAGCGACGGTGTTCTCGACGCCCTCCTCGTCAGGGCGTCCGCGGCGGTTGCCCGAAAAACAGATGAGGATCGGTATCTCGTACTGCGCGGCTTTATCGATATTTGCCTTCAGTTCGTCCTCGATGCGGCTGTGGTTGCGCGGGTCATTCATGCCGTTTTCGATGGTTCCGTGCCCGCCGTGGGTCACAATCGTCATGCCTGCCTCTTTTACCATGTCCCACAGAGGTTCAGGCACCAGTTCGAATCCTTCGTAGCCGATGCGTTTTGCCTCAGCAATCAGGCGTTTCGGCTCCACGCGCCCTTGATAGCACCACCAGCAAATGTCCTGTCGCATCTTCGCGCCTCGCATGGCGGGATTGTACCTGATGAAGTACTCTAACATCGAAGCCTGTACAAACCACAACGTGCCCCCGAACAGTGCGGAGGAATTCGAGCGATTGTACACGGGCAAACGCGCGGAGTTGCGGCGCGGTCAGGTGGGAGAGTATATGCCTGCAGGTGGAAAATAATCAGCCATTCTCGTTTGGTTTCGGATGTGCTGAGTCGTCG
>CAYVKB010000057.1:0-15690 GCA_964451985.1 uncultured Fimbriimonadales bacterium | reverse complement strand
ACTCTTTCAGCACCGTCGCGATAATCCCCACCGCCTCGTCCACCTCCTGCTCGGTGATGACCAGCGGCGGCACAAGACGCAGGATCGTCTCACCGACGGCGTTCAAAATGAGTTTGCGCTCCAACGCGTTCTGGAACACCGCTCGGGCGATGGGCTGGGTGAGCTCCACGCCGACCATCAGCCCGCGTCCGCGCACCTCGCGGATGGGGGCGCCCGCTGCTTTCAGGTCGCACAGTCGCGCTTGCAGGTATGCCCCCACGCGCGCGGCGTGCTCCAGCAGGTTTTCCTGCTCGATAATCTCGATTACAGCAAGCGCCGCGCTGCACGCCAGCGGATTGCCCCCATAGGTCGTACCGTGTTCGCCTGCCTGCAGCACCTCGGCAGCAACGCCGCGCATCAGGCATGCGCCGATCGGAAAGCCCCCACCCAGCCCCTTCGCCGTCGCCACTACGTCAGGCAGCACGCCCGCATGCTGATAGGCGAACCACTTGCCCGTGCGTCCGAAACCCGCCTGCACCTCGTCGGCGATGAGCAGCGCGTTGTATCGGTCGCACAGGCGACGCGCTTCCTGCAGGTACGCATCGCATATCGGATAGACTCCGCCCTCGCCCTGTATCGGCTCCAAAAGAATCGCCGCTGTGCGCTCGCTGAAGGCATCGCGCAGCGCGTCGATGTCGTTGCGCGGCAGGGCACGAAAGCCCGGCAGCAGTGGCTTGAACGGCTCCTGATACTTAGGCTGCATCGTAGCAGAAAGCGCACCCATCGTGCGCCCGTGAAAACTGCCCTCCAGCGTCAGAATCTCGTGGTCAGGTGTTTGCTTGATGGCGTTGGCGAACTTGCGGGCGATTTTGATCCCCATCTCGCACGCCTCCGCGCCGCTGTTGCAGAAAAATGCCTTCTCCAAGCCTGACAGCTCGCACAGACGCTGCGCCAGTCGCGCCTGCGGCTCGGTGAGGAAAAAGTTGCTGGTGTGCATCAGCATCTGCGCCTGCTCACCAATGCGTTTTGCCAAGTGGGGGTGGCAGTGTCCCACATTACATACCGCGATGCCCGCCAGAAAATCCAGATAGGCGTTGCCCTGCTCGTCGTAGAGCCGCGCGCCTGCCCCCCGCACAAACAGCACCGGTTGGCGACGATACACAGGCAGTACATACCGCTGGTCTAACTCGGCTATCGTTTCGTACAAAGGCGTGGTCATACGGGGGCGATTATACCCCGAGCAGGCGTACGGGGTATTCGCAGGGTATCCCTATGTCGGCACAGTGCGCGGACCGCTATTATAGGGCTGGACATCATCCACTTTTGCCCGAAGAAGTCGCTCAGTGGATTGATACATTGGTAGTTATTTGCCTCGTAGAGCGTATAGAGCCATTCTGCGATGCAGTACTCAACATTTTCTATGCCGCTCGGCTCAGACTGGAGGTATACTATTCCCGCAATTATCAGGAGGGCGTATGCGCAGGATAGCACTGATGCTGTGGTTGGGACTGTGTATGCACGGCTATGCTCAAACGAAACTCGTTTTACAACCCCTTGAGACCGCACCAAACCCAAACCTTATCCGCAACGCCAGCTTCGAACAGACCCAGAACGACCTGCCCGTTGGGTGGGTCTGGGACAAGCGCAACACCGAAGCCAGCGTGCAGGTAGTAGCAGAGCCGGGCGCGACAGGGCAGTTCGCGCTGAAGTTCACCAACGCTACGCCGTTTGGGGCGGAGATTTACGCTATACTGCGCTACGAGGGCGGAGTGCCCGTGCAGCCCAGCACAGTGTATACCCTCAGCTGCCGCTACAAGACGCGCGAGGGTTATGTAGGTTTCATCGGTGGGGGCGACGGTTGGCGCGTGCGACTGCCTTTGCAAGACACAGGCGGACAATGGAAACGCGCCGAAATCACTTTCGCCACACGCGAAAACGAGAGCAGCCTCGATCTTGTGATTGTGATAGAAGCCCCTACCGACGGGGTGTGGATCGACGCCGTGAAACTGGAGCAGGGCAACCGCGCTACACCCTTCACCCCCAGCGAGACGCCCGAACGCCCCATCCTTACGTTGGACGACTTGGGCGAGCAAGTGTATCTGAACATAGGTACAGGTTCAATCGGTTTCGAACTCTACACCGCGCAGCCCCTGCGCAACACGGAGTTGGAGGTGCAGCTGGGCGAGCAGCACGCTCGACAGCGTGTGAACCTCGCGGCGGGACACACCCGCGGGCTTTTTGAGTTCAGCGCGCCCAACGCCCCTGAACAGACCCTGCGCATCCAACTCCGACAGGGCAGACAAACACTATTGCAAGTCGAACGCCCCCTCCGCTTCTTCACCCGCACGCTGGCTCAGCAACGCCTGCAAGCACTGCAAAGCCAGCTGCCCAACTGGGAAGCGCGAATGAACCGCATTCGCGACGCGGGGCAGGACATCGCCTACCCGCAAGCCAGCTTCACGATTCTGCAGGAGTTTGTGCGCTATGTCGGCGAAGATTTACAAAAAGGACAACTCCAGCGCGCCTACCAGCAGCTCGATGAGATGGAGCGCGTGGCGGCGCGGCTGAACCAGATGCTGGCGGAAGCTGAAAGCGGTGTGAAAACCCTGCCCACCGTGCCGCGCTACGTCACCTCGCCTGTGGAAATTCAAGGTGCATCGCTAATCGCTGAGACCGAGAACCCACTCACCCGCGAACGCCAACGCCGCCCCGTGTTCTTCGTGGGCTTTGGGCATTTTGGGCAGGTGCGTGCGGACATCGAGAAGTTTCCGAAGATGGGCTTCAACCTGATTCAAATCGAGCGGGGCGTGTGGGACATTCTGCCAGAGCCAGGCAAAGTGAACCTCCAACCGATGGAGGAGGATGTGTTGCCCGTCCTGCGCCGTGCCGCCACCGCGAATGTGAAAGTGGATTACCTGATTAGCCCGCACTACATGCCCGAATGGGTCTATCAGCAGTACCCGCAGCTGCGTCAGACGCGCGACGGTTTCATTAAGTACAGCCTCTTCGCCCCGGAGAGTCTGACGGTGCTGCGCCAGTATATCGATGCCTTCGCGCCGCTGCTGAAAGACCAGCCCGCACTGATGAGCATTTGCCTTTCCAACGAGCCGATTAATGTGGAGTCGCCCGACTCGCCGCCGCATCAGCGGGCGTGGCGGGCGTGGTTGCAGAACCGCCATCGCACCCTCATTACGCTGAACACTCGCTGGCGCACGAACTACCAGAGCTGGGAGGAGATTCCTGTACCAGGTGAGGGCGCGGGCGTACCTTATGCCGAGTGGCAGGAGTTTAACGCCGAGACACTGGCGAACTGGCACCGCGCCTTAGCCGACGCAATCGCACAACACCTGCCCACCGTGCCCAAACACGCCAAACTGATGAGCTGGAGCTTCACTAATGACCGCGAACTGCCGCGTGGTGTGGATCCGGAACGGTTCGCCGAGTTCTGCGAGTTGAACGGCAACGACGCCTCCACCTACCCCAACTGGGATCGCGACGCCGTGTGGGCGTTCGACTGGGTCACTACTATGCTGGCGCACGAGCTGCAGCGTTCGCTGCGCGACGCGCCCGTGTTCAACTCGGAGCATCACATTATCCGTGACCGCGAGACGCGCTATGTACCGCCCCAGCACGCCCGCGCCGCGCTGTGGGAAGCTGCCGTTCGCGGGCTGTCGGCGACCACCTTCTGGGTCTGGGAGCGCACCGACGACCCGAAAAGCGACTTCGCGGGCAGTCTGCTGCACCGCCCCGAAATCGTGGAAGCGCTGGCACACACCACGCTCGACTTGAACCGCCTCTCGCCCTACATCGCTGCGCTGCAGAACCAGAAGCCCGATGTGTATCTCCTCTATTCACAGTACGACCTGATGATGCAGGGTGTGGACGCCGTCGTGCCGCGCGATAGCCTCTACATCGCCCTCACGATGCTGGGTGTGCGCGTGGGCTTCATCACCGAGCGTCAGCTGGAGGTGCGCCGCCTGCCCGAAGGCGCGTCGCGTATCATCATCGCCAACACGCAGTTCATCTCCGATGAGGCGTTCGCGGCGTTAGACCAGCTGCGCCAGCAACGCGGGATCCAGATTCTGGGCTTCGGCGAGCCGAACCTGCAGTTCGACCGCTACGGGCGTCGGCGCACCTCGCGTCCGGGCGGCGTGACGTTCGAGCGCAACCCGCTGATGGACGCGCGTCGGCTGTTCTTGCGACTGCACCCGCTGCTGGGCAACTGGGAGGTGAGTCGACCTCTGCGCCTGCTAAACGAGAATGACCAGCCCGTGTGGGGCATAGGCTATCGCGTCGCGCCCTATGAAAGCGGTTTCGTCGCCAGCCTGTGCAACTACACGCGCCAACCCCTCACCGTGCGCCTCGTGAACGCCGAGAACCAGCCTGTTAAGGCGACCAACCTGCTTACAGGCGAAACCGTCGAGGGCACTCTCACCCTGCAGCCGCTGGAGCCAGTGCTGCTGCTGTGGTAAATGGAAATCAATGTGCGTGTGGCACCTGCGGATGCTTATCGGCGAGTCCACGCGCTCCCGACTGTTTTTACAATTCCACCAACGTCGTCGCAAGGATGAACTCGTGCCTGCGAATGGCTTGCAGCGTGGCGTTCGAGGGCGCGCTGTCTAACTGTATCCGCGCGACTGCCGCCTCCGCGCCCGCAAAGATGATGTTCTCCGTCTCCTGTACATTGATGTTTGCCTCGCGCAGGCAGTTGAACACATGCGCCAGCACGCCCACTCGGTCTAAATGGCGTACCACCAGCAGGTACCGCGCGGGCGACTGATGCGCCAGATTCACCACATTCGGCACGCGCCCAGTTTGCATATAGGTTTGCACGATATGCACCACTTCGGCAGCGATGGCTTCCTGCGCCTGTTGGGTAGATGCGCCGATATGATGCGTGCCGTACACATGCGGCAGGGCGACCAGCGGATGGCTGAACTCACCCTCGCCTGCGCTCGGCTCGCCTTCGAACACATCTAGCCCCGCGCGGATTTGCTTATGCTGAATCGCCCTTGCTAGCGCCTCTTCATCCACCACTTCCGAGCGAGCAGTGTTGATGAAGTACGCTCCGTTGCGCATCGCCTCGAAAAACGCGCGATTACACAGGTGTTTTGTGTCGGGCGTGAGAGCGACATGCACACTCACGATGTCCGCTTCACTGGCGACGTCGAGCGGTGTGGCGCGGTAGCCAATTCCCATCGCCTCCGCACGTTCAGGCGTGAGTGAGCGGCTCCAGGCAATCACCCGTAGCCCGAACGCTTTGGCGCGGCTCACCATCTCGCGACCGATATTGCCTACGCCAATCAGCCCCAGTGTGCAACCGTACACGCCCCGCGCCTCGCTGAATTCTTTCTTGTTCCACTTGCCTGCCCGCAGCTGCGCCACGTTATCGGGAATGCGCCTATCCAGCGACAGGATTAGCCCAAACGCCAGCTCTGCCACTGCAATTGCGTTCTTACCTGGACAATTCGCTACGTAGATACCGCGCTTGCTGGCGGTCTCCACGTCGATCGTGTTCACGCCCGCGCCCGCGCGTATCACTAAACTCAAATCGCCTGCCTCCAGCATCGGCGCAGTGACCTTCGTAGAGCGCACCACCAGTACCTCGGGATTGTGTGCCCTTATCGCCTCAGTCAGCGTGTCCTCCTTGAGGCTGGGGTCATAAATTACATTGCAGCCTAACGCTTTCAAGCCCTCTAAGCCGCTCTGCTCGAACTTGTCTGCGACCAGTATCTTCATCGATAGCCTCCACAATCAACGGCATCTCGCCGACTGAAGTATACGACGCAGGGACGGCGAGTCCTGCCTGATGCGGTAAACGGACTGCAGAGGAATCTTTCTCCCTATCCTGCCAATGCAATCAGCGCTATCTGAGCGAAGTAGAAATCTGCCTATAGCGGATGCACCAGCAGATTATCCACCGCGTCGCCTAACAGTTCGCTGAGGTCGTGTAGTACCCACTGGGGCAGTTGCTCCAGCGGGGCGTTCTCCACATCGGCACGTCCTGTCACGCCCGTCAGCACTAAGGCGCACGGGATATGCAACAGGTTCGCGAGCGCAATGTCGGTATCTAAGCGGTCGCCGATCAGCAGGGTGCGTTCGGGCTGAATCACGCCGCGTTCGATGAAGGGTTGCAAAATCTGCGGGTTGGGTTTGCCGATGATGGTGGGTTTTTTGCCTGTTGCGGCGGCAATCGCGGCGACCATCGCGCCTGCGCCGGGCAGCAGGCGGTCTTCGGCGGGATATGAGCCGTCGGTATTGGTGGCGATGAAGCGCGCACCATGTAGAATCGCCTGCTGCGCCTGCGTCAGCCGCTCATAGGTGAAGGCGCGGTCGATACCCACCACCACTGCTGCGGGAATGTTTGGCTCCACACTGTCCACCACCTCGAAGCCTGCGCTGCAAAGTTCCTGTCTCAAGCCCAGCTCGCCCACCACGAAGAGTTTCGAGCCGGGGTTCAGCGCGCGTTGCAAAAACAGGGCTGTGGCCCACGCGGAAGTAATGAATTGTTCGGGGCGCGCGTCCACGCCCATCACCTGCAGTCGTTCGGCGTATTGTAGGCGCGTCGCCCCGGAGTTGTTGGTCAGGTAGAACACCTGCCGCCCTGAGTCTTGCAGTAGGTTCAGTACTTCCACCGCGTGCGGCAGCGCCCGCTTACCCCGATAGACCACGCCGTCCAGATCGAACACAAAGGTCTCGAACCGGTTGGCAAGTCCGGGTAGCTCCGCTTGCACACGCCCCATTTCTAATACTTGCGCTCCGTGATAAATCGCGCGACCTCCTCCAAAGTCTGGCGGACGGTCGAGGGTGGCAGTTGATGCAAGGCTTCCAGCGCGCTGTGTCGATACCCCTCGGCGACCGCCTCCGCGTACTTTAGACTGCCCGTGAGCCGAATTTGTTCTCTCCAATAGCGGAACTGCTCTTCGCTAATGTCGGTACCGAACTCGGCGTTCAGGCGATCGCGCTCGTCGGGCGCGGCGTTTTGGTAGTAGTGCAGCAGGGGCAGCGTGGCGAATCCCTCGCGGAAGTCGGTACCGTTCGGCTTGCCCGTGACGCGCGGATCGCCCACATAGTCCAGCAGGTCGTCGATAATCTGGAAGGCGATTCCCAAGTCGCGTCCGAACTGTTCCAGTGTATCCAGCGTCGCTTCGTCCGCGTCCACCAGATAGCCCCCGATACGGCAGCAGCCGGCGAGGAACTCGGCGGTCTTACGCTGCACGATGTCCATATATTGCGCTTCGGTAATCTCTAGCCGATGGCGTAGGAACACTTCGGCGACTTCGCCCTCGCTCATGTCGGTGGTGATTTGAGCGACTTTCTGGATGATGCGCAGGTCGCCGTCTAACGCCAGGCATCGCATCGCCCGCGCCAGAATGAAGTCTCCCGACAGCACCGTCGCGAGGTTGCCGTACAGCGCGTTCGCCGTCGGCTTGCCCCGCCGCGTAAAGGTCTGGTCAATCACGTCGTCGTGAATCAGCGTCGCCATATGGATCATCTCCATACAGCCCGCTATGGTCGCAAGTCGGTCGCGCCCTGCCAGCCCGTTGCGGTAGAGCGTGCTGAAGCGCGACGGTTCTGAAGCGTAGGCGCACAGGATTACCATCGCGGGGCGCAATCGCTTGCCCCCTGCCGAGAGTAGATGGCGCGTAAGGTCGCTGAACTGCGGTATAGCCGTCTCCGCTTGCGCTTCCAGAAACGCCTCCACCGCCTGCATTTCGGGCAGAATCGGCGCAAGCATCTCTGGAACCGCCAGCGTCTGTCGTGTGATTTGCATAGTGGTCATGGTTTAACCCCCGTATGAACGCACACCACGCCGAAGGTCAGGTCGCGATAGCAGACATTCGCGAAACCCGCCTGTTGCATATATTCGGCAATGGTGGCTCGGTCTTCATAGTGTTGAATCGACATTGGTAGATAGAGGTAGGCGTCCGCCTGGCTGAGACGCTTACCGATGCGCGGCAGGATATGTAGGGCGTAAGCATCGTACAGCCAGCTCATCGGCGGGCGTTGCGGGCGCGTGAGTTCGAGGATGGCGACTTTGCCGCCGGGTTTCAGCACGCGATAGATTTCTCGGAACGCGGCAGGCTTATCGATGAGGTTGCGCAAGCCGAACGCCATCGTAGCGGCGTCGAACTGTGAATGAGTAAGAGGCAGTTGCAGCGCGTCGGCGTGCAGCCATATGGTGTGGTTCAGCCCGCGTCGATGCGCTTTTTCGCGCCCCATGCGCAGCATCGGCTCGCAAAAATCGAGCGCGACTACCTCACCCGCAGGTCCCAGATGACGCGCGAGTTCGATGGCTAAATCGCCCGTGCCCGTGCAT
Source organism: uncultured Fimbriimonadales bacterium (assembly GCA_964451985.1). Lineage (GTDB taxonomy): Bacteria > Armatimonadota > Fimbriimonadia > Fimbriimonadales > GBS-DC > GBS-DC. The sequence goes on along the minus strand of CAYVKB010000057.1, from coordinate 7,391 downwards.
AAATCCAGTACGCGCGCGTCAGGCGCGAGGCGCAGCATCTGCACGACCCGCCGCCGCCAATAGTGATGAAGCTGGAAGCTCAAGATGGAGTTCAGCAAGTCATAGCGCGGCGCGACACGGCTGAACATCTCGCGCACATAGCGGCGTCGCGTGGAATCCTGACGCGCCCAAACGGGCGGCTCCGTCTGCCGATTGGTGCAGGTGTTCACAGTTAGCAAGATTATACCTTATCGGGGCGAAGGCTGACCAACGCTGCTGGAGGGCGTCTTTCCAGCATCACTTCGCTACGGTACAGAGGTGATGAGATGGAGGTTCTCCTCTGTCGGACAGGTATCCTACTGTGCGATGCGTCTGTTGGATCGCCTGATTTTGCGCGAGTTGTTGCCTCCTTTACTGTTCGGCGTGGGACTGTTTACTGCGCTGGTGTTTGCGGGGGGCTATGTGTTTATGATTACCGAGTATGCGGTGAAAGGCGTACCGCTGTCGCTGGTGGTTGAACTCGCGCTGCTTTATCTCCCGCAGATTGCTGTGCGCACGCTGCCGATGGGGATGCTACTCGCCACGCTGCTGGGGTTTGGCAGGCTCTCATCCGATTGGGAGATAACGGCGATTCGTGCATCCGGGGTCAGTCTGCGCCGTGTCCTTGCGCCTGTGTTCTGGCTGAGCCTACTGGTGAGCCTCTCGGCGATTGCGTTCAATGAAACGCTGGTACCGTGGGCGACCGAGCGTGCCGCTCGGATACGTGCCTCCATCCTTGAGCAGCTGAATCTCAGCGAGCAGCAGGCGTTCGGCTTTGCACAGTTCCGCGAAGGGAAGCTCGATTCGTATGTGATTGTGGCAGGGGGACGCGATGCGCAAACGCAGGAGCTGTATCAGGTGACCTTGCTGAAATACAGCGCGGGTGGGCGACGCGAGCCAGAGGTGGTGCTGTACGCCGAGCGTGCCCGCTGGGAAGGTGAGAGCGAGTGGACCCTGCACAACGGCTGGTGGCGCACCGCGGCGGGGCAGTATGGTTCGTTTCTGGTGTTCCGCGCCGAACCGACACTGAACGTCGCCATCCGGCGCACGCCCGTGCAGATTGAAGCGTTGCTGACTAACGTGGACGAGCGTTCGTTTCGGCAGTTGCGCGAACAGATCGAGTTTTTCAAGCGTGAGGGGGCGGACGAAGCGCAGATACGCCAGCTCACTGTGGAGTTATATAATAAGATTAATGTGCCCCTCGCGAGTCTGATTTTCGCGATGCTGGGGGCGCCGCTGGGCGTGCGTCCGCAACGTTCCAGCCCTGCCAGTGGCTTCGCGCTCAGCGTGGCAATTATCTTCGTGTACTGGGTAATGGCGCGCTACCTCGTCATTCTGGGGCGTGGCGTGTTAGACCCCTTGCTTGCCAGTAGTCTGCCGAACCTCATCGGCGCAGCATTGGCCATCTGGCTGATACGCAAAAAAGAGCGCGTAGGGTAGGTGGATGCCACTTTAGTTTTGGGGTTTCCTATACCGCCTCCTCATAGTTGAGGCGCAGGTCGTAGCGGGCGCGGGCGAAAGCGTCTTCGTAGGCGGCTTGCAGTTCCTGCACCGCGATCGGCACGAAATGCGCGGCGCAGCTCGTCAGGCTCATGACGCTCCAGATACACGCGCTGCTCAAGGTTGGCTTCATAGCCACGCGGCAACAGTTCGGGCAGAAACTGCGCCTGTATCGACGCCATTATGTGCTGATGAAACTCCCCCAGTATTGCCGCTCGATGTACGGGTCCATCCCTACGAAGCGGTGTTGGACTTCCGACACGGGTTATCGCTCCACCTCCTGAATCTCGTAGCATTCGATGCGGTCGCCTTCCTGGTAGGCGTCGAATCCGTCGAGGGTGATGCCGCATTCGTAGCCGGCAGCGATTTCGCGGCGGTCTTCCTTGAGGTGGCGCAATGTGCCGATTTTGCTTTCGTGAACGATCTCGCCATTTCGGATCAGGCGGGCAGGGGCGTTGCGCACGATTTTGCCATCCAGCACATAGCAGCCCGCCACGACGATACCTTTGGAGAGTTTGAACACGGCGCGCACTTCGGCAGTGCCCAGCACAACCTCCTTGAATTCGGGTTCCAGTAGCCCCTTGAGAGCTTTTTCCATCTCCTCCAGCAGCTCGTAGATGATTCGGTAGGTGCGCACATCCACGCGGCTGGCTTTTGCCTTGTTTTGGGCATTGGTTTCCACTTTCACGTTGAAGCCCAGCACGACGGCGTCGGCGGCGATGGCGAAGTCCACATCGGCTTCGGTGATATTGCCCACGTTCGCGTTGATGATTTTAAGCTCCACGCCTTCGGGTTTTTCGAGTTTGAGCAGTGCATCGCGGATGGCTTCCACCGAGCCGTAGGTGTCGGCTTTGAGAATAATGTTGAGCGATTTGGTTTCGCCTTCCTGCATTTGCTTGAACAGCTCGGCGAGGTTCACGCGGCGGGTGGGACGCTGAATGTCGGGGCGCTTCTCGGCTTCGATGCGCTCTTCGACGATTTGGCGAGCACGGGCTTCGTTTTCCACACGCTCGGCTCTGTCGCCCGCCATCGGTACTTCGTTCAGCCCCATAATCTCCACGGGCGTGGCGGGCGTTGCACTGTCGAGTGGTTTGCCCGTATGGTCGAACATCGCGCGGATTTTGCCCCATGTTTTGCCCACAACCAGAATATCACCGCGTCGTAGCGTGCCCTGCTGCACCAGAATCGTGGCTAGCGGACCGCGTCCTCTGTCTAGCTTCGCCTCAATTACCGTGCCCTGAAACTCGGCTTTCGGGTCGGCTTTCAGCTCCGCCATCTCAGCGACGAGCAGAATCATCTCCAGAAGAGTGTCCACGCCCTCGCCCGTCAGCGCAGACACAGGCACACAAATCGTGTCGCCACCCCACGCTTCTGGAATCAGTTCGTACTGGGTGAGTTGCTGCAGCACGCGGTCGGGGTTTGCCTCAGGTTTGTCAATTTTGTTGATGGCGACAATAATCGGCACTTTCGCGTTCTTGGCGTGGTTGATTGCCTCGATGGTCTGAGGCATGATACCGTCGTCGGCGGCGACTACCAGTACGACGATGTCCGTGACCTGTGCACCGCGCGCCCGCATGGAGGTGAACGCCTCGTGTCCGGGCGTGTCCAAAAAGGTAATCAGTTTGCCTTCCACTTCCGCCTGATACGCGCCGATGTGCTGTGTGATGCCGCCGAATTCGCGTTCGGCGACGCGGGTCTTGCGGATGTAGTCCAGTAGGCTGGTTTTGCCGTGGTCGACGTGCCCCATGATGGTGACCACAGGCGGGCGGGGTTGTGCGCCAGTCACGACGGCTTTCGTGGGGGGTTGAGCGACGGGTTTCTCGACGGGCTTAGCAGTCTCCCACTGCACGGTCAGCCCGAAGTCGGCGGCGATTTTCTCCGCCAGTTCAGGCTCCAGTTTTTGCACGGGGGTAACCAGCTTTCCGTGCTTGGTCATAAGGTGTTTTTGGATTTCGGTGGGGTGGCGTTCCATCGCTTCCGCGAGGTCGCGCACAGTTAACTCGCGCGGCAGTACGAGCGTCTTGAGGTCGCCCACGAGTTCCTGCGCCATCTCTTTGACGAGTTGCGCAGTTTCCTCGTCCAAGCCCTGCTGCGCTTGCTTCTCGCCTATGCCCAAATCCGCCAAAATCTCCTTCAGTCGGCTGGCGGAGACGCCCAACTCTGCTGCTAAGTCCCGTACCGTTATTTTCGTTTTCGCCATCGGCTCTCAACCCCTCATCAAGGCTGAGAGGAATTATACCTGATACTTGCGAAACGTTAGTCCAACACAGCACGCCAGCAGTTCCGTAGGCGCGGGCTGCAGTGGCGTCCAGCCATACTTCTCATCACTCCCACTCAATCGTTGCTGGGGGTTTGGAACTCAGGTCGTACAGCACACGGTTCACGCCTGCCACTTCGTTGCTGATGCGGTTGGCGATACGCAGCAGCAGGTCCCACGGCAACTCGGCGGGTTCGGCGGTCATGGCGTCCTCGCTATGCACCACACGCAGCACGATGGGGTGCTGATAGGTACGCTGGTCGCCCATCACACCCACGCTGCGTACATCGGGCAGCACAGCGAACGCCTGCCATACACGCTGCGCCCAGCCTGTGCGGGTGAGTTCCTCGCTCAGGATTGCGTCCGCCGCGCGTACGACTGCCAACTTCTCCGCCGAGACCTCACCCAGCACGCGTACGGCTAAGCCTGGTCCCGGGAATGGCTGTCGCCACACGATTTCAGGGGGCAAGCCCAGCTCCTGCGCGACGCGGCGCACCTCATCTTTAAACAGGAAGCGCAGCGGTTCGATGAGTTCCATCGTCATCCATTCGGGCAGCCCGCCCACGTTGTGGTGCGTCTTAATTTTCGCGGCGAGGCGTGTGCCGCTCTCAATCACATCGGGGTACAGCGTGCCCTGCGCCAGATAGCGGCACTGCCCAATCGCGTCGGCGTGCTCTTCAAATATGCGCACGAACTCCTCGCCGATGACCTTACGCTTCTGTTCAGGGTCGGTGATGCCGCGCAGCCGCTCTAAAAACCGCTGGCGGGCGTCCACGAAAATCAGGCGGCTGGGGAAGTGCTGCGTGAACAGCGTCCGCACCTGGTCCGCCTCGCCTTGACGCATCAGCCCATGGTCAACGAAGATACAGGTCAGCTGCTCGCCGATGGCTTGCTGCACCAGCGCGGCAACCGTGCAGGAGTCTACGCCCCCGCTGACGGCGCACAGCACGCCTTCGTTTCCCACGCGCTCGCGAATGCTGCTGATGCTCTCCTGAATGAAGTTGCGCATCGTCCAGTCGCCCTTGCAGCCACACACCTGATATAGAAAGTTGCGCAGCAGGTGTATGCCAAACGGCGTGTGCGCCACTTCGGGGTGGAATTGCACGCCGAACAGTTTGCGCTCCAAATCGCCCATCGCGGCGACAGGCGTGTTCTCCGTCTCCGCCAGTACAGCAAAACCTGCAGGGGGCGTCTCCACAGTATCTCCGTGACTCATCCAGCAGGTGAGGTGGAAGTCCAGCTGGTCGAACAGCGGCTCGGCATGCACGACGGTCAGCAGCGTGCGCCCGTACTCGCGTTGTGGGGCAGGGGAGACCGTCCCGCCCAGCAGATGCGCCATCAACTGATGTCCGTAGCAGATGCCCAGCATGGGTATGCCCAGAGTGAATAGCTCGGGGTCCACGCGCGGGGCGTCGGGTTCGTACACGCTGGCGGGTCCGCCCGACAGAATCACACCCTTGGGGCTGCGTCGTCGCAGCTCGGTGAGCGGGGTATCGTAAGGCAGAATCTCGCAGAACACATTGCACTCGCGCACGCGCCGCGCAATCAGCTGCGTGTATTGACCACCAAAGTCTAGTATTACTACCTGTTCGTGTGCGCCAATCGGGGTTGCCATCAGCACATAGGATACCTACTCAGGTATAATCTTCTTGGAGGCAAAGCTTATGCAAAACGGCAACGGGACTATCCGTACCATCCGTTTGAAGGTACGCCGACAGGACGGACCCAACCAGAAGCCATACTGGCAAGAGTTCAACCTGCCGTACCGTCCGAATATGAATGTGATTTCCTGCCTGATGGAGATTCAGCGCAATCCTGTCGATGGCAGTGGTCGTGCTGTCCCGCCCCCTGCGTGGGAAGCCGCCTGTTTGGAACAGGTGTGCGGCACATGCACGATGGTGGTGAACGGCGTTGTGCAGCAATCCTGTGCTGCGCTAATCGATCAGGTGGGCGTGCACAAGGGGGATACTATCGAGGTCACCTTAGAACCGATGAGCAAGTTCCCCGTTGTGCGCGACCTGATTGTCGATCGCAGTCGGATGTTCGAAGCCCTCAAGAAGCTGCAGGCGTGGGTGCCGATGGACGGCTATCACGATTTGGGTCCTGGTCCGCGCGTGGACGATGCAACTCGCGAGCTGCGCTATGCGTTCGCGCGCTGTATGACCTGCGGCTGCTGTATGGAGGCGTGTCCGCAGTATAACGAGCATTCGGCATTTATTGGGCCCGCCCCGATTGCACAGGCGAAGTTATTTAATTTGCACTACGCCGGCGCGACGCTGACGAACGAGCGACTGGAAGTGCTGACGGGTCCTGAAGGCATCACAGGTTGCGGCAACGCGCAGAACTGCGTGAAGGTGTGCCCGAAGGGAATCCCGCTGACACGTGCCATCGCCGAGCTGCATCGCGACACGACAATCTATCGCTTGAAGAAGTGGCTGGGCATTATTCCTGATAAACTGGTAGGCGAGGGCGCGGAATAATGCGCATCTTAGTGACCAACGACGACGGTGTCTACGCCGAGGGGATACGGTTGCTGGCACAGCGGCTGCAGCCCCTCGGCGAGGTCTTTATCGTGGCACCTGACCGCCCGCGCAGCGCGACGGGGCACTCCATTACGCTGCACAAGCCCCTGCGTCTGCATCGGATTCATCTGCCCGATGGTTCCATCGCTTACGCTACCAACGGCACACCCACCGATTGCGTCACGCTGGGCACACACGCTGTGCTAAACCACCGCGTGGACTTGGTGGTGTCGGGCATTAACGCGGGACCGAACTTGGGCTGGGACTTGACCTATTCGGGCACGATTGCCGCGGCGATTGAGGGCGCGATTCATGGCGTGAACGCGATTGCGGTCTCGCTGGCAGCAGAGGAGGTATTGCCCTTAGCGCGCGCCGAGTCGACCAACGAGCCGTTCCCGAGTGAGCTGCCCCCGATGCACTACGAAACAGCGGCGCTGGCTGCGCTGAACATCGCCCGCCTCGTACGCGAGCATCCCCTGCCAGAACATACCTTCCTGAATGTGAATGTGCCAAACCTGCCTATCTACGAAATCAAAGGCTACCAAATCACCGCTTTAGGCAGGCGGCAGTACGCTGATCGAATCGAGTCGCGCGTTGACCCCGCAGGACGCCCCTACTACTGGCTGAGCGGCAGCCTTGTAGAGGAGCGCGACCAGCCCGGCACGGATGTGTACGCCGTCGCGCACGGCTATGTGTCGATCACGCCCGTCCATCTGGACTTCACAGCATATAACCTGCTGGAACCAATGCGCGAGTGGCTGAGCAAGCTGCACTTAATCGTGGATGGGGAGTAACCGTGCGCTAACAGATATTGTGTGTCGTCGGCGTCCTCGCCGAGAAACACCTCCCACTCGTAGCGTCGGCGTCTCGCCGACGAACCCACTCACTGTAGCGTCGGCGTCCCCGCCGACGAACACCCCATTCGTAGCGTCGGCGTCCCCGCCGACGATTCCAACCATCGTAGCGTCGGCGTCCCCGCCGACGAACACCCCATTCGTAGCGTCGGCGTCCCCCCGACGAAACACACCCCACCCGTAGCGTCGGCGTCCCGCCGACGAGCACATCCCTTCGTAGCGTCGGCGTCCCGCCGACGA
>CAYVKB010000056.1:0-15865 GCA_964451985.1 uncultured Fimbriimonadales bacterium | reverse complement strand
AGGGGGAACCTACAGGAGGGGGTTTACTCAGCACCTCCGCTCTTACTCCCCGCTCCCTTTCGAGGGGCTGGAGATGAAGGCAAAAACGGTAGGCGCGAACTGACCCCGATTTTGCGCTGTTAGAAACCACATATATTAGCCACCTGTGTAAGACTGGGGGCTACGCGGACACGCCCCGCAGATTTGGAGATAACTTCTACGCATGATGGATTTATCAACAACCCTTCCGAAAGCAAACAACCCCTGCAGCAAATCGGCGTCGTCTATGGTGCCGTCCCAGTTCAGGTCGCGCCGATAGTAGCCGCGCCTGCCAATCGCGTTGTGCGCGATAGATTATGCCCATCCTACTCCTCCGATACAGCAGACAGCCACACGATTCCTGCCGAATCGATGGACAACCCCACCTGCCCCAACCGCCACAGCTCCAGCATCGCGAGGAACGAGACGAGCAAGTCCATCACATCTTGGGCTTCCTCCGCCAGCGTGTCGAAGGGCACGGGGGCTTGCGCCTGAAGTAATCGCTCACGGATTTCAATCATGCGGGCGTGTAGCGAGAAGTAGCGTCGGTGCGGAATGGCAGTGGGCGGAGGCACACGCCGTTCCAGCAGGCGTTTGAACGCGAGCCACAGCTGGTCAGGCAGCTCCGCGCCGAATTCTGGGCGCAGTTCGTACTCACGTGGGTCAATCGCGCCCCCACGAAAGAAGATTTGCATCCGTTCGCCCTCGCGTTGGCGCAGCCACTCCAGCACGGGCAGGTAGGAGTCGGGCAGGCGCGTCGGTTCCAGCGGCTCGTCGGGTTCTGGCTCAGGTTCGGGTTCGGGGGCGAGCAGGCGTTGTGCTTTGCGCTCGGTGAGGTACGCCAGCGTTGCCAGCGCATCGGCGGCTTCGTCCATATCGCCCGCTTCGCGCCAGTATTCGTAGCATGCCTGCGCTACGGGGGCAAGGTCAACTTCCAGTAGGTCTAACTTGTGCTTGCGGATAAGATGCGCCAGCCAACCCAGCGAGCCGAAGCCCAGCGGCAGTTGCAGCGGCACGCGCGGGGGCGACCATTCGGGCGAACCGATGTGAAAGCGGCGCATGGCTACATTCTACCCTGCTCGCGGCGCATCACCCACACGAACAGCGGCGCACCGACTAACGCAGTAATCACGCCCACAGGCAGCTCCACCGGGCGGGCGAGTGTGCGCGCCAGTGTGTCCGCCCACAGCAAGAGCAGCGCGCTTCCCAACGCTGAAAGGGGTATCAGGATTCGATAGTCGCCCCCTACCACGCGGCGCAGCAGATGAGGCGTAATCCAGCCCACAAACCCGATAATGCCCGCTACCGCAACCGTCGCCGCCGTAGCGAGCGCGCCACCCACCAGCACTGTCCACTTCAGTCGCTCCACAGGCGCGCCCAGATGCATCGCGGTCTCCTCGCCCGCTGTGTAGAGGTTTAGCGCACGCGCCTGCAGAAACAGTGCGAGGCAGCCCAGCAGCGCGGGCGCGCTCGCCCAGCTCAGCCGTTGCCAGTCAGCGTTCAGCAAGCCGCCCAGCAGCCAATACAGCACGCGCGAGAGGTCTTCGCCCGCCAGCACCAGCAGCAGCGTAATCACGCCCCATAGACTCGCACTGATGGACACACCCACCAACAGGAAGTTCGGTATACGCAACTGCCCGTTCTGACGGCTCAACGCGAGGGCAAGCGCGAGCGTCAGCAGCCCGCTGAGGAACGCCATCAGCGCGACCGCCCAGCCGTAGCCGCGCTGATGCCAACCCAGCAACGCGCCCACCGCCGCCCCCACTGCCGCGCCCGACGAGACGCCGATGATGTACGGGTCGGCTAAAGGGTTGCGCAGCAGTCCCTGAAATGCGCAGCCCACACAGCCCAACGCGCTGCCCACCAGCGCCGCCAGCAGCACGCGGGGCAGGCGCAACTCCCACAGTATCAGGCGTGTGGTCTCGTCGGCGCGTCCCCACAGAGCGTGCCACAAGTCGGCGGGTGGCACAGGCACTGCGCCGATAGTCATACTGACCAGTACACTGGCAATCAGCGCGCTAAGAAGCGTTATGCCCACCCACCACGCGCGGCGTCGGCGCACGCTGCCCCCTCAAACACGCACATGGCGTAGTGTTGCTCGCCAAGCGCACAGCCCGCCAATCAGCGCGCCCAGCGAAGGGAGGCTGACCATTAGCAGCAGCGGGGGCAAGCCCGGCGGCGTGTCGCGCAGAAACGGCCACTGGCTCACCATATAGTCCGAAGTCGCTCCAGCGCCCAGCAGCACCAGTAGCGCGGCAATCACGCCACCCAGCAGCCCCTGCGTCATCCCCTCCAGAACGAACGGCAGGCGTATCGAGCGCAGCGTCGCGCCCACTAGCGCCATCACCTGCACCTCGTTCTGACGCGCATTGATGGTCAAACGCACGGAGTTGTAAATCAGCATCAACGCCGAAAGCAGCAGCAACCCGCCAATCCCCAGCCCTGTCCAGCGCACAAGGCGGGCGATGCTCATCACCGTCTGCAACTCCTCGCGGCTGTCGATTACCTCGTCCACATGGGGCGACTTGGCGATGCGTTCAGCGACAATCGGCAACTGCGCGGGGTCTTGCACGCGCACGGTCAGCTTATCAGGTAGCGGATTGGGCAAATCGGCGAGGTTCACCTCGCCAGCGAGTTTCTGTTTTTCCACCTCCCACGCTTCCTCGCGCGTAATCAGCGCGACTTGAGCGACCTCTGCCATCGCTTCAATTTCCGTTTTGAGTTGCAACGCCTGCTCGCGTGTGGCGGACATTTTCAGGAACACCGACGCCTCGAACTCGTTCGGCAGCGCACGGGCGATGGCGTCCAGCTTAGACAGTACCATACTCGCGCTGCCCAGCAGAATCAGTGCAATCGCGGCGGTGCTAATCGCCGCCGCTTGCATCGCCCAGCTCCCGCGCAGGCTTGCCCAGGTCTCCTGGAGCACGAAGCGGATGCGGTCTATCATAGCATCACCGTCGCATGCAGGCGGTCTAACTCGATGGGGTAGCCACCGCGCGGCACGTCGCTGATAATCTCGCCCCGATCCATCGCCACCACACGCTGGCACGCGCGGTCGACAATCGTGCGGTTGTGTGTGGAGACGATGACCGTCGCGCCGCGCAGGTTGATGCGCATTAGCAGTTCGATAATTTCCCACGAGGTGTCGGGGTCTAAGTTGGCAGTCGGCTCGTCGGCGATTAGCAGGGGAGGGTTGTTGGCGATGGCACGTGCGATGGCAGCGCGTTGCGCTTCGCCTCCCGAAAGCTGATGGGGCATCTGGCGGGCTTGCTCGTTCAGCCCCACTAAGGCAAGCATCTGTGCCACACGCTGGCGCACGGCATTCTCGTTGTAGCCAATCGCGCGTAAACCATAGGCAATATTCTCCCACACGGTTTTGTGTGACAGCAGCGGATAGTGCTGCGGCACGATGCCCATCCGCCGCCGCAGGAATGGCAACTCGCGCGGCTTAAGCCGGTGCACGGGCTGCCCCAGCACCCACACCTCGCCCTCGGTGGGGCGCAACGCGCCGTAAAGCAACTTGAAGAGCGTCGACTTGCCTGCGCCTGTCGCGCCCACCAGAAACACAAACTCGCCCTGTTCCACTTGCAAGTTCACTCGGCGCAGCGCGTGCTGCTCGCCATACACTACGCTGACCTGTTTGAGTTCAACCATCGCTCTGAATACCAATTCGCGCCTGCAGGGGGGATTCCTACCACTTTCGTAAGCCTGGAAAAGAGCATGTTTGGCGTCGGTGTCAAGGAGGACCCAGAAGGGTTAGTGGACATCCGCGCTTATGATGAGGCGAAAGCCTCTGAGGAAACACCGATTCCCTCAGAAGAGGCTCTACGAGCCATCGAGCAGGCACACCCGTGAAATATGCGGTTCAGATTTTGCCACGCGCCCAAAAGCAGTTGGCAAAGCTGCTTGCGGAAGCGTACACGCGAGTGCGTGATGCGCTACAAGCTTAGCAGAAAACCCCCGTCCCGCTAAATGCCTCAAGCTCAAAAAACGCCCCGGATGGCGACTGCGCATCGGAAAGTATCGTGCCATCTATGAAATCGACGATACGCAGCGGACTGTGACCATTCTCGATGTAGGACATCGGCGCGAGGTGTACCGAGACTGATAGCGCGTACGGTGTGTCTCAATCACGCTCCGCACGTCCGGAAGAGGTATGGGGCGCGTCGATAATCGCTTGAGGCGGCGCGTACACAAACACATGCTCGCTCACGCGTTCCACACTCCCCTCGATCGCGTACACCACGCCGTTCAGGAAGTCGATAATCCGCTCACGCACACCTTGCGGTGTTGCAGCAAGGTTGATAATCTGCTGGATGCCCTCTTTCAGCCCATCGGCGGCGACGCGGGCGTCTTCCAGACTGTGCAGCTCCTTGCGGATGCAAAGGTGATAAGCGTGGAATCGGCGGTAGCGTGTATCGGAAGCGTTGGCAGGCAGTGTTTCGCCATCCTCCTGCTCGCGGTTCAGCCCGACCAGCGAGCGCAGCCGCGCCCACATACCGGGGCGGTCTTCGTACTGTTCCTCCATCTCCTCGTAGTATCGGCTCATGATGACCTCCGTGTACCTATCGCTCGAGCGTCCCGCTCAAGCAAAACTTCCGCACGGGCGTCTCACCCGTGCTACGTACGTTCCCCAAACAGGGCGGTGCCCAAGCGCAGCATCGTGCTGCCCTCTTCGATGGCGATTTCGAAGTCGTGGCTCATGCCCATCGAGAGCCACTGGCGGTTCGGCGCGGGCAACGTTTCGTACAGTGCACGCAGGCTCTGGAATGCCTGGCGTATCACGCGCTCATCGTCTGTGTAAGGTGCGACGCCCATCAGCCCCTGCAACTGTACGCCCTGCGCCTGCAGAGTCTGCTCGATCAGCGCGGGGGCTTCATCGGGCGAAACGCCCGCCCTGCTCGCCACATCCGCCAGGCGCACTTCTATTAGCACAGGCTGCACCACGCCGCGCTGTAGCGCCACACGCTGAACCTCCTGTAGTAAGGATACCCTATCTACCACTTGTATTAATGCAAATCGCCCCACTACATATTTGACCTTATTGGTTTGGAGATGCCCAATAAAATGCCACCGTATGTCGTGGGGCAGTAGGTCGAGTTTCTCGCGGGCTTGTTGCCAGTAGTTCTCGCCGAAGTCGCGCAGTCCCAGTGTGTAGGCTTTCTGAACCCGTTCGGGAGGAACGCCCTTACTCACCGCCACAACGCGAATTGAGTCAGGGCTGCGCCCCGCGCGGGCACAGGCGTCCGCGATGCGCGCTTGCAACGTCTCCCAACGCTCAGATAGAGACGGCATTCGCTTCCGATTCGCTCGTCTGGTTCTCGGCGGCGTGTTGCGCAGCTTCGGCGAACACCTCCTCCAGTGCGCCGCTCTTGTGCTTTTTGGCAAGCTGCTCCAAACGCCCTGTCTCCATGAACCACACGCGCTCAGCGATGTTGGTTGCGTGGTCGGCGATGCGCTCCAGATAGTGTGCCACCAGCAGCAGCCACGATGCCGCCGTTACCTGTTCTGGATATGCCCGCATAATCTCCTGCAGCTGCGTGCGGATGCGCCGATAAATCTCGTCCACCTCGTCGTCCTGCTGACACACATGGATTACTTTCTGGAGGTCGCGCTTCACGAATGATTCGATGCTGTCCAACAGCATGCGGCGTGTGGCATTCGCCAAGCGCGGAATGTCGACCAGCTGCTCTACGGGCGGTTCGTCGTGCAGTTTACGCGCTGCTTTCGCGATATCGACGGCGTAATCCCCAATCCGTTCGATATCAGTAATCATCTTCATAATCGTTCCAATCGTGCGGAGGTCGCTGCCCATCGGTTGCTGCAGCGCGATTAGGCGCAGGCAGCTGGACTCGATCTCCACATCGATTTGGTCTACCTCATCATCGCGGCGCAACACGCCCTCGGCGCGTTTCATATCGTTGCGCCAAAGCGCTTCCACCGCCTCCGCGACCATCCCCTCCACGATGCTCGCCATCGCAAGCACCTTCGTCTCCAACTCTTGCAGTTCCGTATCGAATAGTTGCCGTGTCATCATCGGGCGTTATTATACCTGAACTACAAAGTTTTTGAAACGGATAGGGGCAAATCTTGTAGGAGTCCGAATCGCCCCTACTACCGATTGGATTGGGAGACATTGAGCGCGTTTTATGTCCAAAAAAGCGGGAAAATCACGAAAAAAGTTCTTTGTTGGCTGCCAAAGTGTTAGAATTACATTAAGAGGTATTTGGTTCCCTGTGACTCTTGCAGGAGTCGCGGGGTCAGCATGCTAATATATATGCCGCCCCGCAGGCGAGAGCAGGGACGCAGAAAGCGATGCGCAGGGAGGACTTCTCACCGGAGCAGTTGCGATTTGGGGAGGATGCGGCGGCTGCACAGTTGCGACGTGCCTGGCGCAACGTGATTCAGGCGTTATTACCTCAAATCGCGCCATCGAGTCGTCGGTATCTGGAGGCGATTGAGCCTTTGGGCATCGAGGGCGATTGCGTGCACCTACGCCTCGACATCCCCTTCGGACGCGACTGGGTGCAGAAACGCTACCTGCGCGATTTGCAAGAGCGACTGAGCCAACAGTTGGGCTTCCCTGTGACGGTGCAGCTGGTTGGCTCCGAAGGTACGCCTGAGCCGATGCCTGAAGCCCCGCCACCCGCTGTAGTCGTTGCGCCGCCTGCGCCCGCGCCGGGCTTGCCAACGCTGCCCCCGCCGCGCTTCAATCCGCACCTGACCTTTGAGACCTTCGTGGTGGGCAGGAGCAATCGCATGGCGCACGCCGCCGCCGTCGCTGTCGCCAACGGCGCAACCGATCGATACAATCCGCTGTTTATCTACAGTCCGCCGGGGCTGGGCAAGACGCACCTTTTGCACGCAATCGGGCAGGTTGCCCTGCGCCGTCAGCCGAACCTGCGTGTGATGTACCTCAGCGGTGAGGAGTTCGTGAATAACTACGTGCAGGCGATGCGTCAGCAGAAAGCCGACGAGTTCCGCGAACGCCACCGCAGCGTGCAACTATGGCTGATGGACGATGTGCAGTTCATCGCAGGCAAGGAGCGCACGCAGGAGGAGTTTTTCCACATCTTCAACAAGCTGCACGGCACGGGCAAGCAACTTGTGATGACCAGCGATAAGTCCCCGCGCGAACTCGTGGGCATCGAGGAACGATTACGCTCACGCTTCGAGATGGGGCTGTGCGCCGAGATTGACCCGCCCGATTTGGAGATGCGCATCGCGATTCTCCTCAGTAAAGCCGAGCGCGACGGTGTGATACTGCCCTACGACATCGCTGAGTTCATCGCCGACAAGGTTCAGTCTAATGTGCGTGTGCTGGAAGGCGTGTTGACGCGCTTGGTGGCGCAGAGTTCTATCACGGGCGAGCCGCTAAGCCTCAGTCTCGCGTCGGAAGCGATGCGGGCGTACCTGGTGGACGCGCCACCTGCTAAAGCCCCTTCGCTGGAGCGAATTGTGCAACTGGTGTGCGAAGAGATGGGTGTCCCTCCCAGCGAACTCAAAAGCGAGAGCCGCCGCAGTGAAATCGCCCAAGCCCGCCAGATTGCTGTGCTAATCGCCCGCGACGAAACCGGCGAGCCGTGGGCGAAAATCGCCGCCGCCATCGGACGCAGCGACCACACCACCGTGCTGCACGCTTACAAACAGGCACAACAACGCCTGCGCAAAGACCCCAAACTGCGCGAGCGCGTGCAGTCCCTAAGGCAACGCATCGCTCGATAACTACCAATTGGCGGAGTGATATTGTGAATCGTCGGCGGGGACGCCGACGCTACGAACGGCTCGTCGCGTTCCCGCCGACAATATGTGCTTCTTGGCCCAGGTAGGAATTAGTTGTCCTCTGGACGCGCCATCCCCGATGATGTGGGCGGCGGCGGAGTGCCCATCAGGAAGGTTGGATAGCTCGTCTTGACGACCAGTACATTAAAACGCGCGTTGAGAGGCATCGCGGAGAGGTCCTCGATAAAGATTGTCCAACGCCCTATGGTTGGATCATACCACACGCCGAACGGCTTGGTTACATACGGACCTGAACTGCCGTAATCGTGCGTCACTATCAGCATCGCGTTCGGGTCGCCGTTGCACATCGGGTGGTTGATGCGGGTGAGGTGGCCGCTGGTGTTCGAGCTGACGGCGATATGTTTGAACACAGGCGTATTGTTCGCGATATGTGCGTTCGGCACGAGGATCTGCCCTTCGATACCGAGCGCGGGACCGTTTTGGAGGTTCACAGCGCGCATCGCCACTCCAGTCGCGCCTTCGGCGTAGCCGAGTACGCCGACGCCGCTGTTGTTGCTGCCCATCTGATGTCCCGCAACGCCGTAGCCGTGGCGTGTCCAACCGCCGACGCCTTTCCAATCTTCCGATTCGCCTGCGATGGCAGTGCCGTCGCTCACTTCGGTTCCGACGTCGATCTGTCGCCACGAGTAGCCGTAGAAACCGATTCTCGAGCGTGCGTAGCCGCCCGCATAGAACCCCGCCTCGTTCGTGATCATCGAATCATAGTAGGTAGCCAGTCGCACTTCCTGAGGGTAGCGTTGGTTCGGGAACGCGCCCAACTGACGGTATACCTGTACACCGTGCGCTTCCTCCGAGAAGATGTTGAACACGCCGCCGAAGGCAACGCCTGTAGTGGCGGACGCTTGACCGAACACGCCGACGGGCGCTTGCGCGTAGCCGCCGTTCGCGATGCCCTGCGCTTGCGCAATGCCGACCAGTCCTCTGCCCAAGTTGCTATAGCTTTCGCCCAATCCGCCGTAGGAGTAGCCTGTCGTCGCGTAGTTGACGCCGCGCATACCTGAGCCGCCAGGTCCGGAAGTTTCAAACCAGCCGCCGTAGTTGACGCCCGTTGTCGCGGTGTGCTGACCGTAAACCGCCGCCGCGTCGGAACTGGAGCTGACATGCAAGCGATAGAGGGGATTATTCAGTCCAACACCTACTCTGCCTGCGCTATAGAAGATATTGCTGCCTGACGCCTGCCAGTACGCATCGCGCAAATCAGCGGCGGGCGACCACGCCGAGCCGTTCCACTTCAGCACCTCGCCGGTGCTGGGCGCGGTGTTCGAAACCGAACGTCCCTGCAATCGAGCGACGGTCGGGTTCGGGTAGCTACCGCTCAGGTCGCCGCCTGCTGCGCCGATAGGGTTCGCTGTTCCCGCAGTGGCGGCGCGAATCGCGTAGGGCGTGGGGTTAATCTTGATGCGCGGCGCGAGCGTTGTGGAGCCGACGCGAATCTCCAGCCAGCGATCTGAGCCGTCCCACACAGCCCCAAAGTTCAGCTCGACGGTAAACAGTCCGTTCTGTACACTCACATTTTGCGTTATCGGGGTACCAACCTGTGCTGGTCCCGAATTGGTGGGATGATTGAACAGGGTAAAGGTAATCGTCAGGCTACCGTTGACAGGGTTGCCGCTTTGGCGTAAGTGCCCCTGATAAGTGAACGCTTGAGCAAGGGCGCTGCTCGCTCCCGCAATCGTCAAAAGAGCACTCAAGACAACTATCTGCGTTCGTTTATACATAGTCGTTCTCCACCGCTCGTGTGCGAGCGGACAGAGAAAGAATACATCATGGGGTCTTACACAACTCGTTTAGGTTCAAAGTTGGCAGTTCGGATAGCCGATTCCGACATTTTTGGAGCGCGGGCGTGCGCCCCATCGCCTCGTTGAGCGCGATGGCTTCCTGCAGGGCGGTGGAGGCGCGTGGATAATCGCCGTAGTCAGCGCAGGCTTCAGCGACGTAGAAAAGCGTGTTCGCCAGCCAGGGACGCCAGCCGCGCTCCGTCCAGAACCGCCGACACGATTCCAGCGTCGAAATCGCGTTGGCGTCGCCCCATCGTGCGCGGCAGTAGGCTTCGATGGTACGGTTGAAGCAGGCGCGGACGGGGTCGTCTTCATGGGCGCGCAGGCGGGTGGCTTGCTCGCAGTAGCGCAGGGCGTCGCTCCAGCGTTCTAAGTCGCCTGCACACAGCGCCGCCAGCTCCAGCATCATCGCCGCGCTGTGCCAGTGCTGATGTTCCTTGAGGGCGTCAACCGCCGAGAGAGCCTGCGCGATGGCTTGCTCGGGCGCGCCTTGCCAGCGCATCAGTTGCGCCTCAATCCAGCGAGTGGTGTGCAGCGACTGCCCGCGCTGGCGTTCCTGCTGGGCGCAGGCGTCCAGAACCTGCTGCGCCTGCTCGTACTCGCCCCGTTGCAGATGGCACTGCGCCCGCGCGTGCTGCAGACGGTTCCAGTGCAGCCAATCACCCAGCGTCGTACAGACCTTTTCGGCTTCCTCGATTACCTGCAACGCGCGGGCGTATTCGCCAAAGAACAACAGCTGCTCCACGAGGGCGTCGAGCGCGTGCTGCAACAGGAGCGGGTCGCCCGTCGCACGGGCAAACAGGGCGCCTGCCTCGCGCCACTCGATGGGGTTCTCAGGCGTCTCTAGATAGCCGTGCAGGTAGTGAAACGCGTGGCGCAGCTGGGGGTCTTGAATACGCGCGGCGCGTTTACGTAGCTGTCGCCAGTGGCGTTGCACGTTGGGCATGTCGCGCAGGATGAAGGCAATCTGCGCGTTCCAGTAGAGCGACCAGTTGCGTCTTCGGTCGCGCCGATCGAGTTGTGCCAGCGTTCGGGCAATCGGCGCGGCGCGGTGGAACTGTTGCGTCTCGAATAGCAGGCGCATCATTATCAGGCGCGCCTCCGTCGCATCGTAGGGCGATAACACACCTGCCTCAAGCCAGCGATTCAGACGGTACAGGGCGTCCTCATGCAGCGGGCGCAGATAGAAGTACCGTTCCGTGGCACGGAGCAGCCGCATCGCTTCGCGCCAGTTGCCGCGCCGCTCTAAAATATCCAGCGTCAACAGCAGTAGGGGGCTTCGCTCATCCCAGAAGGCGAGCCATTCAGGCAAGTGCGCGGTATAGGCGTCGTGAACGCGCTGCAGAGCCGTGCGCAGCGTCCAGTCGCATAGACGGCTCTCCACGCCACGCCGCTGACGGTCGCTCAGGCGCGCTTGTCCGTATTCGCGCACAATCTCGAGCATCCGATAGCGTGGCGGCGTCTCACGGGTAAGCGTTATAAGGCTTGCCTCGCACAAGCTGGAAAGTATCGCTTGAAGTGGTTCAGGGGAAAAATCGGTTGCGGCGGCGGCGGTCTCGATATCCCACCCATCGGGCAAGATACTCAGCTGCGCAAAGGCCCGCTGGGCGGGGCGCGTCAGGGCGGCGATGGCGGAATCCAGCACGGTCTGCATCGCGCGGTGGCGCAGCTCAAGGGTAGGCTGGCGCGCACGGAGCCACTCCATCCGCTGGTGTACGCGAGCGAGCATCTGCTGGAGCGAGAGCGCGCCTATCCGCGCCGCCGCCAGCTCCAGCGCGAGCGGAATCCCATCGAGCTGCTCGCACAGCACGTGTATCAGCGGACGGTTCGCCTCCGTTAAGCGGAAGCAGGCATCCCGCTCGCGGGCGCGCTCCACAAATACGGTCATCGCAGCGTTGTCGGGAGCAGGCGTGCAGGCAAGTGGCGCCAGCGGGAACAGCGTCTCGCCCTCAATTTGCAACGGCAGGCGCGAGGTGACGCAAATCCGCGCGTCGGGCACTGCGTCAAGTAGCTCCGCGACCGCCGTCGCGCCGCTGGGCAACAGGTGTTCCATATTGTCTAGAAACAGCAGTGGTCGGTACTGCGCACAGTAGCGTTGCAGCCTCTCCAGCGGATTC
Source organism: uncultured Fimbriimonadales bacterium (assembly GCA_964451985.1). Lineage (GTDB taxonomy): Bacteria > Armatimonadota > Fimbriimonadia > Fimbriimonadales > GBS-DC > GBS-DC. The sequence continues at coordinate 4,149 of CAYVKB010000056.1, read as the reverse complement.
GGCGTGGGAGGCAGGTTCAAAGCCTGCGCAACGGACGGAATCAGTTGGCGGGCGTCGTTCAGCGCAGCCAGCTCAATCCAGTAGGTCGTAGCGCCCTGCGCCTGCAACAGGTGCGCGACCTCCAGCGCAAGGCGCGTCTTGCCAAAGCCACCCAGCCCGTGAATCGTGACACAGCGTGCTTGCGAGAGCAATTCCATCAGGTGTGTAATTTCAGCGTCGCGTCCGATGATGCGACTGGAAGGCGTTGGAATGGACGACGCCTTACCTACTCGTTCAGCACGGCAGGGCGGGTGCGCCGCTGGAACCTCCTCGCACAAGCCTAAGTTTTCACGTAGGGCAAGCCATTCCTGCGCTGCCTGCAGGTCGCCCTGCTCAGTTGCCCGTTCAATCAGGCATTCCAGCGCGTGGAGCCGCTTCGCCTGCAGTATCGCCGCTTGCTCAATTGCCCATGCGTCATAGACGCTTGGCAGGAACTCGCCTGGATAGCAGCGTATTGTACGGGCGTAATCCTCATACTGTGCGGCAGGGGCGGGGCTAACACGGGCTGCTTGCATGGCGCGTTCGAACTCCAGTACATCGGCGCGGAATCGGTCAGGGTTTAGCCCAATCTGCTGCGCATCGGCATAGATAAGTTCGCGCTCGTCGGCGTTCTCAAACGCGCGTCGCAGGGCGTTCAGCGAAACGCTTAGATTATTGCGGGCGCGTTCAGGGGGCGACTCTTCCCACAACAGCCGCGCCAGGTTCGCCCGTGTAAACCGATGCGGCGGATGCGTAATGAGATAGCCCAGCAGCGAAAGGTCTTTCACTGTGCGAAAACGCGCAATCCGAAGCGTTCCCCGACGCGCCTCGAACCCGCCCAGAAGCCGAAAGTACCACCGTGAAGCATCCACGGACAATCCTAATTATAGCCCAATTTACAGAGTTTTTTAGATGATTCCAATCACGATGCACTTACCGACGCGCATAACTGCAGGATTTTTGGAGAGCCCTGTCGAAATTACCAGCCGTTGAGCGGAGGAAGGTCAATCGTTCCCATCTGAAGCCCCTGTTCCAAGCCCAGGGGCTTCTTTTTATTTGCCTCTTGCATCTAATTCCCTCGAAAAGGACAGGCGTCGCATTTGCTAACTGAGTTTCTTTCCTTACGGTACAATATGCCTCTGAGATGAAGCGACAGCAGGTGCAAGCAGCCGGTCTGACTCCCCGAATAGAGGTGCGCGTGCGCCCAGGCGCAGAATCGGGCGTTCTTACGCAAGCGGTTCGTTCCCGCGTGGAGGGCAACGCGCGGCTGATTGGCAACAACGGCAGCGCGAACTACACGGTGCGCGTGCTGGGCGGTATGGATATCGCGATACGGCTCACTGCATCGGGCAGTGGACAGGTGCGCATGCGCACGCAGGCGGGGGGGCTACTGGCGCGCCCTATTCGTGGTGGCGTGAACACGCTGAACTTGACTACTCGCGCACCCCTCAACCCACCAGTGCAGAGCCTGCAGATTATTGTGGAAGCCGCGCGGCGCGGGCAGGTGCGCCTGTATGAACTGGAGGTGATTGCTACCGACCGCGACGAAGACCGCGACGGCATTGGCGATGGCGTGGAGCGCATGCTGGGCGCGCCCGCCAACGCTCTGCGCCCTACAATCCCATCCACGCCACGCAGCTGCTACCAAACAGGCGCGGACTACAGCCCCCGATTGAACCTGGCGACCGACGCCGTGATTCTGCACAGCTTCGACCCCGCGCGGCTTGCCAACTGGAAGGCAAAGGGCTACCCAGTGTTCTTAATGGGCGCGTTCCGCGACTACTTGCCCTATGTGGAGGTGAACCCAAGTGCCGTGCAACGCAGGCAAGACGGCGCGCCCATTAGCATCGAGAGCAGTTTCTACCTCACGCCCACGCCCGAACGGATCGAGTTTCTTATCCAGCAGTACCTGCGGATGCTGGACGCAGGCGCGGACGCCATCTGCCCCGAAGAGCCGGAATACTGGGCGGATGCGGGCTACGAGGAGGCATTCCGTCAACTGTACGAGGCGCGGCTGGGGCGTCCGTGGCAGCCCCCACACGAATCGCACGAAGCCCGCTGGCACGCCGACCGCCTGAAAGCGCAGCTGATGACCGACGCCGTGCACGCGATACTGAACGCCGCGCGCGCCCGCAAACCAAACGCAAAGCGCATGGTTGCCCTGCACAGCCCGCTGAATTACGCCCTGTGGCGCATCTGCCTGATGCACCACGCACTGATTTTCGAGAACAATTCGCCCGTAGAAGAGGTAATTGGGCAGGTGTGGTCAGACACAGTGCGCACGCCCATCCCATCCGACGGCGAGTATCAGGCAGAGCCGTTCGCCACCGCCTACCTGGAGTACGCCTCGCTGGCGGGGCTGATGCAAGGTTCGGGCAAGCGGTTGTGGTTCCTGTGCGACCCGCTTTCGGATGTGCTTAGCCGCCCACTTACCGAGCAGCAGCAGTTTTATTACAACACGCTAGTCGCCTCGCTGATGTTCCCTGAGGCGACGGGCTACGAAATCCTGCCGTGGCCCGAGCGGATTTTCGGCAGTGTGCCCGCCGAGTACGCGACGGTGATTCTGAGCGCGGCACGCGCCTGCGAAGCGATTGCCCAGCAGCCCAACATGACGCTGGACGCAGGCGCGGAAGGCATCGGCATGCTGTTCAGCGATTCGATGAGCCTGTTGCGCGGCGCACCAGAGATTGCTCCGGTGGAGGATATGATGACGCTGGGCACGTCGCTGGTGAACGTAGGCGTGCCAGTGAGCATGCATTCGCTGCAGCGACTGCCTGAACGCCCGCTGCCCCGCAACCTGCGAATGCTGATATGGACACCCGAAACCGTGAAGCCGATGCGCGAGTCGGAGTGCCGCGCCCTCGCCGAGTGGGTTCAGACAGGTGGCTGGCTGGTGGCAGTGGGCGGCGTGAATGGCTACGACACTGTCCCCGACACGCCTTGGCGTCAGGCAGGCGTGCCCTCGCCCCTCCAGTGGCTGATGCAAATGCTGGGCGTACGCTTGGAGTTGCAATCCATCCCGCCTGAGCCTGCGCCCGCCAGCGCGTGGCGCACCCTCGGCGTGCATGGTTCAGACCCTGCGCAGAGCACATTCAACCGCCGCTGGGTCGATGTCGACCTGCGCGAGTTCGCGGGGCAAACGGTGTTCGTGAAGTTCAGCGACAGTCGTCCCGACACGGGTTGGGGCGCGCTGCTGCGTCAGGTACGCCTCGAAGCCGACGGCAAAGCGATTGCCGCGTTCTTCACCGGTTCGCCCGCCGAGAGCCTGTTTCTCCACACCAATCACAAGAGCCGTCTGAACGCCAGCAACGAGCGGTTCGCCGACAACGACACCTACTTTGTGTATCGCTTCCCGTTGCCTCAGGCGCGTGCCATCGTGCTGCGATTGGAGTTGGCACAGGAGTGGCAGTTAGACCTCAGCACGCAGCCGCCATACCGCGAGCACCTGGTGCTTCCTACACGACCCGACCTGCCGCGTATCAGCCTGCGCGATGACGAGATGATTACGCTTTACCAGGTTCAGGGTGGTGAACCGTTTTATACCTACGAGGGGGCGCCGGTGGGCGTGAGCGTGCGCGTGGGGCGCGGCGGCGTGGCGCTGCTGGGTGTGTCGGGCAGGGCGTTCGGCAACACACAGGGCGGCGCACGCGACTGGCGCACAGTGATGCAGTATCTCTGTGGGCTAGCTAATATGCGCTATCGCGAGCGGGCGCGAATCGTGGCGCGACGGGGCGACTGGGTCGCCGCCTACGGCACCTACCGCACTATCACCCTGCGTGGAACCTATCTCGATGTGCTCGACCCACGCTTGCCGATTATCACAGACCCTGCGCTTACGCCCCGCACACCGCGCCTGCTGCTACAAGTCGACAACCGCCTGCGCACTGCAGGACTGCTACATACGAACGCTCAGGTGCTGCTGCGCCACGAGACAGCGGGGCAACTCTCGTACCTGGTGCGCGGTCCCGAAGGTGTGAACGGCATGGCGCGCTTCAACCTGCGCAATCTACGGGGGCAGGTTAATCTCACGGACACGCTGGGCAACCCCATGCCCGTGAACGCTGAACGCGAGGGCGCAACGCTACTCGTGCGCTGGAACATGAATCCAGAGGGACACATCCTGACGGTGCG
>CAYVKB010000055.1:1513-16151 GCA_964451985.1 uncultured Fimbriimonadales bacterium | reverse complement strand
CCTAACAGGGATTGAGGTATGCTTTTGGAGCATGTCTGAGTTGCGCTGGCATCCGCTGCTACAGGAATGGGTGATTACGGCGACGCACCGTCAGGAGCGCACGTTCCACCCGCCGCCAGAGTATTGCCCGCTGTGTCCCACACGACCCGGCGGCTATCCGACGGAAGTACCAGAGCCAACCTACGAGATTGTGGTGTTCGAGAATCGTTTCCCGTCCCTGCTGCGTGAGCCGCCTGCACCCGCTGTCGCGCCCACGCCCTTTTCGACTGTGCAGCCCTCGTATGGCGTGTGCGAGGTGGTACTTTACACGCCCGACCATCACGCTACACTGACCGATTTGCCTCTTGAGCACATCGAACGGCTCATTTATGTGTGGCGCGATCGCTATGCAGAACTCGGCGCACGCCCAGAAGTGCAGTATGTGTTCGTTTTTGAGAATAAAGGGCGCGAAATTGGCGTGACGCTGAGCCATCCACACGGGCAAATTTACGCCTATCCATTTATACCGCCAAAACTCGAGCGCGAGCTGGACGCCATGCGCCGCCACTACGAAGCCACAGGTGGCAACCTGCTACAGGAAATTCTGCGCTACGAGCTGGAGGACGGCAGGCGCATCGTGGCGCAGATGGACAGTTGGGTTGCGTTCGTGCCGTTTTTTGCGCGGTATCCGTATGAGGTTTACATAACGCCAGAAGCGACGCGGCGCGATTTATTAGACCTTACCGACGCCGAGATTATGGGGCTGGCGCGAATCCTCAAGGACACGCTGCAACGCTACGATGCGCTGTGGGGTTTCCCGTTGCCGTACATTATGGCGCAGCACCCACGCCCCACCGACAGCGCGGAGCATCCCTACTGGCAGTTCCATATCGAGTTCTACCCGCCCCACCGCACGCGCGATAAGCTCAAGTATCTGGCGGGTTCGGAATCTGGCGCAGGAGTATTTATTAACGACACGCTGCCCGAAGAGACGGCGCGTGCGCTGCGCGAGGCGGGTCAGCCCAGCACGACGTCCAGATAGAGCATCACCATCAACCCCGCCATCAGTCCGAAGGTCGCCCAGCGTTCGTGCCCTTTGCGGTGAGTTTCGGGCACGATTTCATCGCTGATGATATAGAGCATCGCGCCGGCGGCGAAGCCCATCGCGTACGACACAAGCGGCGCAATCAGGTAGACCAGCGTCGCGCCCAGTAGTGCGGCGGGCAGCTCCACCAGCCCTGACCGAGCCGCCACAAATACAGCGTAGAATCGTCTGCCGAAGCCCACTGCGGTAGCGGTGAGAGCGACTGCCAACCCTTCAGGGACGTTCTGCATGCCGATGGCAATCATCAGCAGCACGCCTTCACGAAACTGCCCCGCACCGAATGCCACGCCCACCGCCAAGCCCTCAGGCGCGTTGTGCAGAGTAATAGCAATGATGAACAGCCATACGGCGCGCACACGCTTGCTATCTAAGCCCTCCCGTCCGATAATCGGGTGGCTGTGCGGTATTAGGCGATCGGCTAAGTCCATCGCGAGCGCGCCTAGCGTCACGCCCGCCAGCACGGGCAGCACGCCCCCACGCTCGATGCCTGGCAGAATCAGGCTGGTGAAACTGGCGGTAAGCATCACGCCCGCGGCGAAGCCGAGCATGGTGTCCTGAGCGCGTTGGGAGGGCTTGCGCATAAACAAAATCGCCAGCGCGCCCAGCAAGTTCATCGCTACAATAAACACGCCCGCGACCAGCCCCTGCGCGATGGGGTGCGCGGGCATCCACAGCTGCGCCCAGTCCATTCCCTACAGTTATACCTGCTACGCCTGCCCACGAGGTACACTTTTGCCGTGCGGATTCTATTTCTGGCGGATATTGTCGGGCGCACGGGGCGAAACGCTGTCGCCAAAGCGCTACCCGAATGGCGTGAACGCTACGCACCCGATGTCGTCCTTGCCAACGGTGAAAACGCCGCTGGCGGCAAGGGTATCACGCCCGAAATTATGAACGATCTCGCGCAGCTGGGCATCCACGCCTTCACCAGCGGGAACCACATCTGGGACAAGAAGGAGATTTACAACGCCCTGAATACCGACCTGCGGATTGTGCGTCCAGCGAACTATTCCCCCCTCGCGCCTGGCAGGGGCTACACCGTGCTGGAAGTACTGGATAAGCGACTGGCTATCATCTCGCTGGCAGGGCGCGTGTTTATGGAGAACGCCGACTGTCCCTTCCGCAAATTCGACGAAATTCACGCGCAATTGGAGACTCCGTTCGTGTTCGTGGACTTTCACGGCGAGGCAACCTCCGAGAAGGCCTGCTTCGGCTATTATGTAGATGGGCGTGCAAGCGCGGTTGTGGGCACGCACACGCACGTGCAAACCGCCGACGAGCGCATCCTGCCCAAAGGCACAGCCTACATTACCGATGCAGGCATGTGCGGTGCGTTGCACTCGTCCATCGGGATGGAACTGGAGCCGTCCATCCAGCGGTTCCTGACTGGCATGCCCGCCAAAAGCGACGTGGCGAAAGGCGTGGCAGTCGTCTGTGCCGTACTAATCGACTTAGACCGCACCGCTGGCAAGGCGCTGGGTATCCAACGGCTACAAAAACGCTTCACAGAGTGAAGGGTGTATCTAAGTTTTAGATCCCCGACTCGCCGGGAATGACAGGTTTTGCTTTCGGTGAAATCTTTGTCATTCCGAGCGAATTGAGAAATCTCGGAACAAATACTATGCAGGTGAACACTATGAAAACGACTGTTGTTTGGTTTCACAGTGATTTGCGTTTATCGGACAATCCTGCGCTATATGAGGCGGCGCGGCGCGGCGCGGTTGTGCCCGTGTATATCTACGCGCCCGAAGAGCAGGGCAAGCGTGCGCCCGGCGGGGCGCGCCAATGGTGGCTGCATCACTCGCTGCAGGCGTTAGACCAGTCGCTGCAGGCACGTGGACTGAAGCTTATTATCCGTCGCGCAGCACAGAGCCTGCCCGTGCTGGAGCAGATTCTGACCGAGACAAGTGCAGATGCCCTCTATTGGAACACGCGCTACGAACCCCAACTGTGGGAACGCGACGAACGTATCCGCAAAACCTTTCAAGGACGCGGGATTGAAGTGCGTGAGTTTCCCAGCTATCTACTCCACGACCCCGACGCCGTGCGCACCGATTCGGGGCAACCGTATGTCGTGTTCACGCCGTTCTGGAAACGGATGTTGCAGGTAGTGCAGGTTCCAGAGCCGTTGCCTGCGCTGGAGACCCTGCGCGCCCCAGAACGCCTGCCCGCCTCGGAGCCGCTGGAATCGCTGGGGCTGCTGCCGGAAATCGACTGGGCGGCAGGCTTCCGCGAGACTTGGCAAGTAGGCGAAGTGGCGGCATACCGACGACTGGAGTGGTTCCTGCGCAACGCTGTAGAGGACTACAACACCCTGCGCGACCGCCCCGATTTGGACGCCACCTCGCGCCTCTCGCCCCACTTGCATCACGGCGAGATTACTCCGCGCCAGATTTGGCACGCCACCCTGCGCCACAGCAAAGGCAAGTGGACAAAAGGCGTGGAGCATTTCCTGCGTGAGGTGGGCTGGCGCGAGTTCGGCTATCACATTCTGTACCATCACCCGTACACGCAGGAACGCGCCCTGCGCCGTGAGTTCGAGACTTTCCCTTGGACGGAAGTGGAGACGCCCGCCTACAAAGCGTGGACGAAAGGGCGCACAGGCATCCCGATGGTGGACGCAGGCATGCGCCAGCTTTGGCGTATCGGCTGGATGCACAACCGCACACGCATGATTGTGGCGTCGTGGCTTACGAAGAACCTGCTGATACACTGGCGGCTGGGCGAGGCGTGGTTCTGGGACACACTGGTCGATGCCGACCCTGCAAGCAACGTTCTGGGCTGGCAGTGGACTGCAGGCTGCGGGGCGGACGCCGCGCCCTATTTCCGCATCTTCAACCCCGTGATTCAGGGTCGAAAGTTTGATCCCGACGGCGCGTATGTGAGGCAATGGGTTCCTGAGCTGGCGAACCTGCCGAACGAGTATATCCACGCGCCTTGGGAAGCCCCAGAGCGCGTACTGCAGCAGGCGGGCGTCGTGTTGGGCAAAACCTATCCCTACCCGCAGGAGCGATTGGACAAGAGCCGCGACCGCGCGTTAGAGATGCTGGAACGCTGGTCGAAGGGCGGATAAACAGGGGCTAACTTTCGAGTTGCTGGAAGAAGCTGGGGTTGTTGCGCCAATCCTCGCGCACTTTTACCCAAAGTTCCAGAAATATCTTGCGCCCCAGCCAGAGTTCGAGTTCCTCGCGGGCGCGCTGCCCGATTTTCTTGAGCATCTTACCGCCTTCGCCAATCACGATGCCCTTGTGCGTGTCGCGTTCCACATAAATCGTGGCAGCGATATACAGCACGCTGTTCGGACGCTCCTCCCACCGTTCAATCGCCACGCCGACGCCGTGCGGAACCTCCTGATAGGTGCTAAGCAACACCTTCTCGCGGATAATCTCGGCAGCGAATAGGCGTTCGGGTTGGTCGGTAATCTGCTCCTGTGGGAAGTAGGGTGGTCCTTCGGGCAGGCGTTTCAAAATCATATCAAGCAGTTTGTCGCAGTTGTGCCCTTTGACGGCGTTGGTCATCATCCAGTCGGTATGGTTGGGCACGAGTTGCCAGTAAGCCTCCGTGTGGGGCTTCACTTTTTCGGGGGGCAGCTTGTCCATCTTGTTCAGTACCAGCAGGATGGGCGCGCGCGCCTCTTTTTGCAGTAGTTCGGCGATGTATTGATCCTCCGCGCTGGGCTGTTTGGAGGCATCCACCACGAACAAAATCAGGTCGGCGTCGGGTAGTGCGCCCACAGCGGCTTCCACCATCCGCTCGCCGAGTTTATACTTGGGTTTGTGGATGCCAGGCGTGTCCACGAACACTACTTGCGCGTCAGGGCGGTTCAAAATGCCGAGGATGCGGCGGCGCGTGGTCTGCGGGCGGGGCGAAACAATGCTGACCTTGCGCCCGATGAAGTGATTCATCAGCGTGCTTTTGCCAACATTCGGCTTACCAATCACTGCCACGAAACCTGAACGGAAGCTTGGAACTGCCTCACTCATGGTTTTCGCTGGGGGCTGTGCCATAAAGAGACTTATCGGGACATGGCTCGGGAGCGCGGTCGGTGCGGGCGATGAACCGCTCCACATCACGCAGGTCGTGGAAGTTGGGACCCGTGGCGATGCGCAGCTCACGCGCGGTCATCTCAGGATGCGCGAACACCATCACCTTCTTGCCTTTTGCCCGCAGCGTCTCCACCAGCCGCTCGAAGTTGCCGTCCCCGCTCAGGATTACGCATACATCGTAATGTTCCAAAGTCAGCAGCGCGTCCATCACGATGTCCACTGCGAGCTCGATGCGCTCCCACGGCAGCTCCTCGCGTTCACCGCCGCAACAGCCTTTAATCGGTCGTGTGCGCAACACGTAGCCCGAGTGAAGCAGATAGTCGTGAAAGGTAGCGTCGCGCCCCTTCGCGTTGGGATCGACCGCCGTGTAGTAGTAGGCGTCGGCGACTTTCATGCCCAAAGTCGAACGAAAATAGCACAGCAGCTTACGATAGTCAATGAACCATCCGAGCCGCTTCTGAGCGTAGTACATATTCGCGCCGTCAACAAAAATAGAAACCCGCTCCACGATAGAAAACCTCCTGGTATGCAAGTGAGAAGTATACCTTACTCGACAGTGCAGCGATGGCAATCGTATCAGATTTAGTACTCGACGCTTAACACGACGGCGGATTAGGTGCCATATCGCCTCAAGAACTCCTCCGCCAGACGCCAAGCGTTTTTTACATCGTCTGAGGCAAGGTTGCCCTCTAAGACTTGCTCTTCCAAGTAGTTTTTGATTTGCCCCACTAGCGGGCTGGGCTTGAGTCCAAATCGCTCCATGATTTGTTTGCCTGTGAGGGGGCTTTGCCACTTTTCTTTGGGCTGCGTGGCTTGCACTCGCCGAATGTGTTCACGCAGGGCGTTCAGGTTGGCGTGGGGCACATCCTGGCGTTGTGCCTGAATATCGGCTTGCGAAAGGCGCAGCAGCGGTTCCAGTAGTTCCCCCGCGTCGCGTATCAGGCGGCGCACAGCGGAGTCACTCCATTCGGGTGTATGAAAGCCCGGTCGCATATGTAGTTTGACCAATTTTGACACGCGCTCTATAGTGGAGTTCGAGTAGCGGAGACTACGAAGCCACTGCGCCGCGATTTCCGCCCCTACACGGTCATGCTCGTAGAAATGCACCTCGCCATCCTCGTCCACCGTGCGCGTGGCGGGCTTACCGACATCATGCAGCAGCGCGGCGAGGCGCAGCTCCCACGCTGGCATTTCCAAACCCGACGGGTCGATAAACTCAACGGTCTTCAAGCTGTGCTCCCACACATCGTAAAGGTGGTATTCGTTCTGTGTGCAGCCCACCATCGGGAGCAGGGGTTCCCCGAACTGGTGCAGCAGGCGCGTGTCGAGCAGCATCTGCAGCCCGATATGCGCCTCTGGCGAGTCCATCAGGCGCGTGAACTCGGTCTGAATGCGCTCGACGCTCACAATCGCGAGTCGCTCCGCCTGTTCCAGAATGGCTTGGTAGGCGGGTGGGTCGATTGTGAAGCCCAATTGCGCGGCGAAGCGTGCGGCGCGCAGCATGCGCAGCGGGTCTTCATAAAACGTCTCGTGCGGGTCGCGCGGCGTGCGCAGAATCTTGGCTTCTAAGTCGGCAATCCCCACGCCCAGTGGATCGAGGATTTCACCTGTGTGCAAGTTTTCCAAGAGTGTGTTCACGGTAAAGTCTCGCCGCAGGGCGTCCTCCAACAGCGTGGCAGGGCGCACCTGCTCAGGCTTACGGCTTTGGTCATGATACGACTCTGCCCGCGCGGTCGCCAGCTCCACCAGCGCGCCCTCCACATGCACCATCGCTGTGCCGAAGCGCGGATAGGTGACTGGGTGGTGTTCCGCAATTCCCTGTTCGAACAGAAACTGGGCTAACTGCAGCGCGTCGTCTTCTAAGACGAGGTCGATATCGCTGGGCAGGGGTCTACCCAGCAGTTTATCGCGCACATACCCCCCCACGAGGTACACCTTGCCTTCGTAGGGTGTGCCTTTCAAACTGTCGCGCAATCGCTGGAGGGTAAGTTGGGTCATTCAGGTGCTAAAAATCTCTTGCTTTGGAACGCTTGCCACCGCTAAGATGGAACAGGGCAAGGTAAATGTCACTTCCACCGTCTCGACCATATCGATCTCCCTATAGAGATAGTTTACCTGACGCTCGAATAGGTACAGCAGGGCGGTTTGAGGTGCGACGGCATCGTTGGCGTCGCACCGGTTTCAAAACCGCCGTCGGCGCGTGGGTTTAGGCGGCTCTGGAAGTTGATTCGATAGCCAGCGCAGTACGCCGAACACTGCACCGCCGCCCAGCAGTAAAAACGCCCCAAACAGTGCAAAGCCACGCCAGAAGGGCGATGTATCCCCGCCTAGGTCGCGTGAGGCTTCCTGAATCACTTGTTCACCGTTGATGGCGGGCGCAAGTTCTGAGCTACCCTGCTGCGCGCCTTCAGAGCCGATGACCAGGTTCTCAGGCACGCCTGCGGGCGCGCTGCGGGTCACAGCTTCCTCGATTCGGCTGGGCGTATCCCCCTTCGGCTGCTCTACTTCAGGCGCGACCTGCAGGGCGGGCGCGTTCTCGTAGTTTTTCCACCAGTCGGGGCGCTCATTCGGGCTGCGCCCCTCTGTTGCGATACCCCAACTCAGCGATAGCAATCCCATACACAATATCCCCAATAGCCCTGTTTTCATGGTTTCCCTCCCAACTTCCTGTTTTATTCAATCGTAGGCAGGATGTGTGGCAGTGCACGGATAGGACACCCGTGCGAGCTAGCGTGTTTTTTGCCACGCAAGACGCATCACGCTTGCCACACGCGGTAGCTCGATGTTAATCAGCGGCTGGTCGTCCAGACTGCGCTCGCGGATGCGCCAGTCGTAGTTGAAGCGCAGCGGTAGGCTATACAGAACCATCGCCTCGTCTTTAGCGATAATCGCACCGTTGACGCTCAAGCCGCGCCCATCGGTCGCAAGATTCCCGCCACCGACGAAATTGGTGAACATCACCGCATCGATGCGCGAGATCCCGCGTTCGTCAGTGTCGATGGTTCCATCCTGGTTAATGTCAATCTGCTGCGAGAGCCGCTCAATTTCCACTTGCCCTGCATCGCCAAACGCCGACTGATAGCGCATACGCCCTGTACTATCCACTTGGCGAGCGTCGAACGGCGGGATCCAGTTGCCGTTCTCATCATAGCGCCCTTTAGTGAATGGTGGCGTCATGTAGCGCAGGGGGTATGGATCGCCGAACTGTCGGGTATTGCCCATCATGATGCTCCCCCGCGCCGCTAATCCCAGCGCGTCGCGTTGCTCGTTGGTGGCAAGCACCGTGTTCAGCACATTCCCTCGAAAGTCTGGTGGGTTCTTGTAGATAACATCCCCCACTATGTGCACATTCCGCCCTGCGTAAATTGTGCCCTGACCCTCCACATACCCGCGGATTACTACATCCTGAGTCACCGTGATAGGACCGTGAATGCGAATAGGGCGATTCGCGTAGCCAATCAGCGCGATGCTGCCGTTAATCACGCCGTTCGTGTCAACGCGCACGTAGCGGTTCTGCTGCGGATTCCAAACCTCAATACGCGCAGGTTGGTTGAAGTTTGGGTTCGGCAAGCCATCGGAGAAGGTCGCTTTCGGGTTGCGCCACGTTTGCGATAGGTTGATGTAGTAGTTCAGGTCGTTCAGGTCGGGCAAAATCATCTCGCTGGTGGGGCGTGTGTCTAAGGTCTGGTTGCTGAAGTTGCGCGTGCCGTTTACATCCGCCAGTACCGCACCGAACGGCGAGCCGTTCACCATTTGCCCCTGCGCGTTGTACAGGTAGTCACGCCAGAGGTTGAACGTACTGCTGCCTAACGCGCCATGCAGCGTGTTATTATAGGCTTGACGCATCCATGGGTTGGTTAGCTGGCGAGTGGTGTAGTCGGTGTTGTTCCACTGGCGAGGTGTCTGATTCCCGCCTGGCAGAATAATGCGTCCCTCGGCACGGGGGCTGAGCTTCTCGTTGGGCGACGCCATAATCGTGCCGTTGAAAACAGGCGGTCCGCCCGAACCGTAGCGGAACTCGAAATCGCCGTTGGAACGCGAGTCGCCGTTCATCACGAGTTGCTCGTTGCTGAAGCCGTACATCCAGCCGTAATTGTTCACGAAGTAGGCGTAGTCGAACACAGCAGAGCGGCTGAGCGCGAGGTCGAAGGTCTGGTCAATCACCTGACGCGGCTCGTTAGCGTCTAACTGTCCGTTGCCGTTGCGGTCAATCCAGCCGACGGAGCGCACCGTGATGCGGCGGGTGAAGCTGTCGGGCTGTGTATAGCCGATGACAGACGCCGTATAGTTGCCCACGCCTGCAAAGACGCCCGTGCGCACCCAGCGTGGGTTCGTGGGGCTTGCCCCCGTGAGCGCGCTCTGGAGCGAGTCGAACCGCTGGGCGATTTTGAACTGCCGCCATATGTCTTGAGTGATGGCATTCAGTCCACCTTCAGCAAGGTTCTGTGCCGCAACTTCGCGCATGCGCGCGCTTGCTGTGCGCAAATCCTGCGTCGCAATATCCAGATACGCGACGCCCGTAATCGTCGCCAGTCCGCCCATAATCAGTGTCGTCACCATCGTGCTGCCGCGTATGCGGCGATGCTTGTGTGTCTGCATTGGCTCCCCCTCCTCACTACTGAGTCGCATTACGCAGTAAAATCGTTTCTTCGAACCAGAGACGCTGTACATTAGCGCCCTGCCCTTGCCGAACGCTCAGACGAATATGGAACGCCACCACTCCAGGCGCAATCGTCTGGACGCTCAGAGGGGTATAACTAACCCCTTGCGGGGTTGTGTTCACGATGTTGGTCAGCAAAGTGCGCGTTTGCCCATTTTGCGTGAGACGCAGCTGCCCTGTTCCGAAGTTCACTTGTAGTTGTACGGGGTTCTCAGTATCTGCCTGGATAGGGTTGAGAAATCGCCCACTGCTGTCGCGGCGGGGTAAGATAATCGTGGCGGTTGTGCCACTGACGCTGACCGAGACTGCCTGCTGAGCAATCTCACGCGCCTCACGCAGCGCATTGTAAGTTGAGCGGTTGGCGGTATTGTGTTCGATTGTGCGCTGGTAATTGCGCAGCACGCTCAGTTGCGCGCTTACCAGCAGCGTGATTACCACCACCGACAGTGCGCTGGCGATAATCAATTCCAGCATCATTGAGCCGCGTGCGCGGCGTGTGTTCCTACCCCGTATCATAGCTCCTCCCCTGATACTGTGTCGCTGGGACAATCTTGTCCCGGCTCACTGTGTGGCTTGAGCGTCTCGCTCAAGCGAAATGCTCTGGCAACCCTACCGTGCGACGGCGGGAACGCCGTGCTCCGCACGGGCGGGACGCCTAAGCGATGTTTTGTGCACGGACAGGATTGTCCGTGCTACTTGAGGCTGGCGATGGTCGTCGCCAGCTGCACTTGTTGCCAGCGGTTCGTGCGCGGCTCCTGCCAGCGCACGGTGACAATCACCGTTTTCAAGCCGATGGAGATGTTGTTATTCGTGGTCAGGTTGACCACTTCAATCGTGCCGAAGCCGTTGCGCAAGTCGTTCGCGAGGTTCAAAGTACCTCCACCCGGCGTTTGCAAAATGGTAAAACGCACTCGGAACCGGTTCTGCTCGTTAAGTTCTATCGATTGTCCTATACCTGCTGCGATTAGCCCGTTCGCTGTGATTTGCAGGAAATCGAGCGTGCGCACGCGCTCTATCGCCGTTTGCGCGACGTTTGCAGCAAATGTGTACTGTTGCGCTTGGCGTTGCATGCGCGTGGTCATCGGCGACATCGCAGCGATGCTGAGTACCAGCAGCGTTACGATGAACACCGACACCAAAATCTCCGCAAACGCCGATCCCCTGACTCTTCGCATAGTTAGTCTCCGTTCCAGTCCGCGGTATGGGTAGGTAGTCCTGTAGGGCAGGTAGGCGGCGTCCCCACTGCGTTCACGCTGTATGCTGCCCCGCCCCCCGCGGGGCAGAACGGTTCGTTCTGCAAATAGGTCGGCACTAAATCACCCATGGTCACATTTGCGCCGTTCGCCGCCTGTGTCGCTAATGCGTACATCTCTTTCGCCTGATTAATCTGCCTCAGGTTCGCGACGCAGGTGCGCGTGTGCGCGCGGGCGCGGGCGTTCATCCAACTGGGCATCGCCAGTGTCACCAGCAACGCGATGATGAACACCACGACCATAATCTCGACGAGCGTAAATCCCTGTTCCCTCGCGATTGGTCTTCGCATTATAGCTCCTCTGAGCGCAGCGCGCCCATGCAAAAGATTCCACATTTCGACGCAAGACAGCCTGTTAAACCGTTCAGACTTTAGCATCGGAATGACAGAAACTCCCCATTAGCACAGTCGACCATCCCCAGTGAGAAACCGTTTGAGAAGTGCGTCGGGCAGCGAATTTATCCGCCCAAAACGCTCCAACACTGGAGGGCGAGGCTCCCGCCGAGCCATCCATTCCAAATCATCGCAACATGCACCGTCTGAGCAAAAGACGCTCGGCGGGAGCCTCGCCCTCCACGAGTGTCTTGGCGTGTATAAGTTCTAACACTCTCTAAGGCGAGGAATTCAGACTTCCTTGCCGAATAGTAGTTTCATGCGCTACACGGAGCGACTTTGGCAATCCATCACGCCAATCTATGAAGCGACCCTTCAGCATCCGTTTCTCGTAGGCTTGACCGACGGCAGCCTACCACGCGAGGCGTTCGAGTTCTACGTGGTGCAGGACGCGCATTATTTGCGTTATTATGCGCAGTGCTTGAGTCTCGCCGCGGCGAAATCGCCCCACGACGACTGGCTTACGATTTTCAACGACCATGCGAAGAACGCGATTCTGGTGGAACGCTCGCTGCACGAGGGCTTTTTCAAGGAGTTCGGACTGACGCCGGAGCAGGTGTACGCAACGCCGATGGCACCTACTTGTGTGGCATATACGCATTACCTGCTGACGGTGTGTTATGCGCGTCCGTTCCACGAGCTGCTGGGCGCAATTTTGCCCTGCTACTGGATTTACTGGGAAGTGGGCAAGGCGCTGGAAAAGCAAGGCTCCACCAACCCGCTCTACCAACGGTGGATTGACACCTACGCTTCAGAGGAGTTCGGAGGCGTGGTGCGCGAGGTGCTGACGATTACCGACGCGACCGCCGAAACGCTCACCGACGCCCAACGCGCCGCGATGCAACACCACTTCGTGATGACCAGTCGCTACGAGTGGATGTTCTGGGATATGGGCTATCGGCAGGAGCAGTGGCCGGTTTAGGGCACGCCCCATACTTTCTCAAGGGCGGTATCCACAATCAGGGCACGTTCGCGCAGTTCGAATGCGCCCCATTTCAAAAACACACCTTCGCGAGCGATGATTCGGTCTTCGCGCGATTTCCAGAGGATTCGCCCTGCCTGCAGGTTAGCATCATTTGTTTTGGAAGTGGCTCGGACTGTGCCCCACGCTTCCACTTCGCGTGTGTCGGCGTTGGCGCGGGCATAGGGCGCACGAAACTCCAGCGTAGGCTTGCCGTCTTTGTAGAGCCACCCCTGCACCTGCGTCAACACGCCCTGCGCCTTCGCGTCCTGCGATTCGGCTTTTAGTGACTGCGCCTTCAGTTTCCACAGGATGCGCCCCTGTTCGTCCTGCTGTTCCAGTATGGGCTGCACGATTGCGTAGTGTGCGTCGGGCAAGCTGACGGATGACTCCTCACGCGGTGGTTGCTCGGGGTTGCGGGGGGGTGGGCTGGGCGGGGGCTGGCAGGCAGTGAGTACAACGATGCACAGGCTGAGCACGAGGATGTAAAAAACTGATTTTTCCAAGTAGTTTCGCACTGCTTACCTCGCCTGAATTGCCACTGGTATCGGCTTGCCGCGATGTTTACCGCGCAGTTGCCCGCAAGCAGCGGCGATGTCGTGTCCGCGCTCCGTGCGCTGTGTCACCTCAACGCCACCCGACTCCAGGATCTGGCGGAATCGGCGTACACGCTCAGCTTCCGGACGCTGAAAGTCATCGGGCGTAGGCACATAATTGAAGGGAATGAGGTTTACCAAGCAGGGTACGCCCCTCAGCTTTTTCACCAGCTGCTCCGCGTGCCATGGAGTGTCGTTCACTTCACGCAGCAGCAGGTATTCAAAGGTGATGCGCCGTTTGGTTGTCTCGAAATAGTCGCGGGCGGCTTGAATCAGCGCGTCCACACCCCACTTGCGATTCACAGGCATAATGCGGGCGCGTGTTTCGTCATCGGGCGCGTGCAGCGAGACGGCTAAGGTAATCGGTAGGTTGTATCCCGCCAGCGCGTAGATTTTAGGCACGATACCCACTGTCGAGACCGTAATGCGCCGATAGCTGATGCCCAACTCGTTGTGGATTAGGTGCAGTGCGGATATAACTTGTTGGAAGTTGAGCAGCGGCTCGCCCATACCCATCAGCACCACGTGGCTGATGCGCCGCTCGCTGAGCCGTTGCAAGTGCAGCAACTGGTCGACAATCTCGCCGGCAGTGAGGTTACGCGTGTAGCCGCCTTGTGCGGTGGCGCAGAACCGACAGCCCATCGCGCAGCCCGCCTGTGTGGAGAGGCATACCGATACGCGGTCGTCATAGGGCAGTAGCACGCACTCCACCTCGTTGCCATCGGCGAGGTGGAGTAGACATTTCACTGTGCCGTCCTTAGAATGCTGCGTGAGGCTAATCGCGTTCGGGCTGACAACCGCGCATTCCTGCAGACGCGCGCGCATAGCGGCAGGCAGGTCAGTCATTTGCTCGAAGTCTGCCGCAGCTTTCTGGTAAATCCACTTTGCCAGCTGCGTACCGCGATAGGCAGGCTCGCCCAGCACCTCGCTGACCCACCCACGCAACTCTACCGACGACAGCCCCACCAGAGCGATTTTAGTTTCCACTACTTAGATTGTACCTGTCTTACTCAGGCGCTTTCATCTGTCGGTACGCAATCAGCGATTCGGAAAACTTGTTGCCAATGCGCCATGCCACGCCCTCTTGATTAGCAATCTGCTCAGTTTCTGGGTGCGCCCACTCCGAACCAATAACGACAGGCAGCGTGTCTAACCCCGCTTTGCCAAGCGTCTCGGCGCGACGCTTCGCCCGAAGCACATCGTTTTTATCGACTTTGACGGAGATTTCCGCAACTGCCACGCGATTGCCCTTCCACCAAATCAGGTCGGCTGCGATGGGGTCAAGTTCTTCGTCTACGTCTTCCAGCAAGCCTGCCTGAACCATCCATCGATCCAATTGCAGGTAGATTCGCTCGCTGCGTGCGGGCGAGCCGCCGTCGCCTGAGCCGAAAATCCTACGGGCGCGCATGACGATTTTGCGTTCATACTCCTCGCCGTCGCGCCGACCCACCTCGCCGCGCTGCCAACTCTCTAGCCGGTTCACCCCCTGACGAGCTTGTGCTACCTCTGTTTCTAACGATCCCAAGCGTTCTGTGGTATCCTCTCGGAACTCGCGGAACTCTCTGTCTGAACGTTCCAAGCGTTCTGTAACATCCTCTCGGAACTCGCGGAACTCTCTGTCTGAACGTTCCAAGCGTTCTGTAACA
>CAYVKB010000055.1:0-1413 GCA_964451985.1 uncultured Fimbriimonadales bacterium | reverse complement strand
TCCTCTCGGAACTCACGAAATTCCCCTTCTAACCGTTCCAGCCGTCCTGTGGCATCTTCTCGGAATTCGCGAACTTCCTTTGGTAGTTTCAGCAACTCTTCGGTTAGCACGGCACGCCGGAAGGTCTCGCGCAGGTTGGAGTCGCGACGCATCAATTCTGCCACAACCGACTCGTTCAGGATCAGCTGTGCCAGTTCCAGCTGCAGTTCAGGGTCGCTCTGCAGCAGTGCAGGCAGTTCCTTCAGGTCTTCGCGCGTGAGCGCCATCAGTCGGATTATACCGTCTGAGCGATTGTTCAGTTTCCAGGTATACTCCCTTGTGATGCGCGTCGATTTGCGTTCGGATACCGTGACCCTGCCTACGCCTGCAATGCGTCGCGCGATGGCGGAGGCGGAGTTGGGCGACGATGTGTATGGCGAAGACCCCACCGTAAACCGTTTGCAGGAGCGCGCCGCTGAACTATTAGGGCATGAAGCCGCGCTGTTCACTCCCTCTGGCACGATGGCGAACGAGATTGCTATCAAAGTGTGGACGCAGCCAGGCGACGCGATTCTGGTGGACTCTGAGAGCCACATCCTGCACTACGAACTTGCAGGTCCTGCGGTGATTGCTGGCGTGCAGGCGGAGACCTACCCCATCGCCGATGGCAGTTTTGAACTCGCCGACATCGCTGCGCGGGTACGCACCGCTGATGACCATACACCGGGCACGCGCCTGCTGTGCATTGAAAACACGCACAACCGCTGCGGCGGCACGATTCTACCACCTGAGTGGATGCCCGACCTGCGCTTTCTGACCCAGCAGCGCGGGCTGAAGCTGCACTTGGACGGCGCGCGGCTGTTCAACGCTGCGGTTGCCTGCGGTACATCGCCCACGGCTTGGACGCAGTATGTAGACTCTGTGATGATTGCATTCTCCAAAGGGCTGTGCTGCCCTGTCGGTTCGGTGCTGGCAGGTTCGCGCGAGTTCATTCGTGAGGCGCATCGAGTACGCAAGTTGCTGGGCGGGGGGATGCGACAGGTGGGCGTGCTGGCAGCGGCATGCCTTGTGGCGTTGGACACGATGATCGACCGCCTCGCGGATGACCATGCCCGCGCGAAACGCCTCGCCGAAGCGATTGCCGAGCTGCCCGGCTTCTCGGTAAATTTGCGAACAGTACAAACGAACATGGTGTATGTACATACGGCGCGCCCCGCGCTAGAGATTGAGCGCGCCCTTGCCGAGCGGGGGGTGCTGTGCATCGCGTTAGACCCGCACCGCCTGCGCCTGGTAACGCATAAAGACATCGATGACACCGCGCTGGCGTATGCGATTGCGACTTTTAGACAGTTGTAATCCCGACGACCCCGCCCACCGTAGCGTCGGCGTCCCCGCCGACCGCCAGCCCTGCCCGTAGCGTCTGCGTCCCCGCCG
>CAYVKB010000054.1:0-16536 GCA_964451985.1 uncultured Fimbriimonadales bacterium | reverse complement strand
GGACGCCGACGCTACGAAGAGTGCACTCGTCGGCGAGGACGCCGACGCTACGACGAACCGCTGCGCCCTCGTCACCGGCAAAGGCGAGATTCTCAGCCCACTACCACCTCTGCCGCGCCTCTGGTGGGTTATTGCTAAACCCTACCGCGTAGGCGTACCCACTGGGTGGGCGTATGAGCAACTGCAACGCGGTGAAATCAAGCCTCACATTTCCGCGCCCCATACTGAACGCCTTGCCAACGCCCTGCGACAAGGCGCAATTCGAACCCCAGTTGACCTTGCCCCCATGCTGCATAACGACTTCGACGTGCCCATTTTGAAAGCCTTCCCTGAACTACGTACCCTGCGCCTGCAGATGGAGCAAGCCGGCGCACTGAAAGTGATTCTGTGTGGCAGCGGCGCGGCACAGGTAGGGCTGTGTGAAACGCAAAAGCACGCCGAACACATCGCAAATACGCTAATCCAGCAAGGCTACTGGGCAGTCGCAGTCCATACCCCTTGACAAGGTGCGAAAAATAGTGTATAATTGCTCCGCCTGTTTTTGCAGGTAATTCCACTCTACAGGAGGTATTGATGAAAGGCTTTACTTTACTTAGCGCGGTAGCGCTAACGACGACGGTGTTCGTAGGCGCTGCAGTGGCGCAGAATCCCGTTCCCAGCGCGAGCTTATCCAATGAGTCTGTCCGAACCGTAGTAGTACGCGAGCGTCCCCAGATTTACCATGTTGACCTGCGCGGCGATTTCCAGCCCGCCGGTTCCCAACCCGACCCCTACATCTTTCTGCAGACCATGTACCAGCGTTTGAACGACTCGGGTGTGGGCGCGTTGTCTTTCTTCGCACTGGCGACCACAGCAGGCGACCGAGTGATTGGCGATGACATGGTTGTGCTGGGCGGCGCGGCTGACCCTGGAACCATCGGCTATGACACCTTAACAGCCCGCGCCTGCATAAGCGAAGTTAGCTTTCTCCTGCTGAATACCAACACCACTGCTGGCACATTAAATTTGGAAATCAATATCCACCCATGGGACGGCGTTTTTGCCAACGGCGCGTTGCCGGCAATTAACACGTTGACCATCACGGACATCACGATTCCTGCTGCGCCCTCAGGCGGCTTCAATCTGATATTGATTACTGTACCTTATAACAACCTACCTATTCCGAAAGCCTCGTGGTTCACGATTCGGGCGTTGCCGACCTCCACTGTGAACCGTGCAAACCTCGGCTGGGTGATTGCGAGCAGTACACCGGGTACGGTCTCACTTCAGCCTGGTCGCGGCTACTTCCGTGCATCCACGCCGCCTTCCACGGTGTTCACGACACTTACAAGTGGCAGTATCTTCGGCGCAATTGGCACAGGTTCATTCTATCTGGCGGTTCGCGGTAAACACAACTTCGTCGGTCAGGTGAACATGAGCGCATTAGACGCTCGCGCTTTGCCCAGCGACCCGCTGGCATTCGAGTTTGAAGATCGAGACAGTGCTGAGGAAGCTCTTCGCCGCAACCTTGTCGATGTGGAAGTAGTGAATGATAGTAGTCCTACGCCCTTCACTACCCGCTTCACCACCTACCTCGATGAGAACGGGCGCTTCACCCTGCCTGTTGCTGGCGCGATCGCCTCAATCAAAGTGCGTCGCTGGGACAATGGGCTGGCAGTCGCTTTCAGCCGCCCTGCAGGTGGCTGGAGCACTGACGTGTGCAACCCGACTGCCGCAAGCGCGACGATGACCTTCGGCGATGTGAACGGCGATGGGATTGTCGATGACGCAGACCTGCTGAGCGTGCTGTTTGGCTTCGGCAGCAGCGAGTAAACCTTTCAACCCTTCCTCCTCTCCCACGATGTGGGAGAGGAGGATTTTGCTATTCGGTAAGTATCTTCATGCCTTTCAACCCACTCAGTGTGACGCGCTTCACGTCCGTCTCGGCGTTGAACTCGTTGCTGGAGGATGCGCTGCTGGTAGTGGATCCACAGGCGTGGTTCGCGGCGCGGAGTCGGCTTTCGGCGAACCCGCGCAGCCTCGTGCGCGCGGAGAGTTTGGACGAAACCGTTTTGCAAACGATTGAGCATTCCCCCGAAGCATGGGCAGGGGTGGAGCGCGTGGTGGGTTTAGGCGGTGGCACTGCGATCGACACGGCTAAATATCTTGCATGGCGCAAAGAGTTGCCGCTGATTCTCATCCCCAGCGCGCTGACGGTCGATGCGCCGTTCACCGACTCGGCGGCAGTGCGACGCGGGGGGCGTATCCATTACACGGGGCGCGTGTTTCCTGAAGCGATTTATGTGGATGCGGAGTTAATCCAAACCGCGCCTGCGCACCTGAACCGCGGCGGCGTGGGCGATTTACTTTCTATACACACAGCATTATACGACTGGAAACTGGCGCACGCGCGCACCGACGAGCCGTACGATTCTGCAATCGCCCAGCGAAGCGCGGTGATTCTGGAACGCCTGTGCCAACACGCCTCTGATGTATACGCCGTGAACGAAACAGGCGTGCGCCTGATGACTGAACTGTTTTGCGAAGAAGTCTATCTGTGCTATCAGATGGGCAGCAGCCGCCCTGAGGAAGGTTCGGAGCATCATGTGCTGTATACTCTGGAACACCAGACAGGGCGCACCTACCTGCACGGCGCGGCGGTGACGCTGTGCGCGCTGCTTGTAGCGTATCTGCAGGCGAATAACCCAGACGAACTGCGCGCCCTCGCCGACGCCTGTGGCGTGGAGTACCACGCCATCCTGCACGAAGCGGGCGAGCCTGCTGTGCGAAATGCCCTGCTCACCGCTCGCGAATACGCCTCAGAAGAGCAACTGCCCTACACCTTCCTAATGGAAACGCCCATTACACCAGAGCGGGCGCAGGCGGCTCTAGGGTGGCTGCAACAAGGACGACGGTAGGCTGGCTCATAGCCCACGAAAACCATTTTAGCTCACCCTCAGTGTAGGGGAACCCACGCCCGCCATTTCGGGTATACTTTACAGTGGCTTAATATGCCCTCGCAAAGCGAGCGGCAAACGCCGATAATCGTATCGATACTGGGTATCCTTAGCGCACAATTACAGGAGGCGTATGTGAGTAAGAACGCACGCACATTTTTGACTGTTGTGGGGTTTGTGCTGGTGCTGCTGCTCGTGATGCAATACCTGCGTCAACTGCAGCCGATGGGCGCACGCGAGTTGACCTACACCGCCCTCGTGAACGCCGTGCAGCAGCGCACCATCGCCGAAGCGACCGCGCAAGGCAACCGACTGGTGGGCAAGCTGCGCGACGGCACGCCGTTCCACGCCGCCCTGCCCCCCGAAGGCTCCGCACGCGACTCGCTTTATAAACAGATGACTGAGGCGGGGATTAATCTCAAATTCACCGAAGACAGCCGCGTGCCCGACTACCTCAGCCAGATGCTGGGGATGTTCCTTGTGATTCTGCTGATTGGCGGGCTGTTCTGGTTCCTGCTGATGCGCTCGGCGCAGGCGGGCAATAATCAGGCGTTCTCGTTCGGCAAAGCGCGTGCCCGACGCTACAATGAGAGTATCCCGCGCGTGACTTTCGATGACGTAGCGGGCGTGGAAGAGGCGAAACAGGAACTCGCCGAAGTGGTGGACTACCTTAAAAACACCGAAAAATACAAGAAACTCGGCGCGAAGATTCCCAAAGGCGTGCTGCTGCTGGGACCGCCCGGCTGCGGCAAGACGCTGCTTGCACGGGCAGTAGCAGGCGAGGCAGGCGTACCGTTCTTCCATATCAGCGGCTCCGACTTCGTGGAGATGTTCGTGGGCGTGGGCGCAGCCCGCGTGCGAGACCTGTTTGAGACCGCCAAAGCGAACCGACCCGCTCTGATCTTCATCGACGAAATCGACGCCGTCGGACGCCAACGCGGGACGGGATTGGGCGGCGGACACGACGAGCGCGAGCAAACCCTCAACCAGCTGCTCGTGGAGATGGATGGTTTCGACCCGAACCTGGGCATCATCGTGATTGCTGCCACGAACCGCGCCGACATCTTAGACCCCGCGCTGCTGCGCCCGGGACGATTCGACCGCCATATCGTGGTCGACCCGCCTGATGTGGACGGACGCAGGAAGATTCTGGAAGTACATACCAAAGGCAAACCGCTAGGACCTGATGTGGACTTGGATGTGCTGGCGAAGCGCACGCCGGGCTTCACGGGCGCGGATTTGGCGAATCTTGTCAACGAAGCTGCGCTAATCGCCGCCCGACGCAACAAGTCGCGCATCGGCATGGAAGAGTTCGAGGAAGCCGTCGACCGCGTAATTGCTGGTCCTCAGCGGCGCAACCGCGTGGTGGATAAGCGCGAGCGCGAGGTCGTGGCATACCACGAGGTGGGACACGCTATCGTGGGTGAACTGCTGCCTGAAGCGGAACCCGTGCACAAAATCTCCATTCTGCCACGCGGGATGGCGCTGGGCTACACTATCCAGATGCCTGAACGCGATCGCTACCTGTATACGCGCCAGTCGCTGCTCGATCGGATTACCACGATGCTGGGTGGGCGCGTTGCGGAAGAACTCGTGTTCGGCGAGGTGGGCACCGGCGCACACGACGACCTCAAACGCGCCACCGAAATCGCCCGCGCGATGGTCACCGAGTACGGCATGAGCGAGAAACTCGGGCCGCTCACCTTCGGCAGGCGACATGGCAATCCATTCCTGGGACGCGACATCATGGAAGACCGCAACTACAGCGAGCAGGTCGCCTACGAGATCGACCAGGAAGTGCGGCGCATTATTGAAGAGTGCTACCAGCGCGCCCGCGAAATCCTCACACGCAACCGTGACAAGATGGATCGCATCGTGCAGGCGTTGATGGAACGTGAGAACCTCACCCGCGAGGAGTTCCTTGCACTGATGCGCGATGAGGATGGCGGTCAACCCGTGCTGCGTCAGCCCGAGCCTGTGGAGCCACCTGTCGTTGCGCCCGAAACCACGCCCGATGAGGGTGGTGTGCCCGCGCAGCAGCGATTGCATCCTCGCGCCGCGCCCAGCAGCTAATACAAAATCGCGCCCCAGGGGGAGGGATTGCCTGGGGCGCGTTCGGAGAGGGAGGGACAAGATGCTATGACCACATACCAACTGTTGTAGCAACTTTCGTGCCATTTCGTATCGAGATGCCCCAGCGAGATACTGTAATTTATAGCAACTGCAAATTAGGCTGATATCGAGAGGCAGTGCAGAAGTTCATCAGTTGCAGTTAAGATTCTCAGGTACAATTCCCGTATGCCTCCGTTGCAGGTGGTGTGGTTCAAGCGGGATTTACGGGCGTATGACCACGCGCCGCTCTATCAGGCAAGCCAGCGCGGGTGGGTGCTGCCCCTCTATATCTTCGAGCCGGAGCTATGGCGTCAGCCCGACACTTCGAATCGGCAGTGGCGGTTCGTGCGCGAGTGCCTGCTGGAGTTAGACCGAACACTCGGCAGGCTGGCGGGCAGAGCACAGGGGCTAATCGTGCGCACGGGCGATGCCGTTGCCGTGCTGGAGGCGATTCACCAGGCGCACGGCATCGACGCGCTCTGGGCGCACATGGAGATTGGCAACGACTGGACGTTCCGGCGCGATAAAGCGGTGCGCCGCTGGGCGAAGTCGCGAGGTGTGCCGTTTAACGAGCTGCCGCAGGACGGGGTGATACGGGGCTTGCAATCGCGTGAGGGCTGGCGTGAACATTGGGAAGCCGAGATGAGACAGCCACTCACGCCCGCGCCCACACGATTGCAAATACCACTCCTGCGTTCCGACGAGCTACCCGTATTGGTGGGCGACGACAATTGCCTCCACGTGCAGCCGGGCGGACGCTCGCACGGGCTGGCGTTGTTGCGAAGTTTCCTGAGCCATCGTGTGCGGAACTATGCGCGGGGGCTATTCTCCCCACTCACTGCACCCAGTGCGTGTTCGCGCTTGTCACCGTATTTAGCATATGGCGCGCTGTCGCTGCGCGAGGTGGTGCAAGCCACCCGCCAACGCATTCAGCAAGTGCAAGCCGACCCCAACGCTGCAGGGCTGCTGCGCTCGCTGCAGGCGTTCGAGTCGCGCCTGGGCTGGCGCAGCCACTTTATGCAACGCTTGGAAAGCCTGCCCAGCATCGAGTTCGAGCCGATGCACCCCGCGCTCGCGAATGAACGCTTGGAGGTTGACCCCGCGCTGTTCGAGGCGTGGGCACAAGGACGCACTGGCTACCCCTTTGTGGATGCCTGCATGCGTATGTTGCACGCTACAGGTTGGATCAACTTCCGCATGCGCGCGATGCTCACCGCCTTTGCATGCTATCACCTATGGCAGCCGTGGCGCGCAGTGGGGTTGCACCTTGCACGGCACTATGTAGACTACGAACCCGGCATCCACTGGAGTCAGATCCAGATGCAATCGGGCAGCACAGGCATCAGCGCGTTTCGGATTTACAACGTGGTCAAGCAATCCTACGACCAAGACCCGACGGGCGCGTTCATTCGCCGTTGGGTGCCTGAGCTGAAGTGCGTGTCCACTGCGTGGATTCACGAACCGTACCGCATGCCTTCAGAGATGCAACGCGCGTGCGGGTGCTTGATTGGCATCGATTACCCTGCGCCGATTGTGGAGCATGAGTCGGCGGCGCGCGCCGCTCGTGAGAAGCTTCAACACGCCTACAGCAACCCTGAAGCAAAGGCGATTAGCGAACAGATTCTGCAGCGGCACAGCAGTCGCACGCGGCGTGAGTCGCGCGAGCGACGGGAACGCCCCCCACGCCCGCAGCAACCGGGGTTATTTGAGTGAACCCTGCCGAGAACTGTACGCCAACTGGGTATCGGGCTGACGATTGTGATGTATGCGCCGGAGAGGTATCTCCATACTTTGAGGTAGAATTACGACATGTCCACCCGAGCGCGCACGCATGTCTATCGGATGCAGCCCTATCGCCCCGGCAAAACGCCTGACCAACTGATGCAGGAGCTGGGGCTGCGCGAGCTAATCAAACTCTCAGCGAACGAGAACCCACTGGGCGCATCGCCCCGCGCGAAAGAGGCAATTCTGCACTATTTAGACAAAATCCATCTCTATCCGGACGGTAACTGCACGGTTCTACGCGACGCGCTCAGCCAGTTTTACAGCTTGCCGCCTAACCACTTCGCTTTTGGCAACGGTTCAGATGAGCTGATACACCTATTCGGAATCGCGTACTTGGAGCCAAACGATGAGTTAATCATGGGTCGTCCGTCGTTTGTGCGCTACGAGGCGTCGGCTCAGCTCAATCAGGCAGTTTTGAAGCACATACCCCTGACGTCCGATTTGCGCCACGACCTGCCCACGATGGCGGCGGCCGTTACCGAGCGCACTAAGCTGCTCTATATCGCCAATCCGAACAACCCGACGGGCACAATCGTCTATTGCGCCGAACTGGAACGGTTTCTGGAACAGATTCCTGAGCATACCCTGGTGATACTGGATGAAGCATACTACGAGTACGCAGACCATCCCGACTACCCCAGCGGTGTGGAGTACGTGCGGGCGGGTCGGAATGTTGCGGTGTTGCGCACTTTTTCCAAAGCGTACGGGTTGGCTGGGCTGCGGGTGGGCTATGCAATCGCACGCCCGGAGGTGTTAGACCCGATTGAGCGCGTGCGCGAGCCGTTCAATGTGAACACGCTGGCGCAGGTCGCCGCCGCCGCCGCGCTGGGCGACACCGAACATATTGAGCGCACGCGGGCATTTAATCGTGCAGGGCTGGAGTATCTACAACGAGCGTGCGAGAGGCTGGGACTGCGGGCAGTGCCATCGCAGGCGAACTTCCTACTGATTGAGGTCGGCTGTGAGTGTGCTCGCATTCAGAAACGGTTGCTGGAGCGGGGCGTGCTGGTACGCACAGGCGAGGTGTTCGGCATGCCCACCTACCTGCGCGTGAACACAGGCACACCCGAACAGAACGAACGGTTTATCGAGGCGTTACAATATGCGCTCCACGAATGAAGTAATGTCAGGTTCAAGCAGCAAGACGTCGAAGCTGCTGGTGCTGGGGCTGTTTGTGGCGCCAGTGGTGCTGACCGTGCTGGTACTGGCTTCGCCGTGGTTTCGCGGGGTGCGCTCGGCGCAGATTGAACGCAACGAACTGCTCCTTCGGGCGGTGGAATCAGGCGATATCGAGCAGGTACGGCGCGTGCTGACAGGTGGCGCGGTCGTGAACGCTCGGACGCGCTCGGGGCTAACCGCGCTCAGCATCGCTGTTATTCGTGGCTACGACGACATCGCCCTCTTGTTAATCGAGAAAGGCGCAAGCTTAGACGCCCGCGATAAATCCGGCGACCGAGAGAACCGCCATCCAGGCAATTCGCCCGTGCATTATGCCGCCGTTTACGGCAGGACGCGCGTGTTGCAGGCGATGTTGGATAAGGGCGTCTCACCCAACCTACGCGACCGCAACGGGCGCACCCTGCTGATGATGGCGGCGGAAAACGGGCATGTTGACACGGTGAAGATGCTCCTGCAGCGCGGGGCAGACCCGAAAGCCCAAAGTGCCCTGGGCGACACAGTCCTAGACGCTGCAAAACGCAGCGGCAACGCGGAGATTCTGCGCCTTATTCAAGATCGTCAGTAGATTGGGCAGACTCTTGAAACTCCTGTTCCACCTGCTCCGATCGTTGCATAGTCACTCCGATAGCCTCAGGATTTCGGTCGTCTGGTCCTCTAAACGCTCTTGCTTGGGCAGAAGGCTCAAGCAACGGTCAAACGTTATCCAGTATGCGTCCGAGGCGTCGGTTGAGGGCGTCCAGCACGGCGGCAGCGACGGCGCGGTTCGGCTCTCCCCTCAGTAGTGCACTACCCACCAGTTCCATACGGGTTTCTCCGGTCTCCCACAGCAGAATCACGTTCACGAGGGCGTGCTCGGTCTCGGTGTTGGTCTCCGACACTTCCTGCAGCTTCACCTGCAGTAAGGCGGGCGTTAGCGGGCGCAAGGCGTTCAGCGTCGCTTCGGCAATCCGACGCTTTGGGTCTGCTTCGCCTTCCGATACGCCTTCCAGCACGCGGTTCTCAGCCTGCAGATACACGCGCGCTTTTGCGCGACGCCCCTCGCGCTCGTAGGAAATGCTTTGAATCCTGATGCGCTTCTCTGTCGACGGTTGTGTTTCCACGACTGCTTGAACGGGCAGCGCAAGTTGCCCACCCTGCAACGTGCGGGACGAAGTACCTTTCATCATTAGGCACTCTTGGCTAGCGAGGTTGACCAAGTTGTCCACTGTAGCAGCGTAATGGACCTGTTCGCGCTCGTGCTCGCGCCTGCCCCCCCAACAGCCATACGATACATTGATGGGAATGTCTACATTATCTAGACGGATAGTAGCAATCTCCTGACTGAGATCGTTCGCTAGCTGCTTCGCTTTCTCAAGACAGCGCAGCGTGGAAATCGCAAACTCGTCGCCGCCCCAGCGACACACCACATCGGTCTGCGGGTCGATTCCGCTTTGCAGGATTTGCGCCACGCGTTTCAGCACCGCGTCGCCCACTAAGTGTCCATACTGCCTGTTGAACACGCCGAAGTTGTCCAAATCGAAAAAGATGATAGTGATTTCACGACCTTCCGCGAGTCGCTCTATACTCCATTCGCGCAGGAAGTCCGACCACGGCAGCCCGGTCATGGGGTCGTAGCTACGCCCAATATCCGAAAGCAGGTCGAACACAGTAACATAGCAAAGTTGCTCGCCGTCCATCACGGGCAACAGGGTTTGGCGGTGGCGTTGCATCCATTCGGCGACAACACGCAGGGGTGTCTGCGGCGTGACGTCCATCAGTTCGGTGGTCATCACCTCGCGTACAGGTGTTTGGAGGTCAACGCCCAGAAGCCGCTCCATTTCCACGATGCCTAGTACCTGTCCTTTCTCGTACACAGGCAGCCCCAGTAAGCGATACCCCCGCATCAGCAACAGTGCCGTCTCCACAGTGTGGTCGGGATTCACCCACACGCGGGCGGGCTGGATGAGTTGTTGTATATTGCGCATGAATTGCTCGCGCTCCCCCTTGAGGCGCGCCGCACCTTCACGATTCGACCCGAAATCGCCTTCCAATACCAACAGCGCTTTCTGGGTCATAACCGCGCCTCCACTTGCCCTTTCAATATTATATACGCAAAACGGCTCATCGTTGCCTACAGCACAATTACGAGATTTTGGAAACTCAGCGCGCTCGCCATTCATAGGGCACATACACAATCTGTAGGTCGCCACCGCGTCCCTGACTGAGGTTGCGTAGCAGGTTCGCCGTACGCACACCAATCTCCTCAGGGCGTTCCAGAATCAGCAAGTCAATTTGCCGAGAGAGGTACCAGTCCTTTGCTGATTCACGCCAACTGAGAACTCCAAGATTCGTTCGCGGCGCAACGCCGACTCCCTGCTGGGCAACCTCCGCGCCCAAGAGAAATATACCCTTAAGGCGTGGCTCGGATGCCAGTTTTTGAATCACAGAGGGGGGTTTTGCGCTATCGGTGAGGGGCAGCAGGCGCGCTTGCACGCGCCGATTGAACAGCAAGCCGTGCCGAAAGCCTTCCCAGAACTCGGACACGGCGCGCGGTACGGGATGCCCCGCCACCACCGCCACTTCGCCTGCGGAGATACGTTGTGCGTACCATGCCCCTGCACGCCGCCCCGCGTCGTAGTAGTAAGTGCCCACAAACGCCAAGCGCGTCGTGTTGGGCAAGTCTGCGCCCATCAGCACCACTGGCACGCCCGCTTGAATGGCCTGCTCAACGGTCTGTTTCGCCCATGCATCATTCGGGGCGCAAACCGCAATCGCGCGCCAGTCCGATTCTTGCAGGCGTTGGGCAATCGTCTCGCGCTCAGCAGTTGTGAAAAAGGTTTTTTCCAGCTGCACGCTCGGCAGCTGTAGTCGGCTCTTCAGCCCGTGCAGCGCGGTGTCCCAGAAGTCATTCGGCTTGCCCTGAATGAATACGCCGATGGGGAACTGAAACGGCTCTGTAGGAGGCGTTTCCGCCTCGCGGCAGGCGCAGAGAATCAGAGCCAGAGTCGCTATAAGCGGTCGGAAACCGCACCTACCGGGGCGCAAGGTTAATCCTCCAGCAGTTGGCGCAGCTCGGGATAGAACTGGTTATACTCCTCGATATTGCGGGTGGGGTTGCCCAGCAGCCAGTCGCGCAGGTAGCCCGCCATCAGCGCGCCGCTGGTGAGCGTGAAGATGCCATATTCACGGTAAGCCTCCGCGCGCACAGGGTCGTTCACCTTAGCGGCGACGCGCTTAACGCCAAACAGCTCACGCGCCATCTGCACCACCATTAAGTTCGTGTTGTCGCCGTTGGTGCAGGCCATAAAGGCGTCGGCTTTCTCCACTTCCGCACGGCGCAGGGTGTCCTCGTCCAGCCCGTCGCCCACGACCACGCTGCAATTGTGCCGTTTGCCCAGTCGCAGCAGCGCGTCCTGCGATTTTTCAATTACCGTGACCTGATGCCCCGCGTGGCTCATCAGTAGGGCGAGCATCGATCCGGTGCGTCCGCAGCCCATAATCACGATGCGCATGCTCACTCCTCCTCCTGCGGTGCGCCGTACAGCCACACCTGACAGCGCGCTTTGCGTAGCACGACCTCGACAGTGTCGTCCAGTACAGGGCGCGCCTTACCGTTGCGATACCGCGCTGTGATGAATAGTAAGTCGGTCTGATACTCTTCTGCCGCGCTCACGATGGCGTATCCGCAATGGTGGGCAGGGCGAATAACAGTTTCTAAGTGGTGAACGCCAATCTCTTCGGCAATTTCGCGGGCGGCAGCGGCAACCAGTTCGCCTTCGTGCAGGCGCGTCAGGGGACAGCTTTCCAGTCCAACCGAGCGCGGCGTCTCCACCAGGCACAGCACAGTCAAATGCGCATCGAACACTTGTGCCATCTCTGCCGCGAAGCGCAGCGCATCGCGGTCGTCGTGGGTGTTGCTAAACGGTATCAATAGTCGCTTCGGCGGCGCCGCCGCTTCACTCTCAGTTTTATGTTTTCTCCAGCCGAACAGTTTTAGCCCCATCGCTCTCACTCCATTTCAGCGCGTGCGTCGCTCTACGAACTGACGGAACGCCCACACGCGCACAAACGCCCATAGGATTAATAACCCGCCCAGCAGCAACCCTTCCGTGCGCTGGAACAGGAAATACTCGTAGTAAATAATTATGATACCGAATAGAATCATCACGAGACTAACGCCATACCTCAAAAACTTGCGTGTACCCATAGTTGGTTTACCCCAGCTCCTCGCGCAAGAGTTCCTGGGCGCGCTGCGGGTTTGCACGCCCTTGCGTCTCGCGCATCATCTGCCCCACCAAGAAGCCCAAGACGCTGGTTTTACCCGCACGGTATTTCTCCACTACCTCAGGATTGTCAGCAATCACCTTACGGGCAGCCGCGCGCAGTGAATCTTCGTCGGAAATCTGCACCAAGCCGCGCTGTTGCACTATCTGAGACGGCATCTCGCCCGTCTGGAACACCTCATCGAATAGCTCTTTCGCGATGCGTCCCGAAATCACATTTTTCTGCAACAGGTCAATCAAGTCGGCTAAGTGGGCGGGCTGCAGTTTGGAGCTGCGGATGGACGTATTGGTCTCGTTCAGCCTTGCCTGTAGCTCGACGGTAATCCAGTTGCTGGCAGTTTTCGGTTCCACGCCCAGTTCCACGCATCGCTCGAAGTAGGTCGCTGTATCGATGTCGGCGGTCAAGATGCGCGTTTCAGTGTCGCCCAACCCATACTCCTTACGGTAGCGGTCGGCTTTTTGCAGGGGCAGTTCAGGTATCGTCGCCCGCAATTGCTCCAGCCACGTTTCGGTAATCTGAATCGGCACGATGTCGGGTTCGGGGAAGTAGCGGTAGTCCTGCTCGAACTCTTTGGTGCGCATAGGGAAGCTGTAGGAGCCTTCCTCGCTCCAGCCGCGCGTCTCCTGCACCACCTGCCCACCCTCTTGTAGGATTTTGATTTGCCGTTCCACCTCGAACTCGATGCCGCGCACCACAGAACGGAACGAGTTAAGGTTCTTGAGTTCGGTTTTCACACCCAGTCGGTCGCTGCCTTCGGGGGCGACGCTGATGTTGGGTTCACAGCGCAGCGAGCCTTCCTCCATCTTGCCGTCGCACACGCCCAAGTAGGTCAACACGGCGCGGAGCTGCACGAGGTACTCTTTGGCGGCTTCAGCGGAGTGGATGTCGGGCGGGAAGTCGGTTACAATCTCCATCAGGGGCGCGCCCGCACGATTGAAGTCCACCTCGCTCTCGCCTGGTAGATAGTGGAACAGTTTGCCCGTGTCCTCTTCCAGATGCACGCGGCGGATACGCACAGGGAACCGCTCACCCTCCACCTCAATCTCCAGATAACCCTGCGTGCCGATGGGATGTACCTCGCCGTATTGGGAAATCTGGTAGCCTTTGGGCAGGTCGGGATAGAAGTAATTCTTGCGGTAGAACATCGTCAGGGGGGCAATCTGGCAGTTGAGCGCGAGCGCAGTGCGAATCACGTGTTCCACGGCTTTTTTGTTGGGCACGGGCAGCACACCTGGCATCCCCAGACAAATCGGACACACATTCGTGTTAGGCAAGTCGCCGAAGCGCGTGGGGCACGCGCAGAACATCTTGCTCTCTGTTAGGAGCTGCGCGTGAACTTCCATGCCGATGCTCGGAATATACCGCAAAGCGTGTTCCTCCAAAAAGGGATTATACCTTATAGGGCAACGGTGACAGAGGGAGTCGCCTCAACGCTTTTTGAGGGACTTATAACCTCTTCTTAACCTTCGAGCCAGTAAACTTCATTTCGTTATGAGTAAGGTGAATTCGTTGCGGCGTGGTTTCACGCTGATCGAGTTGCTGGTTGTGATAGCGATTATCGCCATCTTAGCGGCGATTCTGTTCCCCGTGTTCGCGCAGGCTCGAGAGAGCGCGCGCCAGACCTCGTGTCTCAGCAACCTGCGCCAGTTCGCGTTGGCGACACTGAGCTATGTGCAGGACTACGACGAGATGTTTCCCCAGAGTGTGTACAGCATGGATCGGGCAATTCTGAATCCCGGTACGAACGACCGGGTATTTACCGTTTTTGACGCGGTGATGCCCTACATGAAGAACGTGGAAATCCTGGTGTGCCCGTCCAACCGTCCCGGTATCGATTTCCAGGCGATTCTGGCAACTTTAGGGTTGCGCACCAGTGGTAACTTCCGCTATGCCTCCTATGCGCTGAACTTCGCAGTGTTCCAGGATCCTGCACTGCCGCCCGGGTTGTTTGAACAAGACCCTGTGGTGCCGCTGGCGGCGATTCAGGATCCCGTAAACACCACGATGTTCTACGATTCTGTGTATAAGCGCGCAAGCGACCCGCCCATCGACCCGCGCTGCCCGCGCCCTGTGGGACCGTTCGGCTGGGACAACTTCCCCGGCGACCCGCGCCACAAGGACGGTATCAACATCAACTTCGTAGATGGACACGCGAAGTGGTATCGACGCGACGCTCGCATTCCGGGACGCTCGCCCACCAGCAGCGGTGGCGAGGTGGACACCTACACCCTGCCATGCGACCTGTCGGGCATTCCCGGCGGCACGCCGAACACCTGATTAATTCCGCTTCTGTGTTCTGTGGGAGCGGTTTGCAACTCCATCGCGACTGCAAACCGCTCCTGCGTAGGCAATAGGATTTCTGCCTACAACCTCGAAACTAACTCCCATGAACTTGCTACGACCGCGAGCGATTGAACCCGGAACGACGATAGGCGTTGTGTCGCCTTCAAGTGCGATTGAGCCTGAAGATTTGGAAAAAGGGTTACAGCCGTTTTACCAGCGGGGCTACAAGATTGTATTAGGAGAACATGTGCTGGCGCGGCGCGGTTATCTTGGGGGAACTGACGAGCAACGCGCACGTGACTTGATGGCGATGTTCGCCCGTGAGGATATCGACGCTGTATTGTGCTCGCGCGGCGGCTATGGCGCAGCGCGATTAATCCCGCACTTAGACCCGGCGGTGTTTCGCAACAATCCAAAGGTGCTAATTGGCTACAGCGACGTGACGGTGTTGCACCTGTGGCTGCTGCGGCAAGTGGGACTGATTGGGCTGTACGCGCCGATGCCAATCACCATGACGCGCCATATCCCTGACCATGCGATGGAGGTCTTCTGGCGTGCTCTGGAGGTTCCAGAACCGCTGGGCGAGCTACCCACTTGGAATGCGCCCTATCGCACGATTGTGCCCGGTAAAGCACAGGGACGCCTCACAGGGGGTTGCCTGTGCCTGATGGCAGACTCGATCGGCACACCTTACGAACTGGACACCCGTGACGCAATCGTGATGATTGAGGATGTAGACGAACCGCCGTATCGACTGGACGCGATGCTGAACCATCTCAAACTCGCGGGCAAGTGGGAGGTGTGCAAAGGTATCGCCTTTAGTGAGGACACTCGCTGGGAAAAGCACGTGAAAGAGGGTGAGCAAACCCTCACACCCGACGAGATTCTGGACGACTATTTCAGCGGTCTGTCCCAGCCGTCGATGGCGGGCTTCCCGTTCGGGCACATCATCGACCCGCTGACACTGCCCTACGGCGTGCTGGCAGAATTAGACACCGAAAAGGGGAAGATGACAATCCTTGAGGCGGCAACGGTGAGAGTGTAGAACCTGTGGTTAGGGTACAATTTATTGCCCGCATCATTTCGCGGCGAGCGACGAAGCCCCGCGCACAGGAGAGCATGCAGGCATGCGCAAACTATCCGAACTGAGACAGCTAATCGACCAAATTGACGAGCAACTGCTGCAACTGCTGAACGAACGGGCGGAGCTGGCAAAGCAAATCGGCGAAATTAAATCGCGCGACGATAAGCCGTTCTTCACTCCCGAACGCGAGCAGATGATTTATCGTAAACTACAGCAGCTGAATCGTGGACCGCTGAGCCAGGAGCAGATTATAGGCATCTTTCGCGAGATCATCTCGATCTCGCGCGCGTTGGAGAAAGCCCCGACAGTTGCCTATTGGGGACCCGAAGGCACGTTCACGCACGCTGCCGCGCTGAAATGCTTCGGGCGCGCCGCGCACTTCACGCCTGTCGAGAGCATCGCCGATGTGTTCGCGTCGGTGGAACAGTCGAATGTGGACTACGGTGTGGTGCCTGTCGAGAACTCGCTGGCGGGTGTGGTGCCGGAGACGCTGGATATGTTCCCGCTGACCAACGCCCGCATCTGCGCGGAGGTGTATGTGCCGATTGCGCACCACCTGCTTTCGAAAGCGAAGAACACGAACCAGATTGTGCGCGTGTACGCGGGACCGCAGCCACTGCAACAGTGTCGGCGTTGGCTACGGCTACACCTGCCCGCGGCGGAGATTATCGAGACGGTGCCTACTGCGCGCGCTGTGCGCTTCGCTGCTGAAGACCCCAACGGCGCAGCAGTCGGCAACGCCCTCGCCTCCGAACTCTACGGCGTGCCCATCCTATGCGAGCATATCGAAGACAACCCGCACAACCGCACGCGCTTCCTAGTGATTGGCTACAA
Source organism: uncultured Fimbriimonadales bacterium (assembly GCA_964451985.1). GTDB lineage: Bacteria > Armatimonadota > Fimbriimonadia > Fimbriimonadales > GBS-DC > GBS-DC. The sequence continues at coordinate 60 of CAYVKB010000054.1, read as the reverse complement.
TGAACCCGCGCCGACAGGTAACGACAAAACCTCGCTGGTGATGACCCTGCGCAACCGCCC